>NZ_CP036261.1:5220723-5542877 GCF_007741475.1 Rosistilla ulvae | reverse complement strand
TGGATTGGCTTGCGCCATCCGTGTTGACAGCGGCAAAAGGAAATGCCAGCACCGTGTCGTGGTAGTTGTGCATCGCCAACCCCCACTGTTTCAGGTTGTTCTGGCACTGCATTCGACGAGCTGCCTCGCGAGCTGCTTGGACCGCTGGCAGCAACAACCCCACTAAAATTCCGATGATCGCGATCACAACCAACAATTCAACAAGGGTAAACCCTCGTTGTTCACGCAAGGAAATACGTTGCCTTGACATTGCCGCCTCCTAAAGATTCCGAACTGATTAAAACGTAACACGTACACAAAATTGGATTGATAAATGAAAATTTGCGATCTTAGATCAGGTCACCAATGACGTGCCCGTGGACGTCGGTCAGGCGGCGATCGACGCCGTCGTGGCGGACGGTTAGTCGTTTGTGATCGATTCCCAATTGGTGCAAGATCGTGGCATGAATGTCGTAGACTTGTGTTGGGTGCATCCGGTCTAGTGGCTTGTATCCCCATTGATCCGATTCGCCGTAGGTGACGCCGCCGCGGATCCCGCCGCCAGCCATCCAGTTGGTGAAGACATAGGGATTGTGGTCGCGTCCCTTGCTCCCTTGCGTGCTTGGCATCCGCCCAAACTCCGTGGTCCACAAGACGATCGTGTCTTCTAACATGCCGGTTCGCTTGAGGTCTTTCAGCAGCGCCGCCGTCCCCACGGCCATGCCACGTGCCAGCGGACCGTGATCGCGCTCGATATCTTCGTGGGAGTCCCAGTTGCGGCGAGGGAAGCCGTTGTCGTTCCCCGACCAGATCTGCACGAAGCGAACTCCCCGTTCCAGCAGTCGCCGGGCGATCAGGCACTTGCGGCCAAAGTACTCCGCCTCTTCCGCTGGATTGATCGCGTCGGGATACGTCGCCCCGATCCGATCCAATCCGTACATCTTCATCGTCTCTGCGGTCTCGCCCGAGATGTCCAACGCTTCGGGAGCGCTCAACTGCATCGCCGCCGCCAGTTCGTAGGAACGAATCCGAGCCTCCAGTCGCGAATCGCCGGCGTGTTGCTGTAGATGGCGTCGGTTCATGCGATCGAGTACCGCTAGTCCGTCGCGGTCTCCTGCTGCGGTCACAAAATCGGCTTGAGCGGTAAGGTCGTCGATCGGATTTTCGCGTTGTGGAAAGATCGTGGTCCCCTGAGCGCTTGCGGGCAGGAACGCGGAGCCCCAGTTTTTTGGTCCGTTACTGGCAAATCCACGGTGGTCGGGAAGAACAACAAAAGTCGGCAGGTTCTCGTTGATCGCCCCCAAGCCATAACTGACCCAAGCTCCCATTCCCGGGAACCCGGGGCGTTGGAAACCTGTCGCCTGCAGATACGTCGCCTGTGAATGGACTCCCGTTTTGCCAACCATGTTGTGGACGAAGGCGATGTCATCGACGCATTCTCCAAGCGGCGCAACAACTTCGCTCAACTGCTTTCCCGATTTGCCATAGCGGGCAAACTTGAAAGGGGATTTCATCCACGGCCCCAAGCCGTTTTGAAACGCTTCGACCGGTTCGCCGAAGTCCGATTCCTGACCGTGAAACTTTTCGAGCAGTGGCTTGTGATCAAACAGGTCGATGTGGCTGGCCGCTCCGGCCATGAACAACTGCACCACGCGTTTGGCTTTGGGAGGATTGTGCAGCACTTCAACATCGCCGCCGCTGGCCGATTGCACATCGCGTTGCAACATCGCCGCCATCGCTAACGCACCAAAATTTGTACCTGCTTGGCGGACGAATTCTCTTCGGTTTTGCATTCTCACTTCAGTCCACAAACACGAATTCACTTAGGTTAAACAAAAAACGACACAAGTTTTCCAAGCCGTATGCATTGGCGTAGGCAATCAGATCGTCTCGTTCCTCCGCAGTCGCAGGCCGCTGGACCAGCAACTGGATCGCCCGGTCGACCTGTTCTGGCAGCCCATCCCGTTCGTTTTGAAGCCGCCGCGCAAATGCTTCCGCCATCACGAGATTGAACTTATTGTTCATCAAGGACAACGCTTGCAACGAGGTCAGCGTTTCGTTCCGCCGTGGAGTGCTCTGCGATGAATCGGCGCAATCGAGTGTCGTCAGGAAGGGATTTGGCTGCGACCGAGCGATGAAACGGTAGATGCTGCGGCGATGCGATCGCTTGTCGGCCGGATCGAATTTATGATATTGAAAGTGAGGCGAATGAGCTGTCTTTTCCAATTCGAACAGATAGTACCCCGGACCGCCCATCGTCGGATCCAACGTGCCGCTTACCGACAGGATCGAATCCCGCACCTCTTCGGCCGACAGACGCCGCCGATTGGATCGCCACAGAAATTGGTTGCTGCCATCGATCGCAGCGTTCGCCGCGTTTTCGGCCGAGGACTGTATGTAGACGTTGCTGTTGACGATCATTCGGTGCAGCGACTTCATCGATTGCCCGCCGTCGCGAAATTCGACGGCCAACCAATCGAGCAGTTCGGGATGCGTCGGTTCGGCTCCCATCCGACCGAAGTCGTTGGGCGTGGCGACGATCCCTTGGCCGAAGTGGTACTGCCAGATGCGATTGACGATCGACCGCCAGACCAAAGGATGTTCGCGGTCGGTCAACCATTGGGCCAATTGAGCTCGTCGCTCCGATTCGTTTAAAGTCGCGTCGAACTGCCACTGCGCATCACCGCTCAACGGGATCACGCCTGGTATGGCGGGATCGCCCGGCAGCGAGACCTCCCCGCGATGCAACACAAAAACCTCTCGTGGCTTGCCGCCGGTCGGCTTGAAATTTCCTTGGCGGGTGAAGTTGGTCGCCGCTGCGTAAACGGTTTGCTGCGGTGGCAAGGCAGCGATCGCTGCCTCGGTCTCGGCGATCTTCCGTTTCGCTTCATCGCGACGCTGCGCCATATCGGGCGTGGTCACTGTCGCGAGGATCGCGTCTCGCTGATTGGTCGCTTCCGTGATCCGACGCTTCGTGTCGGGCTCTCCAACTTGGGGCCACTTATCATCGGTCAGATTTTGGCGACGCCAGCGAGGTGGCGCTTCGATGGAATCGAGTGAATGAACGGTCGCGCCGAGTGCCACATTTTGCTCGGCCGCGAAGACTTGCAATTCAGCCAACGCAAAGATGAAGTCGTCCTTGCGCTCCGCCAATCGCGTTGCGGTCACGCGAACACGGCGAACCAATTGATCGTCCAACAAAATTTCGACAGGCATCAAGCCTGGGTTGGCAAAGTCGTCTGCGGTTGCATCGCTAACCGTCGTCCAGTTCCCTCCGTCGCCGGCGACTTCGACTTTGAATCGCAGCGGGAATCCGAAGCCGGCGCCGATGTTGTTGTAGTTGTCTTTGCAGGCATGCAACACGATTCGCGATGCCGCTACTTCCCCCTTCAATTCGACCTCGACCCATTTATTGGAGTCCTGGGCTGCGACGATCGCACTGTGGTATCCATACTCGGGAAACTCGACAGCTTTTAAGCTTTTGTTCAGCTTGGCGAGCCGCGTCGTGAGGTCGGCCAGTTGCTTTCCGCCAGCGGTGGCGATTTGGTCGTCGATCGTTTTCAGGATCGCGTCCGATGCTTCCAACTGAGCATTTAATTGCTCGCGTTTTTCAGCAACCTGCGGATCGAGGTCGAACTTTCGATCGGCCCGATCGACCGCCGCGAAGATCGCTTGCAAGCCGTAGTACTGCTGTTGGGTGATCGGATCAAACTTGTGGTTGTGGCATCGCGCGCACTGTACCGTCACACTGCAGAATGTATTTAGTGCGCCTGAAACCATGTCGTCGCGATCGAGATTACGAGCGACTTTGCCATCCAGCTTCGCTTCAGAAACCTCGACGTGACCGATGAAGTCCCAGGGACCGGCGGCGATAAAACCTAAACCGAGTGTGCCGTCAGCCGTTCCGGGAAACAACACGTCTCCCGCGATCTGCTCCTGAACAAAGCGGGCGTACGGTTTGTCTTCATTGAACGATCGAATCACATAGTCGCGGTAGGGCCATGCGTTGGGACGCAATTTGTCTTTGTCGTAGCCGTTCGAATCGGCATACTTGGCGACGTCCAACCAGTGCCGCGCCCATCGCTCGCCGTAATGCTTCGATTCCAGCAAACGATCGACAAGTTTTTCGTAAGCCTTGGGATCGGGATCGGCGACAAAATCAGCGACCTCTGCTGGCGTTGGCGGCAGCCCGGTCAGATCGTAGGTGAGACGGCGGATCAGCGTCCGCCGGTCGGCTGGCGGCGAATAGGTCAGCCCTTTCTGGTTCAACTTTTCCAAAACAAATCGGTCGATGGGATCCTTCGCCCACGGATCGTTCAGCTCGGGAACCGGCGGTCGCGACAGCGGTTGGAACGACCACCAATCGAAATCATCGACCAACGCTTCCTCAACAACAAACCCTTCGGGCCACCGGGCTCCGGCGTCGATCCAGCTTGCGATCGTTGCGATCTCCGCGGCCGAAAGCGGATCGGCATCCTTGGGCATCGCAGCCTTGCCGTCGACCGGAGTGATCAATTCGATCAAATGGCTCGCCGCCGAATCGCCCGGTTCGATGTATCCGTCGGCAAAAAAGGCGGCGGAGTCTTCAATCGAAAAGCCACCTTCGGGCGAATCTCCAGCATGGCAGGAAAAGCAACGTTGCGCGAGCAGCGGCGCCACGTGCTTTTCAAACATTTCGTCGGCGGCGACAGTTTGAGCTCCGGCAAACGCTAGTCCCACCGCAGCCCATAAGATCAGCCGAGTCGTGTTTCGTCCTGATTCTGTCAACAACAATCGTGGGACCCTAATGCGAGGTAAAAGGAGGATTCTTCCGCTTTAAAGGGAGTGACCCAGCGGGGGCGAGATTGGTACCCAGAATAGAGAAAATTGTTTTTGGGAGGTATCAAATCTTGTCGCAGCGCGCCATTCTCTATTGGCTGGCAACGCGAAAGCTGGCTCGTGAGCGACCGATAATTGTGGTTGCACGCTTTTAAATTTCCCCTTTGGTCCAGTCGAGATTTCGCGGGATGGATACCGAACCATCGACCAAGCCCGACGATTACGAATTGTTTTTGCGGTTGTTTGCGCGAGACCAGCTACGGGTCCTCGCCTATATACGGTCGTTGATCTATCAACCATGCGCGGTCGACGATGTGTATCAGGAGACGTGTTTGGAGTTATGGCGCAGCTTTTCGACGTTCCGCCGCGATCAAGATTTTGCCGCATGGGCGTTGGGGGTGACTCGGCATCAAGTGCTCAAACATTGGCGAACCCGCGACCGCGACCGACATGTTTTTAGTGAAGCGTTGATCGACGAACTCTCTACGACGGCACTAAAGCTTGGCCCGGAGATCAACGTCCGCCAGGAAGCGATCGACCAATGCGTGCAGTTGCTGAGCGAACGGCAACGGGAATTGGTGCAACTGTTTTACGGCGAGAACCATTCGGCGGCGGCGATCGCCCAACGATGGCAGCGGTCGGTGCACGCGGTCTACAAATCGCTGAAGGTGATGCGTCGCTCGCTAGCCGATTGTGTCGAATCGAAACTGCAGAACGAACCAGTCTAAAATCGCTTGCTCCAGAGAAACTACAAGCCCATGCAACCTCATGACGAAGCACCCGATCGGCAAGCTCTTTTGGACCTGGCCGACTTGCAGATCCAAGGGACGGCGACTGCCGACCAGACGGCTCAATTGGAAGCGATGCTGATCCACGATCCCGAAGCCCAGCGGGAGTATCTGCGGTACGCGTTGGTTCACGGTCAGTTGGGGCTGACGGTCCCGGCGATGCCCAACATCTCGGGGTGTCTGCCATCGACAACGCAAAGTGGTGAAGCCGATTCCCCCAAGTTGAACGACGCGCGTCGATCGACTTGGCCCGCGTTGGTTGCCTTTGCGGTGGCGGCTTCGGTTCTGGGAATCGTTGTGGTGCGGTTGGCTCGCGAGCCGATCGAACCACGACAACCGATCGCGGCGACGGCGCCAAAGCTGGAGACACAGGCGATGGCTTTCAGCTACGACCACCGCAAACCACCGCTGGGAATGGTGGGCACGATTGGAAATCGACGGGACGCGACCGGGCCGCTGACATTGACCGTCGAACAAGGAGCGACCGATTTTCAAACCAAAAGTGGTGCGAGTTTACGTGTCCAGGGGCCGGCGTTGTTTGGGATCAACACGGAGGAGAGCGGCGTGCTGTACCGAGGTTCGGTGCATGCCAAGCTGAGCGACCCGGCGTCCCGATTTTCGGTGACGACAGCTAACTTGAGGATTCTCGATTTGGGAACCGAATTCGAAGTCGACGTGATCGATGACCAACACATCGCCGTCCGGGTGCTCGACGGCCAGGTCGATGTTCAGTCGCGAATTCGATTGCCGTTGTACTATTGGAACTTCGATTCTTCCGCGACGACGGACGGACTTGCAGCCGCGGGGGTTCCATTGACGTTTGGCAGTCGGGCGAAGCGGACCGGCGGGATTGTGGGCACTGGCGCGGTCCAATTCGACAATTCTCACGACGCCTTCATTGAGATCAACGAAGGTCTGGGAAGCACGGTTGGGACCGGAGCGATGGCGTGCAGTAGCGGGATTTCAATCGAAGCGATGTTTATCTCCGATTGGAGTGGGAACTTCAAAGACTACGATGAGATCTTTCGCAAAGAAGATGGCGATTATCGCTTCCTGTTGTCCTTTCAGAACGATGAGAATGTCGGCCAATATGCCGAGCCGTTGGTTGCCAACGGACCTTGCCTGTCGTTTGGATTGCACTTAGAGGAATTGGGCTACAGCGAACTCGATATGCCCTTGGATGGCCGAGAAGGTCGCCCCACGGTGGCCGAATTGACCGATGGGCGGCCACATCATGTCGTTGCCACGTACGACAGTTTTACTGGCAAGAAGAGTCTCTACATCGATGGTCGCCTGCGATTCGAGCACACGTTCTCTGTCGGAATCTTGGCGATCAGCGGCGGTTCAGTCAAAGCATGTATCGGCAATAACAAGTGGAATAATAATGAAGCTTTCAACGGAATCATCGATGAAGTGGCGTTGTACGATTTTGGCTTGACGGCAATCGAAATCGAAGCCCACTACCAAAACGCGGTTCGTGGCAAACCCTATTTCGATGGCGAATCTCAACCGCTGGCGGGCGAACGCTGGCACTCGATCGCCCCCGTCAACGCGGGCTCGCGGCAGGTGTTTAACCACCGAACCGGATTGCCCACGACAGAGCTCTAACCATACGCGTCGTTCTCTAGCGGGTCGACGCGTCCCGGGCTGCTGGGCTTGATCCGGTGCGATACGGAATCGCTTGCTCGCCATACGGGCTGCAACCACTGGCGTTTTCTATTGAGACGCTTTTTCTTCAGCCTCCGCCTTCGGCGAATTTGCCGCCGGATCGCCAGCCAATTGGTAGCATCCAGCAATCGCTTGGCGGCTGTAATCGATCGATTCGGCAAGGATCCGCGCCGACTCTTGGCTGGCGTGGAAACCCTTGCTGTTTTCACTGGCGATGAAGTCGAGTCGCCACATCGCTTTGCGTTGCAGGTCGCGGATCGGTTTCAGTTGTTCGTCGCTGGCTCCCGCCTCGCGGGCTGCGATGATCGCGTCGAACATCTCCGTCACCGCGGCGGCCGCTCGGTCGATCAGATCGCTCGTGCGATGTTGGATCAGGTCGACACGGTCTTTGATCTCCTGTTCGGAAACCTTGTGGCACGTCTGGCAGGCCTTGTTGATGTTCGCCATCGGGCTGCGAACCCAGTGGCTGCTGACCTTCGTCGCTCCTACTTTTTCGTAAGGCATGTGGCAATCGGCGCAGCTGACGCCGGCACGAGCGTGAATCCCTTGGCTCCACAATTCGAACTCCGGATGTTGGGCCTTGTAGACCTTGGTCCCCGTCTCTTTATGGACGTAGTCATAGAACGGCTCGCCTGCCTCATCCGCTTCCTCGCTCGGGAAGGTCGTGCTGTCCCATTCGGCTTCCAGGTCTTCGACTTTCAGCCCGTTGCTCCATGGGAAGGTCAACGTCATCTTGTTGGCACAGTAGTATTCGACGTGGCACTGGCCGCAGACAAACGAACGAAGTTCCTGCCGCGTCGCGTCGGTGTTCGGATCGTAAGTCCCTTTGGAGCCCGCTTTGCGCCACTTGGCGATGCTGGGCAGATGCGGCACCGGATCGTCGCTTTTGGCGAGTTTGTCGATGCCGATCAAGAAGCCGGGACGTGTGACGCGGAGCGCCATCGTTTTGGGATCGTGGCAGTCGATGCAGGATACGGGATGCGCGTTGCCGAGATGCGGATCGCCCGCGGCCGCTTCGACCACGCCGTCGGGAGTCTTTTCCAGTTCCGCGTGCACCTCTTCATACGTCCGCTGGCTGACCGCTTTAAAGCCGGCCATCACCGCCTCTTGGTTGAACGACTCGGCCAGCTTCGCCGCGGTGACTTCCTGCCCCAGTTGTTCCATGCCGATGCGGCGGTAGGTCGGGATGATCGATGCATGGCAGTGCAAACAGGCTCCCGCTTGCTGGACCTCGGTCACGCGCCGGGTCACCTCTTGGTCGGCCAGCATGTGCGCGTGCCCGCGAGCTTCGCGGTACTCGATGCTGAACGCGTACCCCGCGAACAATCGCTTCAGCCACGGATACTCTTCCAGTTTGCTGGGGGGGAGCGCGTGGTTGCCGCCGTAGTCGGTGTATTCGTCGTCGACTGTCTTCAGATAGTCTTCGTATTGCTGCGGGAAATTCAGTCCCCACGGTTTGGGATCGGTGCTGACCTCATCGACCTCCACGACGCGGACAAACGGCGTCCGCGCTTCCTGCTTGCGTTCGAAGATGTTCACCAGAATCGCGACGACACCAAAAGTGGTTGCGGCGACGGTGCCGGTTAGCAATGCCAACCAGCCAAGGCTGCGTGATCGGTTGTCTGAAGTTGTCATGAGTGGCGATCGGTTGAAGGCGAATCGAAGTGGAAGTTTGTGTGGCGAGTAAAGCCGACGTGTCGGATCGGGCGTCGCGGGATCGAGAGTCAATCGGCTCGGTGCCAGCCGATCGATCTAACGACCGGCATGGCCGACATCGGCGTGGCAATGGGCGCACGATAACATGTCGTGCCCGGCGGTCGCTGGCAGCAGAGGATGAACAAAATCCTTGTGACACGATATGCAAGTGCTCTGCGTGACGCGTTTGTTTCGCGGCTTGATCTGGATCGGATCTTTGTAGCCTCCCATCGTGAAGGCGAGCGAATGGAAGAAGCCATTGTCGGCTTTGGTGACCCATTTGCCAACGAAGTCGTGGGGCAAGTGACAGTCGTTGCAAACGGCGACGTGATGATGGCTGCTCTGTTGCCAGGAATCCATGTGGTCCTGCATCACGTGACAATTGATGCAGGTTTCCGGATTGTTGCTCAGATAGCTGGCCCCTTTGCCGTATCCAAACGTAAACGTCCCGACACCCGCTAGCAGACCCAGGCAGACAAAAAACGTCATCGCTACCTTGCCGAAACGCATCGGCCGCTTGGCTTCATCGGGCGGCTGGCCTTCGTCGAGCGGTGCGTCGGTTTGCGAACTATCCGCGGACATCGCGACTTCCTTCCGTCTTGGAGAGCACTTTGCGTTGGAGCCATCGGTTGCATCGCATGGGAGTTGTCCGTGGAAGTGTAGAGCGTCAGGTCTGGGATTGTAGATGAACTTGCCGCCGGACAGCAGAGGTTGATTCGATTCTCTCGGCGGCGCCGGTTGCAGCGTTCAAATCGAGTGGAGGCTTCAGTTCTCCGCCGAGATGAAGGACATGAACTGTCCGCAACACAATCATCCAAGGTTTCCTCAACGCGACGTGTCTCCGGTGATCGAGCGATTGCAAAACCGCATCACCGACCTGGAAACTAAACTATCCCCGTACGAGAGTCGCGACGGATAATCGCGATATTGTTTTTTGAGACTCGAACCCCAGGCTCCCGCATGTCGACATTTTCGTTTCTTGAACCGATCATGGTCATTGCCATCGCGGGCTGCGGCCTGATGTCGGGATTGTTTTTTGTCTTTTCGGTTTCAGTGATGCGTGCCTTGGCGTTGCTGTCTGCGGCAGAAGGGATCCGAGCCATGCAATCGATCAATCGAACGATCTTGAATTGGGTCTTCCTGAGCGCGTTCTTCGGGACTGCGCTTGTCTGTCTGGCCACGATCGCTATCTCTGCAATGCAGCGTCAGCCGGGATGGGCATGGGCGACCGCCGGATCCGCTTGCTATCTACTGGGCAGCTTCCTCGTCACGGCAGCCTGCAACGTCCCGTTAAACAACCAACTCGATCAGCTCTCCGCAACCGCCCCCGAGAGCGAACAACAATGGAAACGCTACCTTCATCGTTGGACGCGTTGGAACCATCTACGCACGCTAGCTTCAACCACCGCTGTCATTCTGCTGACGATCAGTTTGCTGTCGCGCTGAGCCTCAAATTCCCAGGCGGATCGTCTCGAGTAGGGGATGCGCTGGCGAAGAGGGCGCTTCGCTGATTTGCAATAATGGTAGGGTGACTCGCAAATCGTTGATTGTTGCTTTTGCGTTGCGACTGCAGGGGAGGGGGAGTGGAGGAATCGAAAGAACTCAGGCTGCGTGCGAAGGTTGGCACTTGTGGCTCTCGATTAGCGAAGATGAGTGCCGATCAGTGTTCCCTTTTTTCTAGAAACGCTGCGTGCCGTGCTGTCTGACGGAACGCTAATTTTCACTGATTTGCACTAATGGGATTGCAACTTAAAATTCGTTGATTGTTTTTCTGTTGTTGTGATTGAAGTGGAGGCGTGAGCGGAGGAACCAAAAGAACTCAGGCTGCGTACGAAGACTGGCATTTGTGGCTCTTGATTAGCGAAGATGAGTGCCGATCAATGTTCCCTTTTTCCTTGAAACGCTGCGTGCAGTGCTGGCGGAAGGGACGCTAATCTTCACTGATTTGCACTGATCGGAATGTAACTTGAAATTCGTTGATTGTTTTTCTGTTGTTGTGATTGAAGAGGAGGCGTGAGCGGAGGAACCAAAAGAACTCAGGCTGCGTACGAAGACTGGCATTTGTGGCTCTTGATTAGCGAAGATGAGTGCCGATCAGTGTTCCCTTTTTCCTTGAAACGCTGCGTGCAGTGCTGGCGGAAGGGACGCTAATCTTCACTGATTTGCACTGATCGGAATGTAACTTGAAATTCGTTGATTGTTTTTCTGTTGTTGTGATTGAAGAGGAGGCGTGAGCGGAGGAACCAAAAGAACTCAGGCTGCGTACGAAGACTGGCATTTGTGGCTCTTGATTAGCGAAGATGAGTGCCGATCAGTGTTCCCTTTTTCCTTGAAACGCTGCGTGCAGTGCTGGCGGAAGGGACGCTAATCTTCACTGATTTGCACTGATCGGAATGTAACTTGAAATTCGTTGATTGTTTTTCTGTTGTTGTGATTGAAGAGGAGTCGTGAGCGGAGGAATCGAAAGAACTCAGGCTGCGTGCGAATGTTGACACTTGTGGCTTTTGATTAGCGAAGATGAGTGCCGATCCGTGTTCCCTTTAACCTGGAAACGTTGTGTGCCGTGTTGGCTGACGGAACGCTAATCTTCGCTGATATGCACTAATGGGAATGTAGCTCGAAGTTCGTTGATCGTTTTGCTGTCTTTGTGAGTGAAGAGGAGGGTGAGTGGAGGAATCGAAAGAACTCAGGCTGCGTACGAAGACTGGCATTTTGTGCTCTTGATTAGCGAAGATAAGTGCCGGTCAGTGTTCCCTTTTTCTGGAGACGTTGCGTGCCGTGCTGTCTGACGGGACGCTAATCTTCGCTGATATGCACTAGTGGGAATGCAACTTTAACTTCGTTGATTGTTTGCTGGAGGTTGCTACTGCTCCGGAGTCGTGAGTGGTGGAATCGAAAGAACTCAGGCCGCGTACTAAGACTGGGAGTTGTGGCTCTCGATTAGTGAAGATGAGTGCCGGTCAGTGTTCCCTTTTTCCTGGAAACGCTGCGTGCCGTGCTGGCTGAAGGAACGCTAATCTTCGCTGATTTGCACTAATGGGGATGTAGCTCGAAGTTCGTTGATCGTTTTGCTGTCTTTGTGAGTGTAGAGGATGCGTGAGCGGAGGAACTAAAAGAACTCAGGCTGCGTACGAAGACTGGCAGTTGTGGCTTTTGATTAGCGAAGATGAGTGCCGATCAGTGTTCCCGTTTTTCTAGAAACGCTGAGTGCCGTGCTGTCGGAAGGGACGCTAATCTTCACTGATTTGCACTAATGGGAATCCAAATTGAAATTCGTTGCTTGTTTTGCTGGCGGTGCGATTGTTGGTCAGGCGGGGCCATCGGTCTGTCGGCACGCTGGCACGAGGGGATTGGCTGTGGGCAAAGATGCTTGAGCTGCGGTCGACGAAGTGCGGATTTGTGTTCCGGCTTGTTGAGGCTCTCGAGGGCGAGATGCGAGCTGGAGCGAGCGCACGAAAAAAGCCCGCTTTGACGCTTGGTCAAAACGGGCTTTTTGATTCCGAGTGGAGGATAACGGACTTGAACCGATGACCTCCTGCATGCCATGCAGGCGCTCTCCCAACTGAGCTAATCCCCCGGATTTGGGTTCGAGACCGATGGGCCTCGTTTGGTTGGCGAAAATTAACACGGAATCGATCGGGCGTCAAGCGTCACTGGGACTGCGATTTGCTGGGCAATCGCGAAAAATCCCGGTGAATGCTGGTTTTTCCAGATCTTCCGCAAGTTCCGTGCCTCGATTTCTAGGCGACTGTTTCTGACGGTTGCACCCCTCGGGAAATTCGCCGGAACTATGTTTGCCCGCCAGGGTTGAATACAATGTCAAAAATTGTGCAACGCGTCGGGCGATGCAACAAATCGCTTGAATGTGAATGAATCCACGCGATTCGATCCGTTTTGTCCAAGGGAGTATGAAGAATGCGTAAGCAGCGATCGCGCCGTCGCGCGGCGTTTACGTTGTTGGAAGTTCTGCTGGTTTTGATCATCCTGGTGATCATCGGTGGAATTGTGACCGTGAATTTCGTCGGCATCCAAAAGGGGGCCCAAGATGACACCGCTCGGACCCAGCTGAACAATATTAAGAGCGGCATCAAGTTGTATCAGTTGCAAGTCGGCACCCTGCCGAGCAGCTTGGAAGGCCTTCGTGAGAAGCCAAACGACATCGCCGACCCCACCCGCTGGAAGGGGCCGTACTTCGACGAAGAGATCCCTGCGGATCCTTGGGGCAACAACTACAAATACGCTCCCAGCGGCACCGGCTTCGAATTGCGAAGCGCAGGGGCCGATGGTCAGGAAGGATCCGAAGATGATGTCGTTGTGACCAGCGGTACCGTTTAGGTCTGACGGACAACATCATGCAGCCAACCTCGCTTCCAACCCTATCTCGTCGCTGCCCGCGGGCAGCTGGCCGAGGGTTCACGCTGTTGGAACTACTGTTGGTCTTGGTTTTGATCGCCGCGTTGTCGGCGATGGCCGTGCCGGCGATCAGCGTGCTGATGGCCGATGGGCGGATCAAACGGGCGGGCGATGAAATTCGCATCGTCTTGGCCCAATCGCGGCTCAAAGCGATGCGAACCGGACGGACGCATATGTTCCGCTGCGAGATCGGCACCAGCCGGTACAGTGTCCAGCCGTGGAACGATGCCAGCGACATGACCGAAGCTGCCGACATGTCGGGGCAGACCTTGCCGGGGACCGCGGGAACTCAAGCCGCTGTCGCCAGCTACACTCCGCCCGAACCAACGGCTGCGGATATCTTGGAACTGCCCGAGAACATCGTCTTTGCCGACGAACAAGTCGAATCGTCGCAGCGCAGCATGTTCATTCTGCAACAAGCCGCGATGGCTGCCGAAGCGGGATGGTCCCAACCGATTCTGCTGTACGCCGATGGGACGACCAGCACGGCCGTGCTGCGAGTGAAATCCGAAGATGGCAGCGTCGTCAAAGTCCAGTTGCGCGGACTCACAGGCGAAGCGATGGTTTCGGAGGTGACGAGCGATGAAAGCTAAAGCCGCCCGATCACGCAAAACTCAAATCGATCGATCCGCGACGCCCCGGAAACCGTTGCGCCGGGCGGGGTTCTCGTTGTTTGAGATCATCCTGGCGTTGGCGATTTTTGGCGTCGCGATGGCGATGTTGGGGAACATCGTTTCCAACGGAGCAAAAGCGGCGATCGAAGCTCGCGACCTGGCTCGCGCTCAGATCATGTGCGAATCGAAGATGGCCGAAGTCATGTTGAACACCGCCGGACCGCAACCGATCTCCAACGTGTCGTTGCAATCCAGCGACACGCTGCGGCAGTGGGAGTATTCGGTGCTGACCGAACCGGCGCCGATGTCGGGGATGGTTGCCGTTCAAGTCAACGTCCAGTCGGTGTCGCAGGATGCATCGGTGTTGCCGGTCGAGTTCACGTTAACGCGTTGGATCATCGATCCGGCGATGGATCTGCAAGGGCTAGAGGACGAAGCGGCGGCGTTGGCGGCGGAAGCAGATGCGATGGCGACAAGCGATGGAACTGGAGCATGATCCGCGGAAACTTCCACCACCGATCGACGACAACGGCTTGCCGCCGCCAAGCGACTCGCCGCGGCTTCACGCTGTTTGAAGTTGTCGTCGCGTTGGGCTTGAGCGTCGTGTTGATGGGGATGATCGGGTTTGCGATGCAGTTTTATGCGGCGCAGTTGAACGTCCGCGATTCCGAAGCCCGCCGAACTCAACTGGCTCGAGCGATCCTGCGAATGATCGCCGAAGATCTGCAGGCCTGTATCTATCCGCAAGAGTTTGATGCCGGGGCGCTCGCCGAAGTCCTGGCGTCGTCGGCGACGGGAGCTGCCGCGGGCGGTTCGAGTGGTTCGTCGTCGAGTTCCGAATCCGATGCGGTGACCGTGGAGGAGGGGGAAGAAATGGAAGCGACAGCGATCTCCGATTCGTTGGCTTCGACGGTTCGCCCCGGTCTGATCGGCAATCAGTATCAGATCCAGTTCGACGTCAGTCGGCTGCCGCGGATGGAAGAGTATCTGCCGATGCTGACCAATCCGACCGACGTCGGAATTCAGGACATGCCCAGCGACGTGAAGACGGTCGCCTATTTTGTCCAGCAAGCGAATCTGTCGGGCGTTGGCGACAGCATCGGACAATTGAGCAGCGGCGGAGCGACGAACCTAGAATCGAGCAGCGGTCTGGTGCGACGAGCGCTCTCCCGCGAACTGACAACTTACGCGTCCGAATCGGGCGATGTGATGCGGTTGAATCAGACCGGCGACGTGTTGGCGCCCGAGGTGCTGCAGATCGAGTTCGCCTATTTTGATGGCACGCAGTGGATCTACGAATGGAACTCCGACGAATCGCAAGGACTGCCGATCGCCGTTCAGATTCGGCTGACTCTCGGCAAGCCGCCCGGTTCGGCCGAGGATCCGATGAATGCAGGACTCGCGACCGCCGGCGATGCGACGACCGGGGACGTCTATGATTTGATGGTCCGATTGCCGATGGCACAGCTGGTGTCCGAAGAGGAAGCGACCGCGACCGACCTTTCCGCAGCGGGGCTCTAAACGATGGCACAAGCTAATAACGTGCGATGCCCGGTCGACCGCGATGAAACAACGACGACAAAGCAGTGCGTCCCGCGTCGCGCCCGTCGCGGAATCTTTCTGCTGATCGCACTTGTTGTGATCGCGGTGAGCACGATGGCTGCTTATTCGTTTACCGACCTGATGTTGGCGTACGACGAATCGACGATCTTGAGCGGGCGCAAAACGCAAGCCGACATGCTCGTCGAATCGGGGACGGAGTTGGCGCGGTTGATGCTCGCTCAATCGCCGACCGGCCGCGAGGAGATGGGAGGCGTCGACAACAATCCGGCGATGTTCCAGGCGATCAACGTCGTACCCGATCTCGATCCGCAGCGTCGCGGCAACGTCACGGTGATCGCGCCGTCGATCGACGCGATGGGAGAGTTTTCGGGAATCCGTTACGGATTGCAGAACGAATCGGCGCGGCTGAATCTGAACGTGTTAACGGTGATCGAAGAGAACTACACCGTCGGCGACGAAGCGTTGCAGGCGGCGGCCGATCTGGGGTTGGCGGATACCGATCAGGCGGTGGTCAGCGACAACATCGCTCGCGAACTGCTGATGTCGCTGCCCAACATGACCGAAGACGTTGCCGATTCGATCTTGGATTGGTTGGATGAAGACGACGAGCAGCGCGACTTCGGCGCCGAATACGATTATTACAACGCCCTGCCGACGCCGTACGGTCCCAAGAACGGGCCGTTAGATAGCGTGGAGGAGTTGTTGTTGGTGCGCGGCGTGACGCCGGAACTGTTGTTTGGCGCCGACACAAATCGCAACGGCATCATCGATCCGATCGAACAGACCTACATTACGACGGGCGATCAATCGACGGCCTCGCTCGGCTGGTCCGCGTTTCTGACGGTCTACAGCCGCGAAGGGAACAAGACCGCCGACGGAGCGGACCGGGTGGATGTCAACGCCGAAGATCTGGAACAATTGCAAGCCGATCTGACCGACGTGTTGGGCAATGAGGATTGGGCCAGTTTTATCGTCGCCTACCGCGTCGCCGGGCAATCGGGTGCTACGGCGTCGACAGGTGGCGATTCGGATGCCGCCGAGGCGGTGTCGCAAGCGAGCAGTGGGCAAGCGTGGTCTTCGTCGGTCTTGAGCACTCTGGATCTTTCCGAAGGGAAAGTCGAGGTCTCGCAGCTGTTGGACTTGGTCGGAGCGACCGTGGTCGTCGGCGAGGGGAACGACCAAGCGGTCTACCAGTCGCCGTTTGCTAACGAACCGTTGTCGATGGCGACTTACATGCCTTATTTAATGGGCTTGTTGACATCGAAAGACTACGATTCGATGCCGGGACGGATTAATCTGAATGAGTGTCCGGCGGAACTGATCTACGGTCTGCCCATCTTGGAGGAAGAGACGGCGCTGGCGTTGGTCGAAGCCCGCGGCGAACAGTCCGAGAGCGAAAACCGACGCTTTGAGACCTGGCCGTTGGTCGAAGGGATCCTGACGTTGGAACAGATGCGCCAACTGCTGCCGTTGGTCACCGCCGGGGGCGATGTCTTTCGGGCTCAAGTTGTCGGCTATTTCGAAGGAGCCAATCAATCGGCTCGGGTGGAAGTCGTGATCGACGCGACGACGATCAATCCCGACATCGTTTATTGGCGAAGCCTGAGTCACTTGGGACGCGGCTTTGACGTCGGCACGTTGGGCGTGCGAGGCGAGGACGGGATGCAAACATTAAGCATCGCAGAGTAGTGCAGCGAGAGAATTCCGCGGAAGCATACGGCAAAGAAATATGGCAAAGCAGTTAGCAATCGAATGGGACGACAACGAGATCCGCGTGGTCGCGGCGCGGCCGCGTGGCAACCGGTTTGTCGTGACCGATGTCTTCACCGTCGATATCAGCGGAGCGAAGTCCGATGCGATTGGCAAGCAGTTGGCCGACGCATTGGCCGAGCGTGGGCTGCAGAAATTGCCGACGCTGGTTGCGATCGGACGAGGCCGGGCGGAGCTGCGTCAGTTGAGTCTGCCGGCGATTCCCGACGAAGAGCTTCCCGATGTGGTGCGGTTCCAAGCGGTCCGGCAGTTCGCCGCCGCGGGCGAACGGGCGGCGATCGATTACCTGCCGATCGCTCGCAGCGAAACCGCAGTCGAAGTGGCCGCTGCCGCTTTGGCTCCCGAACATATCGACGAGATTCGCCGGGTCTGTGCGCCATCGGAATTGCAGTTGCAGCGGATCGTGCTGCGTCCGACCGCAGCGGCGGCGCTGTTCCAATTGCTGAAGCAGCCCGATTCGGGCGAGACGATTCTGATCGATACGTTGGCCGACGAGGTCGACCTGATCGTGATGCGCGGCAAGACGCCCGCCTTCTTGCGTTCGGTTCGCGTTCCGACGGACGAGCAAGCTCGGCTGCGGACGATCGTCAACGAAACACGTCGCAGTTTGATGGCGGTTCGCCGCGACGGCAGCAATTCCAGCCAGCGACAGATCATCGTTTGGGGCAACCCCGCGTTTCATACGGAATTGCGTCAGCAGTTGACTGAACAGCTGGGGATCGAAGCGAAATCGGTCGATCCGTTCAGTCTGGTCGAAACGCCGGCGGAGCTTCCCAACGGGATGCCGCAACATGTCGGCCGGTTTGCACCGCTGTTGGGATTGTTGGAAGGGGATGTGCTGAAAGGCCAAGGGCTGATCGACTTCCTGAATCCACGTCGCCCTCCCGAACCGAAATCGAATCGCGATCGCTACGCGTTGTATGGCGGTCTGGCCGCTGCGTTGGTTTTGTTGATCGGTTGGTTGGCGTGGAGTCAGTTGAGCCGCTTGGATGCCAAGTACCAACAGACATTGGTTGCCAGCAACGATTTGAACGATGCTGTTGCCGCGGCGCAAATCAGCAAAGCGAACCTGGCTCGCATCGACCAGTTCCTCGACGGCGATGTCTTTATGCTGGGCGAGCTGGCTTATTTGAGTGAAAACCTTGGGCCGGCTGAACAGATGCGAATCGAGCAGTTGACGGTTGCTGCCGATCCTCGCGGCGGTGCGACGATGGCGATCAAGGGCGTCGCTCGCGAACCGGCAGCGGTGATCGCGATGGAGAGCCAATTGCGAGACGCCGACCACGCGGTGACTGGCGACGGAGTGAAGAGCGATCCGCGGAACGAGACTTTTAAGTTTCAGTTCAACGATACGATCCGCATCCCCGCGGCAAGCGTTCGTGAGCAACGACTCGCCGCGCCGGTCGCGACGGATACGAGTGAACCGAAGGCCGCGGCGGCGGATGTGAAAGCATCGCCTGCGAAAACCGAAGAGCCTTCGGCAGCCGAAGCGGATACAACGCCGGAGGGTTCCGGCGAAGAAGAGTCGACCACGACCGAAGCCGCGACGCCGGCAAACGATTCCGAGCAAGCAGATCCCGCCGCGGGCGAATCGAATGCCGACGAATCGGAGACGGAAGAAACCAAAGCCGACGCAAGCGATAGCGACGCATCAGAGAGCGACGAAAGCAAGAGCGACGAGGTGTCCGCATGAACCAACGCGAAAAATTACTTGTTTATTTGGTCGGCGGTTTGGTCGTCGCCGTGGGGCTGCAGTTCAGTCTCAGCGGGTATCGATCGGGGCTGCAGACGCGGGCGAACAAGCTGCGGAATTTGGAAGACAAGCTGATCGATCAGCAGGAGCAGGAGTTTGCCGGTCTGCAGGCGGAAACTCAGATCGCCGAATACCGCCGGCGTTCGCTCCCCAGCGATCCTCAACGGGCTCAGGCCGAATACAAGGAATGGCTGGAGAAATTGGTCAGCCAATCGGGACTGCAGAATCGTGCTGTCGATTACGTGGGCGAACAGGGCTCGAACAAACTGTATCGCGTCTACACGTTCCGAATCGGCGGCGTGGGGAACATTCAAAAGGTCAGCGAATTCCTGACCGCTTTCCACGAGAAGAACTATCTGCAACGCGCCAAGAAGTTGGTCCTGCGGCCCTCTAGCGAAGAGGGCAAGTTGCTGATGAACATCGATGTTGAAGCGATCGCGCTTGCCGATGCGGCGCGAGATCAGCCCGCCCCTAGCACGACCGATCCGCGAGTCGACGGGGTCGCGCCGCTGTTGGTCGAAGCGATCGTCAACCGCAACATGTTCAGTCCTGCCAACCAGCCACCGCGTTACAGTGGCGAGAAGACGTTGACGGCATCGATCGATACCGATTTCTCGAAGCGGTTGAAGTTCGATGATCCGGACAAGGATCACCGCGTCGAATACGAAGTCGTCGGCGATCTTCCAGCGGGAATGCAGTTCAGTCGTGGCGAATTGATCGGCCGCCCGAAGGAGAAGGGCGAATTCGACATCAAGGTGCGGGCTTGGGACAACGGTTTGCCAAGTCGCGAGATCGAAACGATGCTGGTATTTAAGGTCGGCGATCCGCCGCCGGAGCCTGTCGTCGCCGAAGGCCCGCCGCCGTTCGACGAATCGCAGCAAGCGGTTCTGACCGGGCTGGTGCAAAGCCGCGGTCAATGGAGTGCGTGGATTCGTGTTCGGACGCAGAACAAGCTGCTGAAACTGAAAGTCGGCGATACGTTCAAAGTCGGTTCGATCGAGGGTACAATCGTGGAAGTGACCGATCGCTTTGCGGTTTTCGAAAGCGATGATCAACGCTTCATTCTGCGACACGACCGCAGCCTGGCCGACGCCAAGGCGGACGATTTGAATTAGCGGATCGTCCGACGGAAACGAAGTCAAAACGCGAATCGGTTGCGGATGATTGGTCCAGTCTCCCGTCCACTCCCTCACAACTCGGTTCCGTTGCATGTGTTGTCGTTCGTCACTTGCCCTGTTGGCGTTGCTGTTTGCAATCGCAACTCCATCGCTGGCGGAAGAGTCCCGTTTTGAGCGAGACGAAATCGACCGCGCTGTCGACAAGGCGGTTCTGTTTCTAGTCGGCAAGCAGCGAGCCGATGGAGCGATCGTCGATCGCAGCCACGACACCACGATGACATCTTTGGCGATCATGGCGTTGGCTTCGGTCGGGCATCTGCCGGGCGATCCAACTCCCGCTGGCGAAGCGGCAGCCAAGGGGCTGGCTTATGTTCTTGCCGACGGTCGCCAAGACGATGAAGGTTATTACGGGCGGCACGATGGATCGCGGATGTACGGCCACGGGATCACGACGCTGATGCTGACCGAGATGCTGGGGATGGGGATCGACCCGGCGCAAGACCAATTGATTCACGACCGCTGTCAGGCGGCGATCGACCTGATTTTGAAGTCGCAGAGGCATCAGAAGAGCCAAGAGAATCAAGGCGGTTGGCGCTACACCCCGACCTCCAACGATGCCGATCTTTCGGTTTCGGTTTGGCAATTGATGGCCCTGCGATCGGCGAAGAACGACGGCTTGAAGGTCCCGGGTAGCGCGATCGACGATGCTGTCGACTATCTGAAGCGATCGTATACGGCCAAGCTGGATCGCAATGGCCTGCCCGACGCTGAGAAGCCGGCGGGCTTCAGCTACACTCCCGGGCAACGCCACGCCAGCTTCACGATGACCGCCGCCGGATTGTTGGCGATGCAGGTCTGCGGTCAATACGATTCGCCGCTGGTCGCGGGAGCTTCCGATTGGTTGATGCAGCATCCGCCCAAGCACAACGACCGCTTCTTCCACTACGGCACCTATTATTACGCCCAAGGGATGTATCAACGCGGCGGCGAGCATGCGAAAGAGGCGGAGCAGCAGGTGGCCAAAGTCTTGTTGCCACGACAGCAGGGAGACGGATCGTGGTTGGCCGAAGGGGGCGATGAGAAGCGGATCGGCCACGTCTATTCGACATCGCTGGCGATGCTGACGCTGTCGGTGAAGTACCATTATCTGCCGATCTATCAGAAGTAAAACGACGGGGGGCAGGCTTGAATCGCGGCCCCAATGCGGCGATCATGCCACGATCGAAGACCGCATCAGGGAAGGCTTTCCAATTGCGAAGCCTTTCGGAATCGTCGGAGCATAAAACGTTTCGGCAGGTCGTCCCCTCTTGTCACTCGAAATTCGAAGACCAGCACGATGAGCACCCCCGCCAAGATCGAACCACTTTCCTGGCAGCAGGAGACCAGCGGCTATCTGCGGTTGATCGACCAAACGCGTTTGCCGACCGAGCTTGTCGAAATCGATTGTCGGTCGGTCGAGCAGGTTTGGACGGCGATCAAGCGGTTGTCGGTCCGTGGAGCACCCGCGATCGGAGTCGCGGCGGCGTATGGCGTTTGCATTGGGGCTGCGGAAACGACGCGGCAGAGCGTTGAGCAGGCGAAGCAGCAGGCTCACGCTGCGGCCGATTATTTGGCGACCAGCCGGCCGACAGCTGTCAATTTGTTCTGGGCCTTGGACCGCATGCGGAAAGTGATCGACCGCGACGGCTTCGGGAAGACCGATGCGTTCTTGGAAGCTCTGTTGGCCGAAGCCCGCGCGATCCATCAACAGGATCGCGAGACCTGTCACGCAATCGGCCGGCACGGTGCTCCGTTGATCGCCGCGGCAAAAAATGTGCTGACGCATTGCAACGCCGGTGCGCTTGCGACCGCTGAATACGGCACGGCCTTGGCGGTGATCTATTCCGCTCACGATTCGGGGCAGACGCTACACGTCTTCGCCGATGAAACGCGGCCTCTGTTGCAGGGAGCGCGTTTGACGGCGTGGGAGCTGCAGCAGCATGGCGTTCCGGTGACGGTGATCTGCGATTCGATGGCAGCTTGTGTGATGAAGGAAGGCCGTGTCGACGCGGTGATCGTCGGTGCCGACCGGATCGCTGCCAATGGTGATGCGTGCAACAAGATCGGAACGTATGGATTGTCGGTGCTCGCCAAACATCACAACATTCCGTTTTACGTTGCCGCACCGTGCAGCACATTTGATCTCTCGCTGGCTAGCGGCGATTTGATTCCGATCGAACAACGTGCCGCTTACGAGATCGCCGAAGCGTTTGGCAAGCGAACGGTGCCCGAAGGCGTCGAGGTCTACAATCCGGCGTTTGATGTCGCGCCGGCGGAACTGATCACCGCGATCATCACCGATCGCGGCGTGATCGATCCGGTCGATGAAGCAAACGTTCGCCGAGTGGTGCAAGATGCCAACTGAAGAAATCGCAAACCCGTCGCAACTTGAATCCGAATCGCAACACGAAACCGCTCCCGCCCGGCGGCCGTATTGGAATCTGGCACGTCGCTGTGTCCGGATGTCACTTGCGGTCGTCGTGGGACTCTACCTGGCGATGCTGCTGATGTTGACCTGGCTGGAAACCTCGTTGGTCTACCCCGCTCCCTCCGTTGCGGCGGCTAATTGGAATCGTCCCGACCTGCAATTCGAAGACGTGAACTTTAGGTCGGCCGATGGAACGGCATTACATGGTTGGTATTTTCCGCATCCGCAGCCGAGGGCTCAGCTGCTGTTTTGCCACGGTAATGCTCAACAGGTGGCCGATCTGGGGGACTGGATTTCCGAGCTCCGCGATCTCTACCAGGTTTCGATCTTCGTGTTCGATTACCGAGGCTATGGCAAAAGTGAAGGGAAGCCTACGGAAACGGGAGTGCTGCAAGATGGCGAGGCGGCGCAGCGGTGGCTGGCGCAGCGGTCAGGGATCGCCGACGACGAAGTGATCGTTTGGGGGCTGAGCCTCGGCGGCGGGATCGCCACACACTTGGCGTCGGAACTGGGGGTGAAGGCGTTGATCCTCGACCGCACCTTCCATTCGATCGTCGAATTGGCGCAGTCGATCTACCCTTGGGCGCCGATCCGTTGGCTGATGCGAAACCGCTATCCATCGGTTGAGCGGATCCAGAAATACGATGGTCCCCTGCTGCAGATCCACGGTCCGATCGATGAGATCGTGCCGTTCACCTCGGGCAAGCAGTTGTTCGAAGCTTGTCCTTCAGAGAACAAGCAATTTCTGGAACTGGAGAACTTTGGGCATCTCGATTCTCCCACGGCCGAGTTTTATGCGGCCGTGGGGGAATTGATCGATTCGGTTGCCGATCCGCAAGCGAGTTCATCGGCCGCCGAGTGATTCGCGGCCGGTGCGTGATCGGGTGTCGCAAGACAGGAAGTATTACAGCAGCGATTCGGTCAAGCGGCGCAGCTTTCGCAACTCCACGCGGTGGTCCAGGCCATCGATCGGAGACATGTGGATGCTGAACGCGCGGTCGTATTTTTCGTGCGAGAGTTGGCCGATCAACTTGGCGTAATCGAGGTCTCCCTGGCCGACGCTAACTTGAAACGCATCGGGCTTCGAATCTCGCAGGTGGACGTGGAAGACGTATTTCATGATCCGGTCGAGGCTCTTGTTACTGCAAGGGCCGCACATGAAGACGCTTGGGTCGAGCGTGATTCCCAGGCCGTGAACGTTATCGCACAGCACCATCAACGTGTCGGGATCTTCGCTCAATCGGCCGATCTGCGTTCGCACGGCGACGCGGCAACCTTCGGTTTCGGCGATGTCGACCAACCGTTGCAGGTGTTCGACTTCTTCGTTAAACGGTGTTCCCAGTTCGGCCGATGGGACCGTCAACGTGACGACTTTGCAGAGCTTGGCAAACTTGCACAGTTCGGCAAAATCTTCGTAGTGTTGGTCGCCGGTCGATTGCAATTGAATGCTGAAGCTGGCGATATCCATCCGATGCGAAAGACGGATGCGGTGGTAGGCGGTGTCGACATTGCTGAGGATCTCGCTGGGACGAATGTGGCCACCATCCTCGTGAATATCGATTTCAACGGCCGCAAATTCCAAATCGTCCGCGATCTCCACCGCGTCTTCAATTGACAAATCGGGCATGCTTTCCAATGAGACGGCCACAAACACTATAACGTTCCTTCATCGAGTCGAACAAAACAATACAACCTTAAAGCTTAGCGATCGCGCAAGGTCTGTCCAATGGCGATTCAAGGCAAATTGGACTGCAAACGAAATCATGACTCACGAGTGGTCTTCGGGGCCCCCACGATGGTCGTTGGTATTGATAGCATTTTGTGTTTTCGATATGCGTGGCGTTTACAGGACGAAACTTGAGTCAAATCTGCAAGGAAAGCCGATTTTGTGGCAAACCGCTCTTTGTCCCTTGTCGACCGCTCGTTATTCTGATCGTTCCCGTAAATCGATGGAATCGGTTTGTATAGTGGCCAAGGAGGAGCCAGACCCATGTTGTTGGAACGCTTAGACATCGACGTCTACGGCCCGTTCGGTAAGAAAAATATCGGGCCATTTTCAAACGGAATCAACGCGATCTGGGGCCCCGAGGGCTCGGGCAAGACTGCGATCGTCGATTTCATCCGCGGCGTGATGCTGGGCAACCAATACGACCGCCACGGTGCAACCGTTGGCCGCGTCACCTGGGCCGACCATCGCGGGCTGTATCATTGCCAACGCGAATCCGACGGCACCCATGACGGCCGTTTGCTGATCGATTTCTCGCCTCGCGATGCAGCTTACGCCGACGAACGCTACCGACATTACGGCTACCACTCGCGGCGTCCCGATGCGATTCCACCGGCGCTTGTCGACATGGTTGTCGCTCCCGACACCAACGAGACATCGATCGCTCGCGTCTTCGAAGCTGCGGCTTCGGTCGGCTTTGAGCTGGCTTGCGCGGTCAATCGTCCATCCGAAGAGATCGAACGCATCAAGTTGCGGTTGGTCGACATCGACGCTCAGATCGGACGCGATTATCGGGGCACCGAAAATCGCGATGAGCTGGAGATGCGTCGTCGCCGCTTGACCACGGAACTGGAAACGCTTGAACGCGGAAGCGTCGTCAGCGAAAAGTCGCTCGATCGCCCCGACCGTACCTTCGCCGAACAGCGTTTGCGAACCGCTCAGCTGGAAGCGACGCGTCTGCGTCATTTCCAAGGTGAACTGCGAGAATCGATCACCGACATCCAAGACGAGATGGATCGGTTGAGTCAAGCGCCGCAACACGAACCGCAACGCTGGACGATCGCCGAAGACTATCGTCTGCAGTTGGAAGAACTCGACGCGCAATTGGTTCGCTGGCGTCGCACGATGCAAGAGGTCCGGTCGCTGCGCGAGCGGTTGCAGGATTCTAGCGACAAACCGTACTACAGCGACGCGGCCACGCGGCCTGCCTATCGTAGCGGTGCCGATGCGGCGAGCGATCCTTATGAGTATCTGAGCAGCCTGGAAGGACGCATCGATCACGCCCAACGCCAACTCGATGCATTGGCCGGTTGTTATACCGACGGCTACTACCGCTACGGCAACGACGCTTCGACGCAGGCTCGCAACCTGCACGCGATGCGCGACGAATTGCATACGATTCGCGAAGGATTGGGACGCCGCGACGCGCACCAACCGCACGCTCGTTTCGATGACGAACTGGCGCAACTGCGCCGCTGCGAACAGGAGCTGATGTCGGCGATCGAGCGTTTGATCGCCGATCGCAGCGACTTGATGCGACTGGCATCTCGCGAACATGGCATCCCGATGGATCAGTTGTCGTCGGCTTACGGCGACTGGAATCCGTACACCGATACGCCTCACCTGCGCGATTGGTTGGTCAGCGAACATTGCCCGCCAAGCGTTGGATCGAGCGATGCCGCCAGCGCCCGCCGCCAACGGTTGCAAGATGAATTGACCGGTTTGCGAAGCGAACTGCAACGCGCCGACGACCAATTGGCGACAGTTGTTCGCGACATCGACAACCTGCAACGCGACATGTTGTCCCAACCGATCGAACGACGACCGTTTGTTGATTCCGATCGCATGGCTCACTTGCGAAATGAATTGGCCGACGTGCGACGTCGTTTGGAATGGCTCGATTCGTTGGACGGATTGCGTCGCGAACGAGCCCGTTTGGATGACGAACTGCGACGTATGGAAGCCGCCGGTCATGCGACGCAGTCGCCGTTGATCGCTTGTGCAAACCATTGGTTGACGCGTTTGACAGCGGGCCGATTGCGGACGATCGAATTGGTCGGCCCCGATCAAGTTCGTGTCGATGGTCGCCGTGAATCGGATATCTCGTCGGACGATCGCCGAACCGCAGCGCTTGCCGTGCGGATGGCGGTTTGTTGCCTGATGAACGAAAATCGGACTGGGATGCCGTTGATCATCGACGATCCCGTTGTGCATCACCACGATCACCGCAGCGTCGCTCGCACGTTGGTTGAATTCGCCGCCGGCGGCAACCAAGTGCTTGTGCTGACACGTTCGCAAGCGTTGGTCGACGACCTCTCGGAACAGGGCGCATGGACCGATGCACTGCCTGCCCGTAACAACTTGAACAACGGAGCGGCCGGCAGCGATCTGTACGACGTCAACCGCTTCCTTGACATGGCTTGGCGGGAATCGAACGGTTTGTACGACAATCCGTCGCACACTCCCGGCCGCAGCTGGAGTCCTGCGAACAACTATCCGCGACGCCGCACGATGCGTGGTTTGTACGAACCGAACCATCGCAAGGAATCGCGAACTGGAACAACGATCGACGGCGAAACGCTGATCGGTCGCCACTTTTTGACCCCGGAAAGTCACATCGACTTGGCTCCGTCGGTCGATTCGGTCGCCGCAGCCCGCTTGCGTGGCATCGGTGTCGAATCGGTGGGCGATCTGTTGACCAGCAACGCCGCCAACATCGCTTCGCGAATTGGATTGGCGGGAGTCAGCGATCGCACGATCCGCCGTTGGCAGATCGAATCCGATCTGGTCTGCCGCGTTCCCGGCCTGCGTCCCTTCGACGCTCGGATTTTGGTCGGCTGTGGCGTCACGACGCCTAAGGAATTGGCTCAACTGCATCCAACCGAACTGTTGGTCAAAGTCGAACGCTTCCTGGCGACCGACTTGGGACGTGAGACGCTTCGCAGCGGAACCAGTTACGAATTGTCGCGGATCACGACTTGGATCGCTTCGGCCAGCCGAGCTGTTCTGCGAGGTCATCGCGATGGCGAACGTCAATCGACACGCACGACACGGACATCGACACGCAGCCGCAGCGGTGAACGATCCGATGAGTCGCGCGGTGGTCGCACGACTCGCGTCACTCGCCGTCGTCGCACCTCGTCGCGAGATGGGCAATCCGGCGAAAGCACCAGCCGTCCACTGTCGAGCGATCACTCTTCGTTCCCCAATCCGTACGACCACGAATCGGTTCGTCAGCGTACCGGTTCGGTAAACAGCTATCGCGAGACCTACGACTACGATGGCGATGGAATCGCTGATCTTGAAGTCGAATACGAATACGACCACGACGGCAATCGCGTTGTTCGCAGCACCAAGCGTTCGAGTTCGCGAAACGGATCGGGAAGCAGCAATTCGTCTTCCCGTTCGAGCAGCCGTTTGTCATCCCGATCCAGCAACGGATCCAGCGACCGCGATGGTTCGTCCAACGGGCGAAGCCAACGGTCGACGCGGACACGCGTCACACGTACCAGTCGCGGCGAGCGATCGGAGCGTTCGACAGTGCCGATCGATGGCGATAGCAAGTCGCGCACGCTGCGGTATTACTTGAGCAAGGAGAGCGACGTCGTCGACGCTCCTTCGATCGGGCCTTCGATGGCGAAGCGATTGGAGAAAGCGGGAGTCTATACGGTTGCCGATCTGTTGGATGCCGATCCCGCGTTTGTTGCCGACAAATTGAACCACCGCCGGATCACGACCGAAACGGTTCGCGATTGGCAGATGCAATCCAAGCTGATGTGCACCTCGCCGATGCTGCGTGGCCACGACGCCCAGTTGTTGGTCGCTGCGGAGATCACCAGCGTCAAGCAATTGAGCGAGTGCAATCCGCAGTGGCTGTTGGACGAAGTCACGCCGATCGCGCACAGCAGCGAAGGAAAACGAATCCTCCGCGGAGCTCCCGCGCCTGATCTCGCCGAAGTCACCGACTGGATCACCTGGGCCGGCCAACGCGACCAAGTGGTTGCCGCGTAGGTTTTCCGGCTATCTCAGCCGCTTCGAATGGAACAACGCCTCAGCTCGCCAACGCATTCTGCGTCGGCGAGCTGTTGTTTTTTGGGGCTCGATTCCATGGCTCGTTTCCAGCGACTAAGATGGGCGTTTCTACACCCCCCTACCCACTACACAACCTGGGATCCAACCAACATGACCTTGCGAAGAATGACCTCCGTTTCCTGTTTCCTGATCGCTGCGATGCTGACCTCGGTCGCAAGCGCTCAAGCCACCGCAACGAAGCACGATGCGATCACCCCCGTGCCGCGCGAGGGTGGTTGGATGAAGCGTCACGAATCGATGAACGCTCGCGTTGCCAAGGGGAACGTCGACCTCGTCTTCATCGGCGACTCGATCACTCAGGGCTGGGAAGGCCGCGGCAAAAAGGTGTGGGCCGATTTCTACGGCGATCGCAACGCTGTCAATCTGGGCATCGGTGGCGATCGCACGCAACACGTCATGTGGCGGTTGGATAATGGCAACTTGGAAGGGATCTCGCCCAAGTTGGCTGTCGTCATGATCGGCACCAACAACTCCGGCCGGAACAAGCCCGAAGAGATCGCCGAAGGCGTCACCGCAATCATTCACCAATTGCGTGAAAAAGCTCCCGAAATGAAGATCTTGTTGCTGGCTACCTTTCCTCGCGGTGCGACTCCCGCCGACCCGAAGCGTCAAGCCAACGAAACCAGCAACGCCATCGTTGCCAAGCTGGCCGACAACGAGAACATTTTCTACTTGGATATTGGCGACAAATTCCTCGCCGACGACGGCTCGTTGTCCAAGGAAATCATGCCCGACCTGCTACACTTGAGCGAACAGGGCTACACGATTTGGGCCGAATCGATCGAGCCGAGCGTCACTAAGTTGATGGGCAAATAGACGGTTCGCTCTCTGCCCTTTCGCTCTTCATCTCCGCTTTGCCGCGAAAGGGAAGGACATTGAACACGTCGGAATCCTCGGACCCGGCTCTACCGGTTCCTCATGATGCTTCACCCGCCGCGATGCAAGCTTGCACGCGGCCGGGTTATCTGTTGATAGGTCATGGAACGCGTGACCTCGACGGAACGAAGGAGTTCTTGCAGCTGGGAAAGGTGCTCGGCGAGATGCTCGCTCCGGCACCTGTCGAAGCCTGTTTCTTGGAGCTGCAGCAGCCGACGATCGGCGACGCATGGCAGCGGATGGTTGCGGAGGGTGTCGACGGCATTTGCGCGATGCCGCTGCTGTTGTTCGCTGCGGGGCACGCCAAGCGGGACATACCCGAGGAGTTGCAGGCGGCTTGCGATGCGGGGGCGACCAAAAATCGCAGCCTGCCGTTTGCGCAGACGCCGCCGCTGCAGTGCCATCCCAAACTCTTGGAGCTTTCGGCGATCCGAGCCCAACAGGCGATCGATGCCGCGGGCGGAGTCGATCTGGCGCGGACGGCGCTGGTGATGGTGGGCCGCGGCAGTCTGGATGATGGTGCGACGGCGGAGATGTATCGCTTCAGTGAATTGCGTGGCCAGTCGCTGCGGCCAGCGGTTGTACGCACTGGTTTTGTGGCGATGGCGCGGCCCGATCTCGCTTCGGTGTTGGATGAAGTCGCTCAACTGCCCGAGATCGATACGATCGTGGTCCAACCGCACCTGCTGTTTCAGGGCGATCTGAACCAACGCGTAATGCAGATGATCGATGCGGCAGCGGATCGGCATCGGAATCGCCGCTGGATTGCGGTCGATCGACTAGGGCCCGACCCGCGGTTGGCTCAGGCCCTGATCGAATTGGCTGCAGAAATCGACTGATGAGCTAATCGCCTGGCTGCTGATCTTCCGCTAATTCGGTCGCTGGATCTGGCATCGTGCTTTGGTAGTGTCGGAAGGCACACCAGAAGACGACGCCGTTGAGCAGGTGCCAGAGTCCATGCCCGGTCAGGATGTGGTTGTCGGGGTGGCAGACGATGTGCATGTAGTCCAACCACCAGAAGCCCCAGGCGATCAGAAACGTGATCACCATCGCGTAGGCCCAGCGGGTGAGCATGCTGTCGTACAGGCCGCGAGCGACCACGATCACTACGATCACGGCAAACATCGGGCTGGCAAAGGCTGTCGAAAACGAAGAGAGAACGGTCAGGATAAGCGAGCCGACCAGAACGATCGCGATCAGCATCCGTTGCCCCGGCCGATTGGGATCGCTGCGGTGTTGCTGCAACGCCGCGATGCTCAAGATGAACATGAACATCCCGCTGAGATCCAAGGTCTCGCCGAGGATCGTGTTGGATGCGTGGAAGTAGCCCGACGCGAGGCCGGTCCACATCGCGGCAACTCCCAGCAGCCGTTCCAGCGGGCGGTTGGCGTAGATCAGAATAAAGATGCCGGCGACCAGCGGACCGATGTTGGTCCAAGTGTCAGCCGGATGTTTGATCAGTCCGTCGAGCGTCCGTTCACAAAACTGCATCCGGGCGGGTTCAAGTAGCCAGTCCATCGTTCACCGATTGGTACAGAGCCGCATCGTCAGAGGTTGCCCCAGTGAGCCCACAGACACGCGATGCGAAACGCGTTGCGGTGCGGATTGTGCGTTGCAAATCCCATCCGCTCAGTAGACCGTAAATGGTCGTCGCGGCAAAGGCGTCTCCCGCACCAACGGTGTCTCGCATCGGATTGGGAGTGGGGGCGTCGGCGACGATCAATTCACCGCCGGTGACGGCGTAGGCGCCGCGCGAGCCGCAGGTGACAAAAAATTGTTCCCCGCCAAACTCGGCGCTCAAACGCTGGACGCCGGCACGGATTTCATCGGCAGTCTTGCAGGGCGTATCGGTCAACTGCGAAAGCTCTTCATCGCTCAACTTGACCCAATGCGCTCCATGTAGCAGCGTGTGCAGCCACTTTTTGTCGAACCATGGCAGTCGGATGTTGATGTCGACAAAGCGAGGTAGGTCGCTGTCGGCGATGATTTGTCGGATCGTGTCGCGGCTGACAGCATTCCGGCTGGCCAAACTGCCGACATACAACAACGCAAACCCGGACGAGGTGACTGGGAAATCGGGCATCTTCAGGAAATCGAACGCCCGGTCGGGAACGATCTCATACGACGGTTGCCCATCTTGAAACTCGACCTGTACTTCGCCGGTCGGATGCTCGTTGGTTTGCAAACCCGCGGTCGACATCTGCCACGATTGCATCCGCTCGGTGATCCGCCGTCCCGCATCGTCGTCGCCGATCGCCGAGACAAACTCCGGCTCCATTCCAAAGCCTTGCAGATTCCAAGCCACGTTGAACGGAGCCCCGCCCAAGATCGACTGGCCATCGGGAAAGTTATCAAACAGCACTTCGCCAACGATCAGAGGTCGGCGTTCGGGATGAGAGGTCTTAATCGTTCATTCCTCGTTGAAGTTGTCAGCAATGCGATCGTCAAGCCTACCAGAATTTGCCCCCCGCACCAATCAATGGAACCGCGATTGCCGGGCGAGCTTTGCGGTGTTGATCCAACGCATCATCGTTGCTTTTTCGGCACCAAGGTGGACCGCAGAGTGTTGCCAGAATGCAACAACCGCGATGGCCGGGCGAGCTGATCGGTTGCGGTAAGTCGTTGCGCCGCAGAGAGTTGCAGTCCGAAGGGGATTGGGTTGAGGCGGCGTTGGCACGCTGGCTGCTTCTTCAGCCATGCGTCATTCCTCTCCCCTTCCAACCCTCGCATCCCGAAATGACTTTCCTCATCTTCTTGCTCTTAGCGATCGGCCATCCGACCGAAGCGTCGGGACCTCAGTTGCCGATGGCGCGAGAAGATTCGTATCGTGTGGTCGCCGACGGTTGGCGTCGCACGAATCGGGGCTGGGAGAACACCGCTTATTGGAATCGATCTCTGCTTGCCGAGACCGCTGCGGTGACGCCGGACAACCGTTCGCTGCCGGCGCTGACCGCCTGCGTCGACTTTGTCGCCAGCCTGCACCCCGCGTTGATCGCGGGGGTTCAGTTGTTATCGGTCAGCTATCTGATGCGCTGCCCCGGTGGGCAGCGCTGTGAAGAGGGCGTGCTACCCGAGGGCTACGCGTTGCCGTCTTCAAACGCCTGATCGAACGCGCGTCCGCTGGGGGCAAAGTCCAACTCTTTGGTGAACTTGCACGCTTCGGTCGCTCCGAAGCAGCGTTCCATGCCGCTGTCTTCCCATTCGATCGACAGCGGTCCTTGGTAATCGATATCGTTCAACGCGCGGATGATCTCTTCGAAGTTGACGCCGCCGCGACCTGGCGATCGGAAATCCCAACCGCGACGATGATCGCCAAAGTTGATGTGGCTCGACAGAATGCCCGACGTGCCGTCCAACTTGACGATCGCGTCTTTGACGTGAACGTGGTAGATCCGATCGGGGAACGCGCGGATGAACTTTTCAGGATCCATGCCCTGCCAGATCAAGTGGCTCGGATCGAAATTGAATCCGAATTCGGGACGGTGATCGAGCGCTTCGAGGGCTCGCTGCGCGGTGTGGATGTCGAATGCGATCTCGGTCGGATGAACCTCCAAAGCAAACTTAACGCCACACTCGGCAAAGACGTCCAGGATCGGATTGAAGCGATCGGCGAACAGCTTAAATCCGTCGTCGATCATTTGAGCGGAGACGGGAGGGAACGAATACAGCAGATGCCAGATGCTCGATCCGGTGAAGCCGTTGACGACGCTGACGCCCATCTTTTGTGCGGCCCGCGCGGTCTGCTTCAGTTCTTCGATCGCTCGCTCGTTGACGCCCGCCGGATCGCCATCGCCCCAGACGTAGCTGGGCAGGATCAATTGGTGCCGTTGATCGATGATGTCGCAAACGGCTTGGCCGACCAAGTGAGCGCTGATTGCCAAGCACTGCAGACCGTGGCTGTCCAGCAGTTCGCGTTTCTTGGCACAGTAGTCGTCCTCGGCGTTGGCGCGGTCGACTTCGAAGTGGTCGCCCCAGCAGGCAAGTTCGATGCCGTCGTATCCGAACTCGCTGCACATGCGAGCCAGGTCTTGAATGCCAAGGTCGGCCCATTGGCCTGTGAAAAGAGTGACTGGTCGGGCCATGCATCTGCTCCTGAAAGAAATCTTGTTAACTAATAAGTCGGGGGGCCAAACGATTTGAACCGTCGGTTTGCAGGTATTGTGATGGATCGACCGACGCGGATCAACGGGCGAGGCCGGCCATGGGGGGCGGGCGTCCCTTTCGTTCGCCCTGAAATTTGTATACTGGAAGCCCTTTGCTACGCCTGCCCGCGATCCATTCAGGAGTCATCGATGAAAAATATCCGCTGTCTTGCATTGCTGGTTCTCAGCAGTTGCCTGTTCCTGAGCTCCCTTGGATCGGCTGCCGATCGGTCTTCGGATCGCCAATGGAGCGAATTCCGTGGCCCCACCGGCGACGGGCACAGTCCCGATGCCAACGTTCCGGTCCAGTGGGATGCGAGTTCGATCCTGTGGCAGACCGACTTGCCGGTTCTCGGCCATTCGTCTCCCGTGATGTGGGACGACAAGATTTTCTTGACCGGTGCGGTCCAGAAAGGCAGCGCGGTCGAGCGACATGTGATGTGTGTCGATCGCCGTTCGGGGAAGCTGTTGTGGGATACGCCCGTCGCGCTAGGTGCTGGGGAACAGATTCACAAAATGAATAACTGGGGCTCTCCCAGTTGTGCCACCGACGGCACCTGCGTCGCCGCCTTCTTTGGTCCGGGCGGTCTGCATTGCTTGGACATGAACGGCAAACCGCTCTGGTCGCGCGAACTGGGCAGCTTTCCGGGCGTTTGGGGAATTGGTGCTTCGCCGATCTTTGTCGGCGATACCATCGTTCAGAATTGCGATGCGCAGGGAGCTTCTTATCTGTTGGCCGTCGACAAACAGACGGGCCAGGATCGCTGGCGGCAACCGCGAGCCGATACGCCTCGAGGTGGTTGGAGTACGCCGCTGCTGTCGGTCACGCCCGAGGGGGCCGAACTGCTGCTGAACGGTGAATTTGGAATCAATGCCTACAATCCCCAAACCGGCCAACCACTGTGGAACTGTCGCGGCTTTAACGGTCGCGGCACGCCGATGCCTGTCGTCGGCAACGGGCTTGTTTACGTGGTCAATGGAAAAGCGGGAGACGTTTACGCAGTCCGCTCGGGCGGCAGAGGGGATGTCACCGAAACGCATATGGCGTGGCATACGCCTCGCCGCGGCGGACGCGATCTCCCATCGCCGATCCTGGTCGGCGATACGCTGGTCGCAGTTGGAATGGCGGGCGTCGTCACCGGATACGACGCACACGATGGGACCGTATTGTTCAAGCAACGGTTGGGAGGAAATTATTCGGGTTCCCCGATTCTCGCCGGCGGATTGGTCTACATGCTCAGCGATACGGGCGAGGTGAACGTCTTGAAGATCGGCCGCAAAATGGAAATTGTCAGTCGCAATCGAGTCGGTTCGGGCAGCGACGAGATCTTCCGCTCCTCGCCGACCACCGCCCCCGGGATGCTGCTGATCCGCAGCGACCGCCGCCTCTACTGCATCGGCAGCAAATAGAAGCAGCGGTCTCCGCGCCACAGGCCGGAGGCCGACAAATTTAGTGCCGGCGGTGTAAGCCGCCGGTGGCTTGTGCGCGAACAAACCTAGAGGCCGGAGGCCGATACATCCATCGCCCGCATGTGTCGGCCTCCGGCCTTTTAGGAGGGCTGCTGTGGACCGGAGGCTTACGCCTCCGGCAGTTCATGTGTCGGCCTCCGGCCTAGAACGGACAGAGAACCTTCTGGCTGGATCGGCACCGTATTGTGAAAACTCGGTTTTCTGTCCAGGGCAAAGCACAAGCACTGAATCGCCCTAGGGCTGAGGTCGGCGCTACCACACGAGTTTCGCTTACGATCGAGCGCCGGTGCGGTGCCAGTATTTGGGGCCGCTGACAAACGGGCTGTCTTGCAATAGGAAACGCAGCGGCAGGTCCTTCGCTTGTGAAATTCCGATCCGCGGGACGGCGATGATTCTCTCGGTTGCGATCCGCTCCACGGCGCGGCCGATCCAGATCGAAGAGTCTTCGGTCAGGCAGACGCCATCGTGTTGCAAGTCGATCGCCAACGCTTGGCACAACATCGACGGGCCGCGACACAGTCGATCGGTCGCTTGCTGGCCGCGCCGCTGTTGCATCTGCGTCACGCCCCAACGCGGTTGGATCGCTCGAATTAGAACAGCGCTGCCGACGCCCGCTCGCTGTGTCACTGCATTCAGGCAATACTTGGCGTGGATCGTGTAGACGTACAGTCGCCCTGGCGGCCCAAACATCGTCGCGTTGCGTGGCGTCATCCCGCGAGCTGCGTGGCAGGCGGGATCGCCATCGGCCAGATAAGCTTCGGTTTCCACGATCACACCGCCAACGATTCGATCGTCGCTGCGATGCAGTAGCGTCTTTCCGATCAACGATCTCGCGACGCTTGCCGTCGGGCGGCGGTAGAATGATTCGGCCAGCGGTCGGGGCCACTTTGTCGTTTGTTTTTCAAATCCCATTTCTTGCCATGACATCAAGCCACACGACCTCAAAAAAATATCGCGCTCGCTGGATCGTACCTCTCTGCTCTCCCGTCGTCCACGATGGCGTGATCTCGATCGTCGAGGGGCGCGTCGCGGCGGTTGAACCCTATCAAGGACAAACCGATCTGATCGACCTCGGTGACGCCGCGATCCTGCCGGGACTTGTCAACGCGCACACGCACCTGGAGTTCTCCGACTTGGCAGCGCCGATCGGTACCGCGGGGATGTCGATCGCCGATTGGTTGCCCGAAGTCGTCCGCGCGCGTCGGCTACAGCAACTGACGCAGGACCAGCGGATGGCGGCGATACTCAAAGGGATCGACGAAGTCGTCCGTGACGGCACGGCGCTATTGGGAGAGATCGCAACGAAGCCGTGGCCTTATGAAGCCGTCGCTGCGCAGCAAAGTCTCGCAAGCGGCAGCGACCTGCGGATCGTCGGCTTCTGCGAAGTGCTGGGGCTTTCGCCCGGCCGGTCCCAGGAAATGCTCGACTGGGCCGACACTCAAATCGCTGATGGTGGGAACGACCGGATCGAGTTTGGCATCAGCCCGCACGCTCCTTATTCTGTCCCGCCGGCACTGCTGGAAGCGTGTATCGATAGAGCCCGAAACCACTCGATTCCGCTGGCGATTCATCTGGCCGAATCGCTCGAAGAGCGAAGGTTTATCGAAAGCGGAGACGGTCCGCTGCGAGAGACCTTCGAATCGCTGGGGCTGCCCGGACTGGAACAGTATCCGCTGGCGATCTCAATCGACCAGATGATCCAACGCGTCGCAACGACTCCGCGTGGGCTGCTGGTCCACGGGAACTACCTCTCGGCCGACGAGATCCAATCGATCGCCAGCCATCGCCAGCGGTTGTCGGTCGTCTATTGCCCGCGCACTCACGCCTTCTTCGATCACGCACCACATCCCGTAGCCGACTTGATGGCCGCCGGAGTGCGAGTCGCTTTGGGAACCGATTCGCGAGCGTCGAATCCCGATCTCGATCTGTGGAACGAGGTCCGTCATCTCCTGCTGAATCGGCAGGATCTCGATCCGCGTGACGTCGTTGCGATGGCGACGCTGCAGGGAGCTGACGCCTTGGGCCAGCCGAACTATGGTCGTTTGCAGCCCGGATCCGATGGCCAATTATTCGTATTAAGAACTGCCGCGCGGACAGAGGCTTCGCTGTGGGAGACGCTGCTGGACGCACAGCCAACTAATCTTCTTGGAGAACTTTAAGCGATGAACGATCCACATCCATTGATCTACAAAATTCTGACGCCGGCGCAGTGGCAAGCCTTCCAAAACGACGGCCAGTTTCTTGGGGCACCGATCGATCTTGCCGATGGATTTATCCACTTCTCCGCCGAGCATCAGGTGGAAGAGACGGTCGCCAAGCATTTTGCCGGGCAGGGAGACTTGATCCTGGCCGAGGTGGCCACCGATTCGCTCGGCGAAGCGTTGCGGTGGGAGGTCTCGCGCGGCGGCGATCTATTCCCGCATCTGTACGCTCCGCTGGCGTTGAAGGCTGTCGTCCGGCATACGGTATTGCCGCAGCTGGAAACGGGATCGCATCGCTTTCCTGTGCAGTGGTGAGATCGGTCGCCCGAGCTCTGGCGGAATCGTTCCTATCGCCATTGGCTAGGGTAGCTTTGGGACATGCGGAGACTTTAAACTGTGGGCATGTCAGCCAATGATCCCAGCTCCGAAGCGACTTGCGCGTCGCACCTGCCCACCCATCCGGTCGCTTGCCAACGGGTGGATGTTGTCACGGGCAGCCGGTTGCATTTCGGGTTGTTATCGACCCAGCCTGTCGATCGCGTTTGTTACGGCGGTTGCGGGCTGATGATTCGCCGACCGAGCGTTCACGTCCGCGCTGTCCGTTCGGATCGGTTTCGCTTTGCCGGTGAATTCGAATCGCGGTGTCGAGAAGTCGCCCAGCGGTTTGTCGATCACTTTGGCTTGCCCTCGCTGCCCCCCTGTGATCTGCAATTACTGCAGTCGTCCGACGCGCACGCCGGTTTGGGCTCGGGAACTCAGATCAATCTAGCGGTCGCCACCGCGTTGACGACGCTGTTTCAGATGCCGATCTCGTTGGAACAACTGGCGGCGGAGATCGCAGCTCGCGGTAGACGCTCGGCGATCGGAGTGCATGGTTTTGCGCACGGCGGGTTAGTCGTTGAATCGGGAATCCCCGAGGGACAGACGCTGGGAAGGCTCTCGGCGACGCAGCCGTTTCCGAGCCACTGGCGGATCTTGTTGGTTCGGCCTCGCCAGTTCAAGGCGCACGTTCATGGCGGCGTGGAACAGGCGCACTTCGCTCAATTAGCTGCTGCCGCGCCAGCCGAGCGCGATGCGCTGTTGGCGATCATGAACGACGAGATCCTGCCGGCGATCATCGCTCACGATTTCGATGCGTTTTGCGAATCGGTCTCCCGATACAACCACACCTCGGGAATGTTGTTCGCCCCGGTGCAAGGCGGTGCCTACAACGGTCCGCAATTGGAAGCTCTGGTCGCAACGCTTCGCGATGCGGGCTGCCAAGGCATCGGCCAGAGTTCGTGGGGGCCAACGATTTTTGCGTTTTGCCCCGACCAAGATTCCGCCGAAGCGATGCGGCAGCGACTGTTGTCGGCCGGCGACGGGAATCGTTTACAGATCGAAATCACTCAGGCGAGAAACAAGCCGGCGTCGGTCTGCGCCAAACGCGGATCAAATGAGTGCGAAGTCGAATAGCCCGCTAGGCGATGTAGAGAGCACATCCAATCTGGATGCCGGGGCTGACGCTAATGAAGAGGACCATGTCGCCGGGGGCGGCATCGAGGTTCTTCACCCCGACCGGGATCGCTGAAGACATCAGCGAACCGTTGGCGTCGGAGATGTCGAGCGTTTTATCGGCGGGGAATTGCAACCGCGACGCAACGTCGGCGACAAACGCGCTGGAGATCGGGGAGGGAACGATGCGGGCGATGTCATCGAGCGAAAGCTCGTTGTTTTTTAAGAAATTCGCGACCGTTGTCTCGATGCATTCCAGATACGCCGCATGCAACGCATCGGGTTGGTCGGTGCAGTGCAAACAAGCTTGCCCTCGTTCGTTCCAGTTGACTTCTGTTTTTCGGAGGTCCTTGAACTGCGTGAAGTCTTGGAAATGGAACGACAGGAATCCGTTAGTCGCATCGACCGATTCTTGCACGATCATCGCCGATGCCATCGGCGAAACGTCCAGCGATTGCTCGGGGCGATCCGCTGCATTGTTGTCGACTTCCGAACCGACCACCATCACCTTCTGACCACGTCCGGCGCGAATAAACTCCGAAGCCAGGAATAGCGACTTCATCATCCCCACTTCACCGTTGATCACATCGAAGGCAAACGTCTTGTCGGCGGCATCGGGTTCGCGATCGAAGTTGATCTCCATCCGCCCAGCCAGCAGCGCCGCGATCGCCGGTTCCATGACAAATTCGGTTCGGTAGGTGCAGGCGGCGATCAGGATATCGATGTCCTGTTTTTCACAACTGGATTGTTCCAGGCACTGCTCGCCGGCCTGTTGCAGCATGGTCAGCGTATCGGCCGACTCACGCGTTGGCGGATACGCGAGGCCGATCGATTCGACTTGCAATTGGATCGGCATCAAGGCTGATTCGTTCGACGCGATCTCGCGCCGTGGCTTGCCGCTTTTGGCGTCTTCGGCGTTGATCCGTTCGGGCAAATCATCGCACACATAAAGTGCGGTCCCCGTCGTTTGTCCCGATCCCGAAATGCAGAAGATGATCGAATCGCCCCCTTTCACCTCGCGCCGCCGCATCGCGTCGTGCAAAGCCAGGAAGTGGGCGTTGCTGGACGTGTTGCCACGTTGTTCCAAGTTGTTGATTAGGCGTTGCGAAAGATCGTAGTCAAACAGACGCTTGATTTCCCGCATCCCTTCTTGCATCGTGAGCTTACTGGTTTGATGTGGGATCACATGGCCAACGGCATCAAACCCCCACTGGTTCCGATCCAGGATGTCTTTGGCGTGCCGCGCTGCGTGAGGCACCACCGATTCGGTAACTTTGATCGCGTCGGTGTACATCGCCGCGCCGCCGTGAGGCTTATCGGTTGGCTTGGCGACACAAAACTGGCTGTATTTGCTGAGCGTGTACATGTCGAGATCGTGGAATCCGCTGCCCGCCGAACCAGCGGCGGTCAAGGTCAACGCGACGCCGGCGTCCCCCAACGTCAACGACGCCAATTGGGGATCCATGAAGTCGACGATTTCCTTCTGCGCGGTATCGATCAGGTGCGTGATGTATTCACCACTGACCACCATTCCGCTGCGGATCGCACCGCTGCGAATCAGTGCGTCGACCATATAGACGCCGGTCCACATCCCCGCGCAAGCATTGGAGATGTCGATTGCGATGGCGTTTTCCAGCCCGAGCATCGACTTCAGTCGGACGCTGGTTGCCGGTTCAAAGGTGACCGAATTTTTGTCGTCCCAACGCGAGATGTTGGTGCAGACGATCGCGTCGACTTGGTCGGCCGCCAGCGACGAATGGTCCAAACAATCGCTGACAGCTTTCTCTGCCAGATCGATCGAAAATTCATCGACTCCAGCGCGGCGGCGCGAGCGAATGCCGGTCAATTTCGCTAACGGCACGCGAACCTTCCGCTCGCAGCCCTTCACAATCTCGTCGGTCGTGACTTCGTTTGAAGGCAGGTAAACACCAATGCTCTCAATGACGGAACGCAGCATGGTATCGTTATTCTTCATTAACATCAGTCTCTTTACTCGCTAACCCCAGGTGGGGTGAAAGTTCTGAAATCGTCGTGTACTGAAACAGCATCTGTGGGCTTAACGGAGCGCTGTCGTCGTCGCTGTGCGAAACAAGGTCTTGAGCTGCCAATTCCGATACGATGCGAAGCGCTTGCAGCGATCCGCCGCCGAGGTCGTAGAAGTCGTCGTCGATTCCAACCCGTTCCAAATTCAAGACGCTCGCCCAAACATTGGCCATGATAGTTTCGACCTCGGTTCGCGGCGCGACATATTCTCGCTGCATCGCAGCGGCCGACGGAGGATCGGCGTGCAGTCGGTTCACATCGATCTTGCCACTGGCCAACAGGGGCAATTGATCCAGGATCACGACCCGCTGCGGAACCATGTAAATCGGCAGACGCCCCTTAAGATGTGACGTAATCGATTCGACGCTCACATCGTCGGTGGGTTCGGTTGTCAGGAACGCCGCCAGATACGTATCGCCAGCATCTTCAAACGCCTTCACGATCCCAGCGCTGACGCCAGGATGGGATCCCAACGCCGCTTCGATATCCCCCAGCTCGATCCGGAAACCGCGGATCTTCACTTGGCGATCGATGCGGCCCAAAAACTCCAACTGACCCTCGGCGTTCCAACGCGTCAGATCGCCCGATCGATACAGCCGCCGAGACACCCCCGCGACTTCGATTTCGACAAACCGCTGGGCCGTCTCTTCGGGCAGATTGACGTATCCGTCGGCCAGCATTGGCCCGCCCAAAAAGAGTTCACCCGCGACGCCGATCGGCATTGGTCTATGCTGCCGATCCAATACGAAAGCTGTCGAGCCGGGCTTCGGTTTGCCAATCGGTAATCTCTGGCGGGCCCAGTCGGCTGTCACATCGCAGGTCGTCGCGGTGATCACGGTCTCGGTGGGACCGTAGGCGTTGAGCAGTCGGACGCCGCGATCGATCCAGTCGCTAGCCACATCGCGTGGGAAGACGTCGCCGCCAACGATCATCAACCGCAGGCTTCGCGGCCAGGCATCGCCAAACGGGATCGCTCGGCTGCACTCTTCGAAATACTTGGGAGGCAGGTTGGCGATCGTGATCTTTTGATCCAGCATCGTCTGCCAAAACGCTTCGACCGACGGCAAGTTGTCGTCGCGAAAAACAACGGTTCCGCCAACCGACCATGGGACAACCATCTGTTCGATCGACGGATCAAAGGTCAGGTCGCTGAACTGGTACATGCGATCGTCGGCCGTCGTGTCAAAGACCTCACGCATGCTGGCGGTGTGACGACAGAGAGCGGCATGTGAGACGGCGATCCCTTTGGGCGTTCCGGTCGATCCCGAGGTGCAGATCATGTAAGCCGTTGTCGCTTCGGCAAACGATACGTCGATCGGTGTAGCGTCCAAATTTTTGGCTGATTCCAACAGCGTCGACGCATCGAGCACGCACCGCTGCGGCAAGGCTTCGGCAAGCGATGCGGCTAACTTGGCTTCGGCGACGACGATCGCTGGGTTGCAGTCGCTGACGATTTGGCAAGCGCGGACCTCGGGTGTCGCTGGCGCCATCGGCACATAGGCGGCGCCGATTTTGAAACAGGCCAACATCATGATCGGGGCTTCGATCGTGCGATTGCCAGCGACGATCACGTGGCTGTCGACCGTTGCGCCGTGTTGCTGCAGCAGCCGAGCGACGCGATTCGCCTGGGCGTCTAGTTCGGCATAGGTCAGCTGGGTCGAGCCGAAGACCGCGGCCAGCTTGTCGGGCGTCGCGGCAGCTTGTTCTTCAAACCAGCGGTCGTAGCGAAGGTGTTGTGGATCGTCGATCGCGGGTGCGACCGACAACTGAAGCAATTCCGATTGTTCGTCGTTGGGAACGATCGAATAATCATCGATCGCTCGATTGGGATCCGCGACAACCTGACGCAACAGATGGACGTAGCGGTTGGCGAATCGCTGCGCCGATGCCGGCTGCAGCAGGTTTTCATCGTACTTCAACACACCGGTGTAGCCGTCGGGTGTCTGGTAGAGTTCCAGCACCAGATCGAACTGACCTTCCTGTTGATCCATCGGATAGCAGGCGACGCGGGTGTCACCCCACTCGACGGCCTGGTCGCTACCAGCCAACAAGCCCGCCACGTCATCGCCGGCCATCGGCTTCTGTAGCCCAAACACGACGCGGCACAGTGGCGGTGCCGACAAATCGCGGATCGGTTGCAGACGCTGGACAAGGAGTGCAAAGGGAAAGTCTTGCGATTGCCGCGCTTCGACAGTCGTTTGCATCGCCGACGCCAGAACTTCCGCGAACTTCAGCTGTCCCTGAATTCGTCCGCGGATCGGCAGCGTGTTGACGAAATAGCCGATCGCGTTGCCGTATTGACGTGTGGAACGCCCGGCGGTTGTCATCCCCACGACCGCGTCCTCGACGTGAGTCAGCCGAAACAGCAGCGTTTGAAAAACCGCCAATCCCGTGGCCAGTGGAGTCGCGTTGTTCTCTCGCCCCAACTGTCGCAGGCGATCCGATAATTGATTGTCGATCGGGAAATGCAACGTCGCTCCCTGCGCTGCACTGCGACGCGGGCGTGGTCGGTCCCACAACAGTTCCGCAGGCACCGGATCGCCCGCCAATTGCTGTTTCCAGTAATCCCATTGTTTGTTGCCCGCAGCGGTCTCGGGAAACTCGCGTTGCCAGCGGACAAAGTCGCTGTATTTGGCCGGCAACGTAGGCAACAAACAATCTGTGCCAGCGACTTCACTGGCATACAACTGCTTCAGTTCATCTTGCATCACCCACAACGACCAGGCGTCGAAAACGATGTGGTGGACGACGATTAAAAGGATCTGATCGTTGGCCGATCGCGTAAACAATCGGACTCGCATCAGCGGACTTTGGTCGAGGCGAAACGGATGCAAGTATTCGGATCGTACGTATTGATGCAGTGCCGCGTCGTCCGCGATATTCGCGACGCCCGCCTGCTGAAAATCAAGCGTCGCGCTCGAATGCACGATGGCCTGAACATCCTGCTCTGCGGCGGCAAAGGTGGTTCGCAGCGGTTCGTGACGTGCGATCAGTTTCTGAAACGCGGCGCGGAGCGCGCCGACATCGACGGGGGCTAAAAATCGCAGCGTAGCCGCCGTGTTATAGGCGGGACTGTCGGGGAATTGCTTGTGCAGCAACCACAGCGATTCCTGCCCGAGGGAAACCGGACCGGTTTGCTGGTCGTCGGCTTCGACGGGAGATTCTTGCTGCAGCAAATCCAAAATTGCGGCTTTATGCTTTCGCATCTGCAGCATCAGCGCTGGCGAGAGCGCACTTTTTGAGGCGCTGAAACGAAGCAAGCCTCCGTCATTCCACAGCTTTACGCCACGCTGGCGCAGGTCTGCGACCAGGTTGCCGACAACGGGATCAACCGAAATCATAACGCCCCCTCAACCCATGCGTCGTCGGAGGACGAGCTCGCGTGGTGTGCGTCGCCTGATTGGCTTGTGGAAAGCACTTCGTGCAGCAGGGCTCGCAGGCTCAGATCCTTCAAGAACAGATCCATCGAGACGTGGATGTCTAATTCTTTTTCAAGCACGTCCTGCAATTCGATCGCCATGATGGAATCGAGTCCCAGCGACGTCAGCGGGGAATCTAGGAGAACTTCATGCAATTCAATCTCTGCGATTTCGGCGACCTTTTGTTGCGCGAAATCCAACAACTTGGCTTCGTAAGCGGCACCGTCGGCGTAATCCGACGGCTTGCCGATCGATGCCACCGAGGCTGAATTGCTCGACGGGGTTCGACTCGATTGGGGCTGCGGAGCGGCCAACCGCTGCAGTCGCAAGCCGCGGATATTTCCGATGACGGTTTGCGTTTGATCGCAGATCTGGATATCGCCGATCCATTGATCGGTCGTTTGGTCGCGCAGCAATCGCCCACCGACGTGCACGTTATCGGGCGAGACGTCGAGATTGGCAAAATCAACGCGATCGATCGACACCGGCAACCACATCGCCCGCTGAACTGTTGGGACCAAGGTTGCCAGGATCTGCAATGCAGAGTCCAACAGCGCCGGGTGGACGCAATAGTTAGTCGGATCGCCCGCGGAGGCGGGCAGTTGAACCAGGCCATAGGCAGCCGCGCCGCGGGTGCTCAGACAACGCAGCCCACGAAACGCCGAACCGTATTGGATGCCCATCGCATCCATCGCTGCATAGTGTTCGTCGACGGCGATATGATCTTCGCAGTTCTCCTTCGGACCGATCTCGTTCCAGCTGGCGACCTGCAATTCGTTTTGATCGGATTCGCGCAAGTGCATCGAGGCGTGTTCAAGCCACTGGCTGGCACCGCGATGTTGAATGCTGCAGCGGTATCCGCCGTTGAAGTCGGGCTCCATCACGATCTGCACTCGGCAGGCGTCCTTGCCGATCACGAGCGGGCGGTGCAATTGCAGCTCGCGAACGCTAAGCGTTCGCCCCGCCAAACGCTTTGCTGCGGCGAGCCCTTGTTCGATGTAACCTGTCGCCGGGAAGATCGCTTCGCCCCGCAAGCGGTGATCGTCCAGGTAATCGACCTTAGCGAGATCGCTCTCAAAAATTATCGACTTGCCCGCCAGATCCAATTGGCTGCCCAGCAACGGGTGCTCGGCGCGGGGGCGGCTGGCGAGCGACGCGCTGGCGATGGGGCTGACCGCAGCGACTGCCTTGTTTTGCGGCAGCCAGCAGCGTTGACGATTGAAGGGATGTCCTGGCAGCGCGACCATTTGATCGCGTCGGCCCGGGGTGATCGCTGACCAATCGATCGCTTCGCCCGCGACGTATCGCTTTCCGATCTGCATCAGGTCGGCGAAAGACGGATCGTTGGGATCCGCGATCGATCCGTGGCCGCGAAGGCCCGCGAGCAGTTCTTCACGGTTGCGAGCGACCACGAAGCGGCGGAACGGAAAGTCGTCGCGTCCCAAGTTGGCGGTCGCCGCGATCTGCGAGAGGGCTGCATCGGGAAGCCCGCTCGCATAGAGATCGATCAAACGTTCCAAAGCGGTTTCGGTTTTCGCCGACAGTTTGATGATCGTCGGACCTTGCTGTGAAGCGGCGGGGATCATCGATTCGGTCGCGAGATACTCTTCGACGATCACATGCGCGTTGGTACCGCCAAACCCAAAGCTGCTGATCCCAGCCCGCCGCAGGGGACTGTCGTCATTCGACGTCGCTGCCGGCTGCCAGGGGCGGCGTTGATCGGTGACTTGGATCGGCAACGACCAATCGATGTGCTCGCTCGTCTGAGCAAAGTGCAGGTGTCGTGGCAACGTTTGGTGCTGCAGCGACAGACAGGTCTTGATCAATCCGGCGACGCCAGCGGCTCCTTCCAAGTGACCGATGTTCGTCTTCACCGATCCGACCAGCAAGGGGCGCGTTCGTTGGCCGAATACCTTGCCCAACGCCCGCATTTCGATGGGGTCTCCCAACGGCGTGCCGGTTCCATGGGCTTCGATGTAGTCGATCGCATCGGGATTCAGACGACTGCGTTGCAACGCGGCGCGGATCACGTCCTGCTGGGCGATTCCGTTGGGAGCGGTCAGTCCGTTGCTGCGTCCATCTTGATTGACGGCCGATCCGCTGACGCAACAAACGATGCGATCGCCATCGCGGATCGCGTCGCCGAGTCGTTTCAGCAGCACCGCGCCACAGCCTTCGCCACGGACAAAGCCGTCGGCCGATGCGGCGAACGCCTGGCAAAGTCCTTGCGGCGACAGCATGCCCGCTTGCGACAGATTGATACTCAAGTCCGGCGTCAGGATCAGATTCACCCCCGCAACCAACGCCATCTCACACTCCTCGCCACGGAGGCTGCCGATGGCGTGGTGCAACGCGACAAGCGATGATGAACAGGCGGTATCGATCGCGACGCTGGGCCCCTGCCACTTCATAAAGTAGCTCAAGCGGCCCGCGGCGGTTCCGTGGGCGTTGCCCGTTCCGCGATAGGCGTCGATCGCCGACTGGTGAGTCTTATTCAGCAAAGCCAAATAGTCGCTGCTGCAGATCCCGACAAAGACCCCATGTCGGCCGCCGGCGGTACTTTCGACGGGAACACCGGCATGTTCCAGCGTTCGCCAGGCGGTCTCTAACAGCAGTCGCTGTTGCGGGTCCAGCGAACTCGCTTCGCGGCGGGTGATCTCGAAAAAACGCGAATCGAATTGATCGACCTCGTCAATGAAACCGGCCCGATCGGTGATCATCTTGCCAGGCACCTTGGGCTGTGGCGACGTGAACGCCGCGGCATCCCAACGATCGCTAGGCACACGACCGATCGCGCACTCCCCGTCGTGTAACAATTTCCAGAACGCGTCCAGATCGACCGCTCCGGGGAACCGGCATCCCATTCCGATCACCGCAATCGGTTCGTCCCGCTTGCGACGCGCATCGGCCAACAATTGGGACGCCTTGGTCAAGGCGTCGACAACTTGTTGTTCGGTCGAAAAGCGGAGCGAGTCGGTCATGATTCCCAGTGATTCAGTTCTGCGTTCAATTGTTCTAATGAAGCTTCGATGGAGTTGGAGACGCTGCCCACCGACGCGGAACGTTGTGTCTCAGCGGCTTCTTCGGCTTGCGTATCGCGGCCCGACGCAAGGTTTGCCCGATCATTAACGGCACCCATAGCTTCCTGTTTGCTATCATCGGCACATTTTCCCGACGTCGTTATGGCCGACAGCAAGAAATTGGACAACTCCCGCACCGATGGATAGTCATAGACCAATGATGCAGGTAGCGCGGCTGCCAAGTCGGTTTGTAGGGAATCTCGCAATTCGAGCGCCGTTAACGAATCGAGCCCAATATCTGTCATCACTGTCGATGCGGAAATTCGCGACGAATCGGACATTCCCAGGATTTCTGCCAGCGTTTTCCGGACATGATCCAACATCAACGCCGGCCGCTGGGATTCCTCGGTCCTGTGGAATTCGTCGACGATCCGACCTTCCGTCTCGGCAACCGCCACGGATTCGTTCAGCAATTGTTCCAACAGAGGATGCGATTTCAAACGATCCGGCAACGCGTCGCCACTGATTTGCGCGATCGCAGCGATCGCTGATTTACGTTGCAACATCCGCTGCATCGTCAGCGCTCCGGCAGCCGGTTGGATCACGCCCACGCCTTGCATGTCGGTGCGGGCGTCGGCACCGCGGCGCGCCGCTTCGCCGATCGTGCCCCACGGTCCCCAGTTCAAGTCGGTCGCGGGCAATCCGGCAGCCATCCGCTGCCGAACTAGGCCATCCAAAAAGGCGTTGGCCGCCGCGTGGTTGGATTGCCCGGGGGCGCCGATCACCGACGCCAGCGATGAATAGACAACAAACAGATCTATTGGATCGTCGAGTGTCAGTTGGTGCAGGTGCCACGCGCCCGCCGCTTTCACATCGAATACCTGAGCAAACGATTCAATGCTTTGATTTTCCACAAATGCATCGCGCAACATACCCGCCGAATGGATGACCCCGGCGATCGGGAACCCTTCGCTGCGAACGCGCCGCAGGGACGACGCCACTTGATCGCCGTCGGCGACATCCGCCTCACATACTAAGACTTGAGATCCCGCATTTTCGATCCGCCCGATCACCGCCTGCTGCGCTTCGGTCGGCCGACTGCGTTGGACCAAGGCAATCAAGCCCGCCCCACGCTGCGACAAATATTCGGCAGTCATCAGGCCCAAGTCGCCCAGGCCACCGGCGATCACGTACGCGGCGTCTTTGCGAATCGTGAGTTCTTGAAAATCGAGTGCCCCGCGCGACGCCATTCGCGGCGCATCGTCGGCGACGACGACCAGCTTGCCGATCTGACGGGCCAGCTGCATCTGCCGCATCGCATCCACGGCATGCGACAATCGGAACGTTTCCATCGGCAGCGGCTGGTAACTGCCATCGGCAAACCGAGCCAGGACGGCGCGAAGCCGCCGGATCGCCGTGCTTGGTTCTTGCTGCAAGATTTGCACCAGGTCCAGCAAGTGATAGGTCGTTGTCGATTCCCGAGCGCCAAAACGCGAGTTGCTGCCGCGGTCGGTGGTCGGTTTGGTGATGTCGATGTAGACGCCCCCATCGGCCAGCGAATCGAGATTCTCTTGGAACATCGATTCGGGCAGCGTATCGAGGATCAGATCGACACCGTGCCCCTGAGTCGCAGCGGCGATCGCGGTGGCAAAGCCGGGCGATCGCGAATCGAAGACACGTGAGATCCCCAGCTCACGCAAGACCGCGTGTTTGCTGGTGCTTGCGGTCGCAAAGATCTCCGCTCCCACAGCCTTCGCGATTTGGATCGCCGCCAAACCGACGCCGCCCGTGGCCGAATGGATCAGCATGCGTTGGCCAGGCTGCAAATTGCCGAGCGTCTCCAAGGCGAACGACGCAGTCAAGAAAGCGACCGGAATCGTCGCGGCCTCTGCATACTCGAGCCCCTTGGGCAATTCGGTGATCCGCGCCGCCGAAACGGTGACATAGTCGGCGAACGTCTCTTCGCCCAAGGCGATCACCAGATCGCCCACTTGATGCGATTGCACGTCGCGGCCCAGGCGCGTAATGCGTCCGACGCATTCGGCTCCCAACGGCGCTTCGCCAGGGTACATTCCCATCGCCAACAAAACGTCCCGATAGTTCAATCCGCTGGCCAGCACGGCGATTTCGACTTCGCGGCGTCCCGGTTCGCGCCGCTTGACCGATTCCAAACGAACACCTTCCAGCGTGCCTCGCGTGGCGACTCGCAACACGCGTCCGCTGTCGGCGACTAGGTCGGCTTGGGCCAGCAACAGTCGGCGGACACGGCGATCGGTCGCCAGCGAGACCTCAGGCTCGGCATCGCCGCTCAACATTTCAGCGGCTACCTGTCGCGCGAATTTATCCTTTTTGCCGGCCGCATCGATCGAACGAACGCGCCAATCGGGCTGTTCCAAGGCGATCGAGCGAAGCATTCCTTTCAGCGCCGACGCGGTCGGATCGGTTGCGGCATCGGACGTGATCAACGCCAATTCGATGGGCACCGCTGCCTTGGACAAAATTTCTTGCACCGTTTGCAGAAACCGCAAACAGGCGGTTCGTGCATGTTCGCTGGTGTCACCATGGGACCGACCTGCGACAAACGCGATGTGCTGAGTGCCGGGATAATGGGTCATCGCACTGCGGACGTCAGCGGCGAAACCGTCGGCGGTCGCATCGACCAATTCAAACGTACAGCCTTCATTGACCAAACGCTTGCCGAGGCGTTGGCCACGCGAGATCCGGTCGGTAACGATCGTCCAATGGTCACGAGTCGGATTCGATTTCACGCGATCGGCGGTCGCCACGATCAGGACGTTTTCGGCGGTGTTGACCGCGCGGGAATCATCGTCCGGCAGCGGACTGACGATCGTCGTGCTGTCGAATTGGTTTTCCGTCAACACGGTTTGCCAAGCCGATTCGCTGGCCATTGGATAGTCGCAGCGGATCGTGTCGTCGAACCGCCACCAGCCATCGGTTAATCCGAACGTCAGATCCATCCAGCGGCAGCGACGAGTCCCTTCCAGCATCAGCAATTGGCCGCCGGCGGATAATAACGAACGGGCGTTGGCGACGGTCTGGTTCAAATCTCGCGTGGCGTGCAAAACATTGGCGGCGATCACCAAATCAAAGCTGCCCGGATCGAAACCCTGCGATTCGGGAGCCTGTTCGATATCGAGCGTTCTGAAATCGATCGCGTCACAACTGGCAAAGGTCTGCCGCGCCGCGGCCAGGAAACTGGCGCCGATATCGGTAAACGTGTAGTGGAAACGACCCGCCGGCAGACTGCGGAGCACATTGTGGGTGGTGCCGCCGGTTCCCCCGCCGATTTCCAACACGCGGAGCCCACGTCCGTCGGGCAATTCGGCGACGATGGCTTCGATCGCTTGTCCCAGCATCGCGTTGATCGTTCGCGCCCCTGGCGACGTCTTGTAGACATCCGCCGCCGTCACGCCTTGCTTGGGGAACAACAGATCCAACGGGTCGACCTCGCCGACAAGCACTTCCGCCAACTGGCTACCGCAACGCTGCAACAGGGCCCATTCCGACGCCACTGCCGCAGTCAACGGTGTCGCTTGAACCTCGAGAGTGGAAATGCCCTCGGCCGGTTCCAAGGCAACGCGTGTTTGCCAGCCGCTTTCGACGCGGGCCAACAGACCGTCTTCGACTAACATCTCCAGCATGCGTTCAAACGATCGATGCTTCTCGGGCAGCAAACCCAATTGCACTAGGAGGTCATCGCGCACCAGCGTCTTGCCCGCGGGAAGCGGTCCCATCAGGCTGACCAGACATTGGATCACCCAGCGTTGGCAGGACGCATCCAACATTTGCCGGGCCTCTATCGAATCGACAAATCCGGTTTTGGCAAGCAGTTCGCCGCGGTTGGCCAAGACCTCCGCAGTGATCTCCACGGCGGTGACCTCGGGCGGCGCCGTCGCTTCGTGCTGGCGAATCTTTGGCAGCCAAGCTTCTTCGTATCGCGAGACCGGTGCGACGGGCTGGCCGTTTTCCAATCGCAAGCCTTCGACAACTGCAACCACATGATCGTCGGAATCCAACAGACAAACATCGCCCATCAGCGACGCGGTCGCTTGGTCGAAACGGAGTGTGCTGCGGACCGAGATCTCGCCCCCGCAAGGCGTTGCCGATAGGAACCGAAAACGCTGCAAACCCACGGGAAGCCACAATCCCTCCAGTTCTTCGGGGATCAGCACCGCCAAGGTTTGAAGGCAGGCGTCCAGCAAGGCGGGATGGATCACCGCGGAGGATAAAGCGTCGGTGCCAAGGGGCAATGCAACGCGCCCAACCGCCACCTCGGCATCGGACTGAATTTCGATCAGTCCACGAAACGCTGGGCCGTATTGCAAACCTAACGCTTCACAGCGGGCGTAGTGATCCGCACTGGAACGCTGTACTGGCGAAGCGAGTTCGCATGCCGGTGGCGTTGTCAGCAGCGGCGTGCTGGTGACGATCTGACACGACGCCACCTGCTGCCAACCGCTGTCGCTGCGATGTTGCACGCGGCAATGGTACCCGTCGTCTTGCGGATCCAACAGGATCTGAACTCGGCAGCGACGCGCGTCTGAAATCACCAGCGGTCGCGCGATTTGCAACGCTTCGATTTCCCAAGCCGCGCTGCCGCTAGCGATTCGGGCCGCCGAGAGCGCTTGTTCAACGTAACCGGTCGTGGGGAAGATGATCTCGCCACGCAGCCGATGATCGCGCAACAGATCGACCGTGGAAAGATCGGCCTCGAAAACGATCGCCTCTCCCGCCAAATCGAAACGGTTCCCCAGCAACGGAAGCTCGCAGGATAGGTCGGCGGAAAGCGGATGCCCCGCGTCAGCAGCCGGCTGCGTTCGGAACCAGCAGCGATGGCGTAGCATCGGATGGCCGGGAAGGTCGATCCGTCGGGAGGCGTTCGGGTGGACCTGACGCCAATCGATCGCGGCGCCGTCGACGTAGTGTTGCCCCAGTTGCCGCAGGTCGTCGAGCGTGGCCGTGCTGGCAATCGCTTGCTGCAACGATTGACGCACCTGTTCGGCCGAAGGACGCTGTGAATCGCTGCGGCTTCGCAAAACCCGCGATGTGTTGTCGGGATTGCCAAGGCACTGGCAGAGGTCGTCGGTCGACGAAGCAATCACGACCAAGCGATATGGGAAATCGGTCCGGCCCAAGTTAGCCGATGCCGCGATGGCGGAGAGCTCTGCGGTTGGGGCGCTCTCCATAAACGTGGCGACCAACGCGTCGAGTGCTTCGTCGCTCTTGGCGGAAAATTTAACCAGATGGAATTTCGATCGTTCCGCATTTGAGTCGTCGGCCTCGGATCCAGCGGGCGACGATGATGCGGGTGCCTCGAGGATCAGATGAGCGTTGGTGCCACCGAACCCAAAACTGCTGACTCCCGCACGGTGCAACTGGTCTTCGTCACAATTCCAGATCGCTCCGGAGGGGGCAACTTCGATCGGCCGAGTCCAATCGATATGAGGACTTGGGGCATCGAAGCCAAGGTGCGGTGGGATGATTTGGTGCCGGATCGCCAATGCGGTTTTGATCACGCCCGCGATTCCCGCGGCAGCTTCCAGGTGACCGATGTTGGTCTTGACCGACCCGACCAACAATGGCTTTGGGCGGTCGCCAAAGACAGCGGTCAGAGCACCGATCTCGATCGGATCGCCTAGCTCGGTGCCGGTGCCATGCGCTTCGACGTATTGAACCTCCGCAGGCTCTACGTTGCCGCTAGCCAATGCGCTGCGGACCACCTGCTGTTGCGCAAGGCCGTTGGGAGCGGTCAGGCCGTTGCTGCGGCCGTCTTGGTTGATCGCCGATCCCCGCAGGACACACAGCACGTTGTCGCGGTCGGCCATCGCTTGGGAGAGTCGTTTTAATACGACGACTCCGCAGCCTTCACCGCGGACAAAACCATTGGCTCCGGCGGCAAAAGTCTTGCATTGACCGGTCGGCGACAGCATCCCCGCTTCGTGGAACGCGTTGGTGACCGACGGATCGAGAATCAGATTAACTCCGCCGGCGATCGCCGTGTCGCACTGCCCGCCGCGGATCGCTTCAGCCGCTTGATGCACCGCGACTAACGACGACGAACAGGCGGTGTCGACCGAGAAACTGGGCCCTTGGAGATCCAAAAAGTAACTAATTCGGTTCGCGATGATCGCGTGGGAGACTCCGGTCGCCGAATGCCCACCGGTCGGATGCCCCGCCGCGCTGCACAGGCGTTCGTAATCGTTCCCGCTGGCCCCGAAGAAGACGCCGGTCTTGGAACCAGCCAGACGGCGTGGATCGATGTTGGCGTGTTCGATCGCTCGCCAACTGACCTCCATCGCAAGTCGTTGCCGCGGGTCCATCTCATCCGCTTCACGCGGACTGATCGAAAAGAAGGCGGGATCAAATTGGTCGACCGCATCGATGTAACCTGCCGCTGTCGGCACCGATGGGTTGACCGAACCACTGGGGGACGTCGGTTGCCCGTCACGCGACGACTGGATCGCGCAGCCACCGGAGGTCAACAGGTCCCAGAATTCGTCGATCGATGCCGCTCCGGGAAAACGGCATGCCATGCCGATGATCGCAATGGGGTCGTCATTCGAAACCGAAGGATCGGACGAAACATCGCGGCTTGGCAAACTGCGGGCTGATTCGCCGAGCACCAGGTGCCGACAGATCGAATCGATCGTTGGGAAATTGTAAGCCAACGTAGGGTCGATCGGTTGCCCGACATGTTGCGACAGCATTCCGGCCAGGCGAACGGCTGCGACGGAAGTGAGTCCATATAATGCCAGCGGTTCGTTGGCGGAGATCGATCCAGGGGCGATCTGCAACAGCGTCGCCAGTTGCGACGTCATCCAGGCTTGCAGTTCGGCAAGTTGGTCTTGTCGTTCGCTCGATTCGGACGAAGGGTTTTCGGCGGATGAAACTTCGTTCGCCGAAGTCGCTTCGGCGTGTGCTGGTTCCGATTCGTTGGCATGCGCATGCGTCATCGCATCGTCGCGCGACCAATCGACCAACGACTTCAGTTCGCCGTCGACAAACATCTTGGCAGTTAGGCGACGCTGTAGTTTTCCGCTGGTCGTCTTGGGAATCGACCCCGGACGCAACAGCACGATGCCAGCGAGCGCGAGCCCATGGTCTTGGAAGACGCGACCGTAGACCGCAGAGATGACTTCGTCTTTATCGTAGGAACGCCATTGGGAACGCTTCAGTTCCTGCGCGACAAAGACCTGTTCGCGGTCGTCGCGGTCGATCGAGAAGGCTACGCCGCCACCGATCGCCAAAGCCGAATGGCTGGCGACGACGGTTTCTTCGATATCGCTAGGGTAATGGTTGGCACCGGCAACGATGATCGTGTCTTTCAGTCGTCCGGTGACGTACAGTTCGCCATCGCTTAGGAAGCCGAGGTCGCCGGTGCGAAGGAACTGTTTCGCTGGCGCGGCGTCTGCGGCGATGATCCCCTGGAACGTCTGTTGGGTTTCGGTGGGCTTGTTCCAGTAACCATCGGTGACGCTGGGGCCGTGAACCCAGACCTCGCCCGTTTGTTTTTCAGGCAATTCAACGCGCGTTTCGGGATCGACGATGCGGACGTCAAAATCGCTGCCGGGACGCCCCGACGAAACGATCGTCAACGGTGGTGCCGAGGGGTTTTCGGACGGAGGTTCCACGGTTCCTTGATGCAAAGATTCTGCATCGACAACGATCGATTGGGCCTCATCGGGACGCCGCGTCCCGCTGACAATCAGCGTCGTTTCCGCCATCCCAAAACAGGGCGAGAAGGCGGCGGGGGAGAAACCGTGCGGTTGGAAGGTTTTGATAAACCGTTGCAGCGTCGCGTGGCGGACCGGTTCGGCGCCATTAAATGCCAGGTTCCAACTGCTGAGGTCGAGGCTGTCGCGTTCTTGTTGGCTGAGTGCTTCGACGCACATGTCGTAGCCAAAGTTCGGACTGCCGCTGATCGTGGCGCGATGATTGGAGATCGCTTGCAGCCAACAGAGCGGTTTTTGGAAGAAGGTGAAGGGCGACATTAATACCAGATGTCCGCCGAGGTAGAGCGGATGCAGGAGATTGCCGATCAGGCCCATGTCGTGATACATCGGCAGCCAGCCGCACATGATCACTTCGTCTTCGCGTTGCCCGAAGATCTCGGTGATCATGATTTGGTTTTCGATCAGATTCCGGTTGGTGACGATCACGCCCTTGGGGGCACCGGTCGATCCCGATGTGTATTGCAGGAAGGCAACCGCTTGCGGATCGGCGCCGAAGGCCGGATTGAACTGAGGGTCGTCGGCCAGGGTATCGATCGATTGCAGAGAACGCTGGCCAAGGGGATTGTCTTCATCGACCCAGGCGCTCAAGGATTCCAATAGTTCATTGTTGGTCAGGATTACATCGGCGCCGCTGTCGCTGGCCATGCTTTGCAGCCGATCGAGATTGCGATTGCGTCTCGGGGGATAGGCGGGAACGGCAATTGCGCCGGCATACAGGCAACCGAAGAAGGCCGCGGCGTAGTCGATGCTTTGTGGAAAGACCAACAGCACCGGGCGGCCACGTAAACCGCGATCCGACAGCCACGATCCAATCGCCGCAGCACGGGCATGCAGTTGTTGATAAGAGACCTGGTGCGTTACCTCGGTCCCCTCGGCAAGAAACTTGATTGCTGGGCGCTCGGGATGTCGCGCGGCTCGTTCGGACAACAGCTCCGCAAACGTGCGTGCTTGGCGTGCTTGGCTTTGGTGGGAAGCATTCATCAATGGGGAACCAACTTTTGCTCAGTCTCCGGTTTCCGCTGGGGACAGCTCGAAGGAAGCCAACTTACTTCAGCAGGCACGGAAACTGTGTCAGGTTAATGTTGATGGAAATCGAAGCCGATCAGACTTGCTCATCTGGTGAGGATAGCGAAGCCGTTGCGGCTGGGCAATTCGCTCCCCACGCTCGGATGGTGGTTATAGGGGCTAGGGGCTGGGGGAGGTCCGGTGAAGCATGACCGCTAATTCCCGTAGTGACGTCGATTTTTCCTACCAAAAAGGTGGAAAAGGGACGCGGGTTGCGGCGTAACCACAAATCCGATGCCATCGTTGGTTGCCGCTGAAGTTCTTCGGTTTATGGTTGATATTGTTAAAGTGCTAGGAGGGGGGACGATGACCCTTGCTTTGGTTACGGGAGCCGGTGGTTTTGTGGGACGCAATCTTGTTGCGGCCCTGCGAGCCACGGGACGCGAGGTGGTTGCGATGGTCCATTCGCCGCGCAGCCAAAGCGATCTGCAGGATGCGGACGTCCAGGTATTGGTCTCCGATATATTGGATACCGACAGCTACGCCGCGGTTGCGCAGCGGGCCGACGAGGTCTATCACTTGGCTTCGGTGGTGGCACCACGGGACGCGTCGCGAGCCTACCGGGTGAACGTAGGCGGCACGCGAAAACTCGCCGAGTCGATTGCCGCGGCGGAATCGCCGGGGCGGCTAATCTATGTCTCGTCGCTGTCGGCGTCGGGGCCGTGTCAAAACGATCAACCGCGACGCGAGACCGATGCGGACGATCCGGTTTCGATCTACGGCAAGAGCAAGTTGGCGGCGGAAGCGGAGTTGTTGAAGTTGGCCGATCGGTTGCCGATCTCCATCGTTCGCCCGCCAGGAATCTTCGGTCCCTGGGATCGGAACCTACTGGCGATGTACGAATCGATTCGTTGGGGGATCAACGCGATTGGGATCTCCCGCGACTATCGGTATTCGTTCGTGCATGTCGACGATCTTGTCGAGGGATTGGTGCGAGTTAGCGAACAGGGAAAGCGGGTGAGATCCGCAGAGGATCGCGATCGCGACGGGTTCTATTTCATCTCGGATCCCGATCCGGTTTCGTTCGAGAATTTAGGCAATCTGATTGCGGATTCGTTGGAGCGGCGCAAACCTTTTCATTTTACGGTGCCTAGCACGATCTGTTCGGGTGTGGCATTCTGTTCCGATGTGGCAAGCCGCGTGACGGGCAAACGGGTCTATTTGAACATCGACAAGATGCGAGAAGCACGGGCCGGTTCCTGGTTTTGTGATGTCAGCCGAGCTGAGAACGAACTCGACTTTCGCGTCGCGTTCGATCTGTCGCAACGGATCGCTCAGACTCGCCAGTGGTATGCCGAACAGGGGTGGCTGTAGCGAGCTCTTCGGCTTGCCGTTGGTAACCATCTGTTCGGTTGTTGCTGGTCGGCGCTGCTTGTCGTAGAACAAGTGCGACGCGTTCGGCAGGCGGATGCGGTACGGCAGGGGTTCAGGATGGATTACACGACGCTCTGGAGATTCGGATGCGATTTGGTTCTTTGATCTTCAGGAATGTCTTGCGGCGGAAATTGCGTAGCAGTCTGACGATCTTTGCGGTCGCCATCGCCGTCGGTTCGGTCGTCTCGTTGGTTGGTATCGCCAACGGATTCAAAGAGACGTTCATGGAGTTTTATCAGGGCGTCGATATCGATATGGTCGTCGTCCGCAGCGGCAGCCAACGACGCTTAACAAGCACCTTGGATGAATCGCTTTCACAGCGGATCGCCGCCTTGCAAGGCGTCAAAGAAGCTGTCGGCGGACTGGCCGACGTCGTCTCGTTCCCCGATGTGAATCTTTACGTCGTCCCTGTCTCGGGGCTGCCGACCGATACAACGGTCTTCGATCATTTCCACGTGCTCGATGGCCAGCGGATCGAAAACGGCGAAAAGCCGCAGGTCATGTTAGGGACCACGCTGGCAGATACGCTTGAGAAAAAGGTCGGCGAGTCGCTCGAGGTGGTCGAGGAGGAACCGTTTGAGATTGTTGCGATCTTTGAATCGGACAACGTCCTGGAGAACGGTTCGATGATCATTTCGCTGCCTCAATTGCAGCGAATTATGGGGCGCGAGGGCCAGATCTCTGGGGTCAGCATCGTGCTGGAGGATGGCGTGACCGATCAGCAGAAGGAATCGATCACCGAAGCGATTCACAAGATGGATACGGGGCTCAGTGTTCGCACGACGCGCGATCATGTCGAGAGTCTCTCGGAGATCCAAGTCGCTGTGGCGATGGCCTGGCTGACGTCGACCGTGGCGATCTTGATCGGATCGCTGGGGACGCTGAACACGATGTTCATGTCAATCCAAGAAAGGACGCCCGAGATCGGGATCTTAAAAGCTATCGGTTGGGAACGGCACCGAATCATTTCGATGATCCTAGGCGAATCGATCCTGTTGAGTTTGATGGGCGGTGTGGTCGGCACGATCGCAGCGACGCTGTTGGTCAAACTGCTGACTCAAATGCCAGCGGTCAACGGTTTGATCCAAGGGAAGATCAGCCCGGCGATCCTGATGCAGGCGTTTGCCGTTGCCGCCGTCGTCGGTTTGTTGGGGGGGCTGTTGCCCGCGATCAGCGCTTCGCGTTTGGCGCCGACGGTCGCACTTCGGCAGTAACAAATCAATCCAGTAGAGACCAAGAGTGGCGGTTTAGCATGAACCAGCAAGCAGCATCCGACGGCGGGATTCTGATCCGAGCCGAAGACGTTACGAAGAACTATCCCGATGGCGACGTCCCGGCGCTGCGGGGCGTTTCGTTGGATATCCGTCGCGGCGAATATGTCGTGATCATGGGGCCCAGTGGCAGCGGCAAGAGCACGCTGTTGAACTTGTTAGGTGCGTTGGATACGCCGACGACCGGCGAGATCTACTTCGATGGCCAGCCGATCACTTCGATCCATCCGTTGCACAAATTGCGATCCGACAAGATCGGGTTTGTCTTTCAATCGTTCCATCTGATTCCGACGCTGACCGCGGTGGAAAACGTGCAGATTCCGATGTTCGTCAAAGGTTGGTCGCCCAGTCATCGGGCGTCGCTGGCGACCGAGCTGTTGGAATCCGTTGGCATGTCGCATCGGCTGAACCATTTTCCTCAGAAGCTCTCCGTTGGCGAGCGGCAGCGCGTCGCTCTGGCTCGCGCGCTGGCAAACGATCCGGTGGCGCTGTTGGGGGATGAACCGACGGGGAATCTCGATTCGAAGACGGGGAACGACGTCTTGGATCTGTTCGATCGCTTGCATCAGCAGCAGAACAAGACGCTGGTGATCATCACGCACAGTCCCGAGGTGGCCGAGCGAGCCGATCGCGTGGTTCATATCCGCGATGGATTGATAGAACGCGAAGATGCTCGCTAGGTTTTGGTGAGCTCGTGATCGCCGCGGCTGTGCAGTCGCCGGTCTCATCGCGGCAGCTGTTCTTGCCAGCGATCTGGTGGTCAGTGAAGCGATCGCCCCTCTAGCAAAAACGGTCCCGCGATTTGGCAGGACCGTTGTGCAGATGAGAGTTCGTCAGGATCGTTCTCGCGAATCGACGCGTTTGCGATGCCGCGTTCCGCTTTCGGTTAGGACACCGGAAGACGGATCAGTCTTCGCATTCGGAATCGCGCGAGATCGGTTCCATCACCTTGGTGTTGCGTTCGACGGCGACAACGGTTGTCCGTTGTTGCATTCCGTCAGGCGAACTGGCAACGACAGGGAGGACTTGCCGGCGATCGGGAAGTTCCATTCGGACGGTAAAGGTTCCGTCGGGTTGCAGGCGAACGGGTTCGCCAGCGATCGTGACCGAAGAGCCGGGAGAGGTCGATCCAAAAACAATCAGTTCGGCGTCGACTTTAAAGGGGAACCGACGCTCACGGCGGAGCGAAAGGTCAGCCCCGTTGGTCAGTCCTCCGCTGTTGGAGACGCGGATTCGGCGACGCAGCCGATCTTCGAAGAGCTCTTTGAGCTCCGAGTTCTCGCCGTCTTCTTTGCCGCCGCTGAGCGAATAGATCCGCTCGTAATCTTCGGCAATGTCTTGCCAATGCGCATCGATTGGGTCGCTAACGCCCGGTTCGGGCGGCTCGACAATGTTGCTCTTGCAGAGCGCGAAGAAGCGGTCGGTCGATTCGACCAGGTAGCCCAACAAGACTTGATAGCGGCTCGGTGGATCGAGGATATCGATGTACCAGTTGTTAACGCCGCCGTGGACAGGGATGTCGCGATCGGTTTGTTCCGAAGCGTTTGTCTTGGACGTATCGGCAACGCGAATCAAACGCAGGACGGGGATCGCCGCATGCCATTGTTCGGCGAGCGCCGCGCGGGCTCGTTCGACGCTCGAGCGCTGGACATCCCAAGTCGCTTGCAGCCAGAAGGAATCGCGGACCAAAAGGGCCACGCGATCTTTGGTGTCGGTTGCTGGTTGCCCGTTGCTGCTCTTGGCGTTGGAGCCTTTGACCAGCATGGTCGCCGAGAGGTCTTTGCGTTTCTCGAGTTCGGCGCGGTGTTTCTGGATCATGCGGCCGACGCGGGTCACGCGAGGGGCCGCGGGTGTCGGTGCCGACTTCTGCTGACGCCGCTTGCTGGTGCTAGCAGTTTTGGAAGTCGCCGACTTCTTGGCAGAGGTTTGTTTGCTAGCAACCTTGGTGTCGCTCTTCCCTTTCGCTTTGTCCCGCGCAGCCTTTTGTTGGGTGCGGCGACGGACCTTGCGCAGTTCTTCGATCAGTTGGTCTTTACGCATCCCATGCCAACCCTGAACTCCTAATTCACGAGCCATATTTGCCAGGTCTGAACGCGTCTGGGATTTCAAATCGGCGGTTGTGATCAATTTAAGAGCTCCGTGTTGGTCGCTGCAACGGTTCATCGCATTGCATCTGAATGGGCATGGACATGGCGGGCAGCACACAAGTGAATCCAACTCAAGGCGGCGCGCGGCGAACCTCGCTGCCATCGAGTGCGATCTGGAGTCACAGGGTGAAGGGGACGTTGGGGCCCGCTACCATTATTGCAAGGGAATCGAGCCTGTTCTAGGGGCTAGCTTTTTGAGATTCCGCAGAACATTGTCAATGTGGTCGTGCTTGCCATTATTGTGTCGTTTTGGCTTCGAAAGGGTGAATAGCGTGCCGAAAAAAGTCATTCCCTTTTTTCGCTCCAATTGGGCAATCTGGCGCAACCGTTAGACTCGTCCTCGCGGTAGGCTTGGTGCGGCGTTTGGTCGCTTGCTGTTGAGCGATATCATTTTCAGGCTAAACTCGCCCCACATTGATCAATAATGGATCACATCGTGCCGCTGGACACTCCGAGGTGCAAACATTGGCAGGCTCCGACGATGACAAGCCGAGCTACTTGAGATTTGCAGGAGCGGGGCTCGAATTGGCCGGTGCGATGTTCGTTCCAGCGACAATTGGTTACCTCATTGATAGCCATTTTATGTGGCAAACTCCTTGGGGTTTTTTGATAGGGGGCATTCTCGGGTTTTCCGCGGGGATGTACAACTTCATCCGATTGGCGAACAAGCTGAATCAATAGAAATGCGTTTGAAAAGATTTGGAAATCAGCCCTGTCGGCTAACGTAAGAATCACGACCCGTACATGACGTACTCATCACGCCAACCGATCGCCGCGAGGACTGGGATTCCAGTCATGGTTGGTGCTGGCATGATCGCGTTTGCCGCGTCGATGATTTTGGCTCGCTTGACCGAACAGCCGCTGGCGCTAGTCGTCGCGTGCGGATTGGTCTGCTTCACCGGCGCGATCGCCTCGCTGTTTGTCACGCTGACGATGTCGCGGGCGAGCGTTGATGGAATCGTTGCGGGGGCCATCGCCGGAATGTTGGTTCGCGTTGCGATGGCGATGGCCGGAGCGATTGTTTTTGTTTCCGCGGGGCTTGGCCAACGGCAAGTTGTCGGCGGATGGATCCTTTACTGGTACTTGACCTTCTTGGTCGTAGAGGTCGTTTGGCTGGTACGTCAGATGTCCCCGACCTCGTCGACACAGGAGGCACAATCATGCTAAATATTTCAATGCTCGCAGCGGGGCACGGCCCTGTTGATCATGTCGTCCCTCACACGCTGCACTCCGAGCCGCTGTTTACGTGGCAGGTTGGTGGGCCCGATTACGACAATCGCTGGTTGAATATCCAGAACGGCGTCTACGAGTTCTACATCACCAATCATATGGTGATGACGCTCGTCGCGGCTGTGCTGGTGATCTTGGTGTTCGCATGGGTGTCGCGACGCGTTCGCCCCGTCGGACCAGGATTGACGAAATATCAGACCCGCGGTCGCGGTGCTCAGCTGTTTGAATTGCTGTGCACGTTCATCCGCGATGAGGTCGCCCGTCCCAACCTGAAGGGACTGACCGACAAATACATCTACTATGTCTGGACGATCTTCTTCTTCATTCTGTTTGCCAACATCCTTGGGCTGATCCCGTTTGGGCCGATCCTGCGATTGTTGACCAATGATCCCGGATGGGAACATTGGGGCGGCACGGCGACCAGTAACTTGGGGTTGAACCTGGTGCTCGCGATGGCATCGTTTATCGCGATCATCGTGATCGGTATCCGCGAGCAGGGCGTCGTCCACTTTCTGGCTCACTTCAACCCCGTCGGTTGGGACTGGAAGAGTCCGATGATCGGCATGGGCTTGATGATGTTCGTGCTCGAATGGATGGGGCTGATGATCAAGTGCACCGTCCTTGCCATGCGTCTTTTCGGGACGATGATGGCAGGTCACTTGGTGATCGCCGCGTTTATTGCTTTGATCTTTGACGCCGCTGCAAACGGAGCGGTGATGGGATATGGCGTTGGCTTGGCCGTCTTGTTTGGCGGTGTGGTGCTGACGTTGCTGGAATTGTTCATCTGTGCGTTGCAGGCGTTTATCTTCACGTTCTTGACCGTCTTGTTCATCTCCGCTGGTGCGGTCGGCGAACACGACGAGGAGCACGAAGAGAATCCGCTGAGCGACGAATCGCAGATGGATGTAGATAAGATGATTCGACCTCAAGACCTTCGGCCAGTGACGGCTTAGGGCATCCATTGCATTTCGCATTACGAAACTGTTTCCACTTAACGAATTGTTAGGAGTAATCCAAAGATGTTGGACTTCATGATGTTGCTGGCACAATCGTCAGAATTGGGCAAGATGGGCGCTGGATTGGGCATGGGCCTTGTGATCCTGGGCGCTAGCCTTGGCATCGGACGCATCGGCGGCAACGCTGTCGACGCGATCGCACGTCAACCCGAAGCGGGCGGACGGATCGGTACAAACATGCTGATCGCTTGTGCTCTGATCGAAGGTGTGACCGTGATCGCGTTGATTCTTGAGTACATTCTCAATTAGTTCGGCGAACTTTTTTGTGCGTGCGATCGTGATTCCTCGCGGCGCGCGCTTGAACTAGGGTTCCCCACCAAGGTGAATGTTCATGAAGTTAATTCGCTCGAGTTGCCTGACGGCACTATGGCTAACGTTGGCGATGGCAATCGTCGCGCCCGCTGCCTGCCAGGCGGCGGACGACCATGCGGCAAAGGCTGAAGCAGCGTCGGATCACGAAACGGACGGTCACGAACAAGGACACGCGGAAACGCCGTTTTTGTTGAAAGCCGATCCGGGTGCCGCGCTCTGGAACTTGGCGATCTTTGCTGTTGTGTTTTTGGTGTTGGCGAAGTTTATCTGGCCTCCGATTCTCGAAGGTCTGCAAGCTCGCGAAGCCAAGATTCACGACGACCTGACCGACGCCGAACGCGCTCGTTCGACCGCCAATGCGATGTTGTCCGAATATCAAACGAAATTGGACGACGCGCAGACTCAGGTGCAATCGATGTTGGCCGAAGCACGTCGCGATGCGGAGCAATCCAAGCAAGGCATCATCGACGAAGCGAAAGCCGAAGCGGATCGCCAACGCGATCGTGCGGTTGCTGAAATTCAATCCGCCAAGACCGTCGCGATCGGCGAATTGGCAAGTCACTCGTCGGCGATTGCTCTGCAGTTGGCCCGCCAAGTGGTTGGACGTGAGTTGAACGAAAGCGATCATGCCGATTTGATTCGCAAGTCGCTGGACAATATGCCCAGCCAAAACTGATCGCTTGTCGATCGAGAATTAGGTTAAATTGCAGACTCAGAACAATCCGTTTTGGGTCTCACCGAAACGTCGGCCGGATTTCGTCGATCCGGCGGCGTCACTGATACAAGTCACCATAACTTTCGGGATTGATGCGAAACGATGAACGAATCTGCCAAGCATGATACGGTGCTGGACACCGGAGCTTTGCAACTTGGGCGTGTCTATGCTCAAGCGTTAATCGGCGCGGCCATGAAAGAAGGCGTGACGGATGACGCGATCGAGCAGTTGGGCCAATTGGTCGACGATGTTCTGTCGCAGCATCCGACGCTGGCCTCGGTTTTCGCCTCGCCACGGGTTAGCCAAGAAGAGAAGTCGCGGATCTTGGACAGCCTGCTTGGTGACAAGGTGCATCCCGTGTTGCTTCGCTTTTTGAAGGTGGTCGCTGGCCGCGGTCGGTTGGGCTACCTGAACGAGATCCGATATTCGGCGGATCAGCTGAAAAACGAGATGATGGGACGCGTGGTTGCGGAGGTGCGAACTGCGCTTCCGTTGACCGACGAACTGCGCCAGAGCGTCCAACAACGCTTGGCAGACAAGCTCGGCAAGGATGTTGTTTTGAAGGAAACGGTCGACCCACAGCTGATCGGCGGCTTGGTCGTTCGGATTGGCGACACCGTGATCGATTCGAGTGTCGCGGGCCAATTGGAATCGCTGTCGCAGCGGGCTCGCGATGGTCTCGCAAGTAAATTGATCGCCAATGCCGATTCGTTCGCCAACGGATCGTAACGCCGCACGATAACGTCCAAGCGACGCTCCGTCGCTGTGATTACAAATACAAAGTTAGACGCAAGCGGTTCACAAACACCGCACGGTACAACAAGGAAATATACGGATGAAATTCAACTCCGATGAGATTGCTTCGGTCTTGCAACAAGAGATCGAGCAGTACGAGAGCAAGGTTGATGTCCGCGAAGTCGGAACGGTCTTGGAAGTTGGCGACGGTATCGCTCGCGTTTACGGCCTTTCGGGCGTAATGGCTGGCGAGATGGTCGAATTTCCCAACGGTTCGATCGGGTTGGCTTTTAACTTGGAAGAAAGCAGCGTCGGTGTGATCATCTTGGGTGATTACCTGACCATCGAAGAAGGCGACGAAGTCAAGGCGTTGGGCAAGCTGTTGAGCGTCCCCGCTGGCGACGCCGTTGCCGGGCGCGTGCTCGATCCGCTGGGCAACCCGATGGACGGCAAGGGCCCCGTGCAATCGGACATTCGCCGCGACGTCGAAGTCATCGCGGCGGGTGTTTCCGAACGGCAACCGGTTCACGAGCCGCTGCAAACCGGTATCAAGGCGATCGATGCGATGACGCCGATCGGCCGCGGGCAACGCGAGCTGATCATTGGCGACCGCAAGACCGGCAAGACCGCCGTGGCGATCGACGCGATCATCAACCAAAAAGGGAACGGCGTTAAGTGTTTCTACGTCGCGATCGGACAGAAGGATAGTGCGGTTGCAACCGTCGTCGACGCGTTGGAAAAGCACGGCGCGATGGACTACACCACGATCATCGTCGCCGGTGCCAGTGCTCCCGCACCGCTGCAATATGTCGCGCCTTACGCTGGAACCGCGATGGCCGAACACTTCATGTTCAACGGCCAGCACGCGTTGATCGTCTATGACGATCTCAGCAAGCAAGCGGTCGCCTATCGCCAAATGTCGTTGCTGATGCGACGTCCGCCAGGCCGCGAAGCGTTCCCCGGAGACGTTTTCTATTGCCACAGTCGTTTGTTGGAACGATCCAGCAAGCTGAACGATGAGCTTGGTGGCGGATCGTTGACCAGCCTGCCGATCATTGAAACGCTCGAAGGCGAAGTTTCGGCTTACATTCCAACCAACGTGATTTCGATCACCGACGGCCAGATCTACCTGCAACCCGACTTGTTCTTCTCAGGTGTGCGTCCCGCGATGAACGCCGGTATTTCGGTTTCTCGCGTGGGTGGTGCCGCTCAGATCAAGGCGATGAAGAAGGTCGCCGGTGGTTTGCGTCTGCAATTGGCAGCCTTCCGTGCTCTCGAAGCGTTCGCTCAACTGGGTACCGACCTCGATGCGGCAACGCAACAAGAGTTGGATCGCGGTTACCGAATGGTCGAACTGCTGAAGCAGCCTCAGTATTCGCCGTTGGATGTATCGCTGCAGGTGATCAGCTTGTACGCCGGTACCAAGGGCTTCCTGGATGATGTCGCTGTCGACAAGGTTCAAGAGTTCGAGAAAGCGTTGTTGCAGTTCATCAATGACAAGCACAGCGGAATCGCATCGAGCATCAAGGAATCGGGCGAGATGTCGGACGACGTGACTGAAAAGCTGGAAGCAGCGATCAAAGATTTCAAGCAAGGCTGGAAGCCCGCTGCGTAAGCGGATTTCTGATCGCGGCGGCGGATCGCAAGCGGCACCGATCAGACATCCCGATGTTTACTGAATCCGATCCGTTCGGATTCAGCGTTCCGCTTAACGTTCTGAACTAAAACAACCTGAATCATCCATGGCCAACGCCAGAGCACTTGATAAACGCCGGAAATCGATTCGCAACATCCGCAAGATCACGCGGACGATGGAATTGATCGCGACGGCGCGGTTTCGCAAAGCGATGGATCGAGCCGCTGCGGCGACCGATTACACCGAACGTATTACCCAGATCGTCGCCAGCCTTGCGGCGGCCGGTTTGGAAGTTCAACACCCGTTGCTCGAAGCACGTCCCGATCCACGGGCGGCTTCCTGTTTGGTGCTGACCAGCAACCGCGGCCTGTGCGGCGGTTACAATAGCTCGATCTTCCGTCGCGCATTGCCACGGATCGAAGAGCTTCGCAAGTCGATGGATCACTTGAACATCGATGTCAGCGGCAAGCGCGGAATCGGTGCGTTTAAGTTCCGCGGGATCAAGACTAACGACACCTACCAGCAGTTCGACGACCAGCCGAAGTTTGCCGAAGTCGAACAGATCGCCAACAAATATCTGGCGGCTTACGCTGCGGGTGAGATCGATCGTTTGGACGTTGTTTACACCAAGTTCCACAGCGTCGCTAAGCAGGAAGCGGTGATTGAGACGCTGTTGCCGCTTGGTGCGATCGACCTCGACGAAGAGGAAGCGACTGGGTTGTCGGCCGATTATGAATTCCTGCCATCGGCGGAAAGCATTCTGGAAGAGGTCGTTCCGACGAGCTTCAAGATTCGATTGTTCAAATGCTTCCTGGACGCTGCTGTTAGCGAACAGGTGGCACGTATGGTGGCAATGAAAAGTGCGACCGAAAACGCCGGCGAGATCATCAAGCAACTGTCGATGACCTACAACCGTGCTCGCCAATCGCAGATTACCGGCGAGATCATGGAAATCATCGGTGGCGTCGAAGCCTTGGCCAATTAATCCAATTCATTCATCAACAATCAACCCGACGCTAAAGCGAGGGATCTATCAAAATGTCAACCGTCACTGAAAACAAGTCGGGCCGCGTTACCCAGATCATCGGATCGACGTTCGATGCGGAATTCCCGCAGGATGCTCTGCCGAAGATCTACAACGCGCTGAAGATCACGTCGGAGCACAAGGGCGTCAAAGTCAATCTGACCGGCGAAGTGCAACAGCACCTCGGCGGCGGACGCGTCCGCTGCGTCGCGTTGGGTAGCACCGACGGCATGATTCGCGGAATGGAAGTCATCGACACCGGTTCGCCGATCACCGTTCCCGTGGGCAAGGGAGCTTTGGCTCGCGTCTTTAACGTCTTGGGTGAACCCGTCGACGGTCGCGGTCCTGTCGAATCGGACGAGCGTTGGCCGATCCATCGTCAAGCTCCACAGATTTCGGAGCTGTCGACGAACACCGAATTGTTCGAGACCGGTATCAAGGTGATCGATCTGCTGACTCCGTTTGTTCGCGGTGGTAAAGCGGGTCTGTTTGGTGGTGCGGGACTGGGCAAGACCGTTATCTTGACCGAGTTGATCGCTCGTATCGCTTCGACTCACGGTGGTTATTCGGTATTCGCGGGTGTCGGCGAACGAACTCGTGAAGGAACCGACCTGTGGTTGGAAATGCAAGAGACGGAGATCGGTTCGACCGGTCGTAACGTTATCGAGCAGACCTGCATGGTCTTCGGCCAGATGAACGAACCACCAGGGGCTCGTTTGCGTGTTGCGTTGTCGGCACTGACGATGGCGGAATATTTCCGTGACACCACCGGCGTCGATACGCTGTTGTTTGTCGATAACATCTTCCGCTTCTCGCAAGCCGGTTCGGAAGTATCGGCGTTGTTGGGACGTATGCCTTCGGCTGTGGGTTACCAACCTACGCTGGCGACCGAAATGGGTGCTCTGCAAGAGCGAATTTCGTCGACCAAGAAGGGTGCGATCACATCGGTACAAGCGGTTTACGTTCCTGCGGATGATCCGACCGATCCGGCTCCTGCGACGGCGTTTGGTCAGTTGGACGCGTTCATCTATCTGGAACGCTCGATCTCGGAAAAGGGTATCTACCCTGCGATCGATCCATTGGCTTCGAACAGCCGTATTCTCGATCCTCAATACGTCGGCGAACGCCACTATGCGATCGCTCGTCGCGTGCAAACGATCCTGCAACGCTACCGCGAATTGCAAGACATCATCGCGATTTTGGGTGTCGACGAATTGAGCGAATCGGACAAGATGATCGTTCACCGCGCTCGTCGTATCGAACGCTTCCTGTCGCAACCGTTTTTGGTCGCCGAAAAGTTCATCGGCAAGCCGGGTGAAGTCACCTCGATCGGCGATACCATTCGCAGCTTCGAAGAGATCTGCGACGGCAAGTGGGATCATCTGCCAGAGCAAGCGTTCATGTACGTCGGTTCGATCGAACAGGCGGAAGAGCAAGCCAAGCAGATGGCAGAAAAGGCGAAGAAGTAGAACGGCACCTGGAAAAAGGCATAGATCGTGGCAAAGTTAAAGTGCGTTGTAGTGACGCCAGAGAAAACCGAGATCGATCGCGAAGTCGACAGTCTGGTGCTGCCATTGTACGACGGTGCGATGGGCGTGCTTCCCGGACGCGCTCCGTTGATCGGACGCCTCGGGTTTGGACAGCTTGAACTGACCGATAGTTCGTCGACCGAGACCTATTTCGTCGACGGCGGGTTTGCTCAAGTCGAGAACAACGTCGTCTCGATCCTCACCGGTCGAGCGATGCCGGTCAGCGACATCGTCTACGCCGATGCGGAGAAAGAGTTGGCAGCCGCGTTGCAGTTGCCTGCGAATACCGAAGAGCAGCGTCAGGTCCGCGATGCGTCGGCGTTGCGAGCACGCGGTCAGATGCGTATCTCGCGCAAGTAAATCGCTTGGTTAGAGCCCGTCGCTTCTTTGCGACGGGCCACGTGCCTGGTATGCAATCGAGGCGGAAGCGGGCGGCTGTGGCTGAACCGCCGACGCCGCATCCGGCAACAGGGTCCATGTGAAAGCGTTTTTAATCCCGCTTGGCTTGTTGACCTTATCGTTGGGGGCGATTCTCTACCCAGCTCTCTCGGGTGATCGACGGCTCGCGTTTCGCGACGTCTCCCATTTCTACCAACCGCTCTATCGAGCGATCGATGCGCGGATCTCTGCCGGCGATCTACCGCTCTGGAACCCCTTGGATCAGTTTGGCCTGCCGGTTGCCGGTGAGACGACGACGGCGCTCTTCTATCCCGGCCGATTGGTCTTCCATCTCGGCCTCGACGCTCCGCAATCGCTGGCGGTCTACATCTACCTGCATCTGATCCTGGCGGGGCTCAGCGTTTTTTGGATCGCTCGCCGGTATCACGGTTCGGTTGCTGCCAGCGCTCTCGCCGGGGTTGTCTACGCCGCCGGCGGTCCCGTGTTGTTCCTTTACACAAATCCGCCATTTCTCGTCGGTGCGGCGTGGCTACCGCTGGCGGCCGGCTTCTTGGTCGAAGCGGTCCATCGCTGGAACCGTGTCAGCTTCGCCATCGGTTCGATGGCTCTGGCGATGATGTTGTTGGGAGGCGATGTTCAATCAGCCGCTCAAGTGATCGTCTTTCTCCTCGGCTACGTCTTGCTGCGCGCGATCCGTCGGATGCGAGTCGCCCGTCGTCAGACGCGGCTCGCTGGAGACGCAAGGCTTGGCACCAAGATGCTGCTCGGCGGGACGGTCCTCCGATTGATGACGATCGGACTGGCGATCGGCTTGGCCAGCGGCGCGGCTTCGCTGCAGATCATCCCTTCGTGGCAGTGGTCCCAGCAGAGCGTGCGGCGTCACAGTCCTTCATCGGGCGTGGCGCAGTTGACCGCGGCAGAGCCTTATGTCGCCGCGCCGTCTGCTTGGTGGCAAGCCCCGGCGGCCGGAACCCATCAAGCCAACGTCTACGATTTCAGCGTGGGGCCGTGGCAGTGGATCGGGGCTCTGTTGCCGGGCGTGTGTGGAGAGATGTTTCCCGAGAACACGCGGATCACGCGACTGTTGCCCAGCGAAGGAAAGACCTGGACGCCGTCGCTGTTCCTGGGCGTGCTGCCGGCGATCTGTCTGTTGATCCGGCTACCGATTTATCTGCGTCGTTTGGTCAACCGACAAGCGCAGCGAGGGCGTGGAAATCCGCTGCGGATTTGGGACGGAATGATCCTGGCCGGACTGGTCTTCAGTTTGGGAGGCTTTGGGCTCGTTTGGGCGGTTCGCGAACTAGCCTATCTGTTCGGCGGCGCGATGATCTTGAACGACTGCAACGCTGCGGTGGGCGGTCCGTATTGGTTCCTTGTGAGTTTCGTTCCGGGATATGCCAACTTTCGTTTTCCCGCCAAGTGGCTGGTCTTTTTCAGCCTTGGGCTCGCGCTGCTGACAGCGCACATGGTCGATCGGTTGGCTCGCGGATCGCGCGACCGATGGAGCGGTGCATCGGTATCGCTGATTGGAATTTCCGTGCTGGCACTTTTGATCAGCCTGCTGCCAATCGGCAGTTTTGGGATCGATCTCAGCCCCGCCGCCGACAGCTTCTTCGGGCCCTTAAACCTTTCGTTGTGGCAGCTGCAAGCGTTTTGGGCTGCGGTGCATGCAGCCCTCTTTGCCACGATCGTGTTGGTTCTTTGCCGACGCTGCCCGCCAAGTTCTCGGGTGTTGCCGATCGCTTTGCTAGCGCTGACCTTAATCGAATTGACGCTTCACGGTCGTGGCTTGATCGGAACCGCATCAGCCCCGTCGGATTCAAAGCTCGCCGAGATGCAGCGGACGACGGCACCGCTGCGACGCGTGATTTCGCTGGCTGCCGCGCCGCGTTGGCCCGAACGTTGGGGGGCGACGAGTCCGTCGGCGACTCCCGATCCGCGGAACCTACGACTCGAACAAGTTGAACATGGGCAGCAGTTATCGCTCTTCATGCGCTGGCATTTGGATGCGGGGATCGCGAAGCTCAATTCGCCGACGTCGATCAGTCATTGGCGCGGGCCGATCTTCTGGGACGCGGTCCGGCCGGTCTTGGCCGACAGCCCGCCGGATCAGACCACCGACCGCCTGAGGCGTCTGTGTCAATTGTTAGGAGCCGATGCGACGCTTCAGCCGCGCGTCGCCCAGCCCGAACGAGGACCGACGGCCAGCACCGAAGCTCCGTTGCAGATCCGTTTGGACGCCCGGGTCCGCAACCCCGACGCAGCCCCGATCGAATTGGTCGACGACTGGCGCGTCGTTGCTCCATCGGAGATCGTCGCGGTTTTGCCCGAGCACGTTCGTGACTATCTGACCGACGCGACGCAAGCGAGTCTTCTGGAATCGGAAAGCGAATCGCTTCGCACTGATTTGGAGCCAATCCCTACGGTTTCCGAGCTGGAAATCGAAGAACATCAACCCGAACGAACGCTCTCCCACGTCGAGGTTTCTCATCCGACGCTCGTCAAGTTTTTTCAGATCCAAGACGGTAACTGGACTGCCCGCTACCGCGCGACCGGCGGCTCCGTATGGCATCAAGCGACCAGCCATCCCGTCGACTTTGTCAGCCAAGGATTTGAGGTCCCCGCAGGCAACTGGCAAGTCGAATTCCGCTACCGCCCAACCTGGCTAGTCCCCGCGTCGGCGATTTCGCTGTTTGGTTGGGGATTTGCGTTGTGGCTGCTCGCCGCTGGTTTTGGGTGTTGGAGATGTGCTCGGTTGGGTGCCTGACATCGCAGTTCGGCTTGTGTCGGCCTCCGGCCTTTTAGTTTCCGTCTCGAATTCGGTTCCGGTGGCTTACACCACCGGCAGAGAATATGCCGGCCTCCGGCCTACTGGATGCTCCGGCTGGTCGCGGCCGTGGGGCTTGTGTCGGCTTCCGGACTTGTGTTTTTGTTGCGGGCTTTGGTTCCGGTGGCTTACAGCACCGGCAGAGGATATGCCGGCCTCCGGCCTAATACCTGCATGCTCAAACCACACAAGTCCGGAGGCCGACACAAGAATTGCCGGTGGTGTAAGCCACCGGAACTGAGGCCATTCCAGTCCCAAGGCCGGAGGCCGGCACACGACCTGCCGGCGGTGTAAGCCGCCGGAGCTTGAGCTCTCCACAAGGATTTTAGGCCGGAGGCCGACACAAGAATTGCCGGCGGTATAAGCCACTGGCCCTGTGGACGCTCCATTCAACAAGGCAATCGGGCGACACCTGTTTATGCCAACCGATTGGGAAAAGTTCCATCGGCTGACGCCATCGACTCCAACCGATTAGACGCGGCCTGGGGAGGCCCAGAGGCCGAGGGCTGGGTTCTTGATGAAGTAAAACTCTTCGCCGTCGCTGTCGGTGTGCCAGCCGTCGTTCAGTTTTTCCGGCGGGTACTTTTCCATCAGGCTTTTCACGTCGCCGTAGTTGTAGCCGACGCTTTCGATCTCCTGTTGCGACAGCTCGCCGGGGGCGTAGGTGACGCGGAAGCGGTTTTCGCTGCTGCCGTGGATCAGGTGAGCCGCGGCGGAGAGGTTGTTGCGGAGGTCTTCGTTCTGTTGGACCAATTCCATCACGCGGGCACTCGGTTGATAACCGTATTTGCGGATCAGCCCGTCGATCGCTTCGTCTTCGCCAAACATCCGCACGGCGGGACCCAAGACGATCAGTTCGCCTTCGTCTTCGATCGCCAGTCGCGTTCGGTAGATCGACTTGTTGCCGATCCAAGTGCTGTGGAACTCGGAGGGGTCGAGATAACAGACCATCTTTTTCGGGGCGCGTTCCAAAACGGTGAAGTTGACTTTCAGGGCCAGCTCTGCCGCCTCGAAGAACGTGTCGTGATCGTCGCCGATGTACAGCCCGCGAGTGACCAGCGATCCATCGGGCTGTTGGCCGATGACGGTCAGGATGTAGACCAGCGGCATCTCTTTGCAGAACAGGTCTTGAGCGCGATTGAGGATCTTTCGCAGCGGCGTGTCGGCGCGTCCCATCGTCCGTTCCATGCCGTAAGCCGCGCTCAGGAAGTGGCTCTCGTTGATTCCCTTCACGCCGCCGGTGCCAACAAAGATGTTCTTGTTGTAGTTGGCCATTCCGATCACTTCGTGCGGAACGACTTGGCCGATCGAGAGGATCATGTCGTGGCCTCCTTCAAGCAGCAGGCGGTTGACCTGCGCCGGCCACGGCTCCGAATAAATTCCCTCGGTCGCTTGGCTGACGAAATCGGCATCGACGTCGCCCAGGGTGACGACATCGTTTCGCCAATTGTGCTCGCGGATCAGATCGGTTGGCAGGCCGGGGAACATGTGCGCTAACTGTTCCGGCGACATTGGTTTGTGCGTTCCTAAGGCGGGCATCACATCGACCATCGCATCGCCGAGCAGTTCGTGGCAGAGGCAGGTGATTTCGCCGGCGCGGCTGGGCAGGCGGCTGTAGTCCGGGGGAATTGCCAGGGCTTTGCTGGGGCGGCCGCGGTCGGTGAACAGCTTTTCCAAGCCCTCTCGTAGATCGGCGGTCGAGAGTTCGGCGGTTTCAGAGCCACGGGCAAAGTAGGTGGTCATGGGCGGATGGTCGGGTAGGAGTCGGAGAAGTCGAAAGGGCTGTCGGGCAACCGCGTCAGGCGGGGCCGGTAGTGTTTAAGATAAGCGGCATGACAAGCTTTGGGCAGTCCGGTAGCATAGCGTTTTGAACAGTTCGCGATCGATTCGCTGCCGATACCCAACCTTCGAACCATAGTCCCCACCAATGACCGCTGAACAGATTGAAGCCGCCATTCCCCACCGCACACCGATGCGTTTGTTGGATGAAATCGTCGAACAGACCGAGCAGACGATCGTTTGCAAGAAGACGTTTCACAGCGACGATTTTTTTGTGCAGGGGCATTTTCCCGGCTACCCGATCGTGCCGGGGGTGATTCAATGCGAATGCTGTTTGCAGGCCGGGGCGATTCTGTTGAGCAAGCAGACGCCGGCGGACGGTTCGGTCGTTCCGGTGGCGACGCGGATGGACAACGTCAAATTCAAGCGGATGGTCCGCCCGGGCGACACCGTTGAGCTCCACGTCACGCTGAACGAACAGCTCTCCAACGCCTTCTATATGACGGGCAAGGTTATGTTGGACGGCAAATTGGCGGCTCGGTTGGACTTTGCTTGCAGCGTTGCGACGCCTGAGGAGGGCTAGGGATGACCGATTTTCTGAAACTCAGTGGCCGCAACATCCTGGTGATGGGCGTTGCGAACAAGAAGAGCGTTGCCTTTCACGTCGCTAAGACGTTGGAAGAAGTCGGGGCCAACGTGATCTATTCGGTCCGCAGCGAGCAACGTCGCGAATCGTTGGCAAAGCTGTTGCCGGGACGCGAGATCTTGATCTGTGACGTCTCGCGGCAGGTGGAGATCGATGCTTTGGCCGCCTACATCAGCGACAACGGCTGGACGATCGATGGCCTGCTGCACTCGATCGCCTTCGCCGACTATAGCGACGGGATCAAACCGTTTCACGAAACGACGCGGGCCCAGTTCCTGCAAGCTGTCGACATTTCGTGCTTCTCGTTGGTAGCGATCTGCAACGCGCTTCGCGGATGCTTTTCCGACGACGCCAGCGTCGTCACGATTGGAATCAGCACGACGCGGATGGCGAGCGAGAGCTACGGATACATGGCTCCGATCAAAGCGGCGTTGGCTTCGTCGCTGGCGTTTCTGACGAAGTCGTTCAGCAAGTTCTCGCAGGTCCGATTTAATTCGGTCGCCGCCGGGCTTTTGAAGACGAGCGCCTCGGCGGGAATCCCGGGCTACGTCGATTCGTATCTATTCGCCGAATCGGTGATCCCGCGTGGCAAAGCGGTTTCAACAAGCGAAGTCGCCGACACGGCGGCGTTTCTGTTGAGCCCGCGGTCGTCGGGAATCTGCGCTCAACAATTGATCGTCGATGCGGGAATGGAGATCAACTACTTTGATCAGGATGTCGTTCGCCGCGCGACCGATCACTGAATCGCGGATCAATCCTGAGGTTTCTGTAGCGAGCGCTCAAACAGATTTTTAGTGATCTGTTGAACGCGGCGATCGGGACCGTGCGGGCGGCTGAAATGCGACCAGGGGATGATGTGCCCCGGCGGGGTCGCAAGTCCTTGAGCCCAGTAGATCGTGGCTGCGTTAAAGACGAAGTTGTCTTTCGGGCCGGGGAAGATCGTCGCGGTCCAGTGTCCCGGGTCGGTGCCGCTGGCCCAAGTGGTCCCCTCGGCGACGACCTGCAGTCCCGGTCGCTGCAGATCGGGATCGCCATGATGTTCCCAGCCGATCAGGCCTTCGATGCGGTCGCCGCGGCGCATTTGAGTTCCTTCGTAAATCCAGTGCTTGGGCTGAGTGCAAACCCAGTCGCCGCCGCCGTTAAATGGAACGACCGTCCGCGCGCCGATGATCTTTCGTTCGTCGGGGCCATGGGTTTCGAACGGGCCCATGATCTTGCCGTAGGTCTGCGTCTCCTCCTCCCGCAACGGACCGAAGCTGCCGGTGCGGGTGATGATTCGATTCGACTGGCCGCTTTCGCTGGGGCTGAAGGGGCTGACCATATAGACGCTGTTGGCACTCAGCCACAGCACATTGACGCCACGATCGATCGCCGCCGCGACGGTATCGTATTGCCGCGTGTCCCAGTATTCGTCGTGCCCGACGCTCAGGAACGTTTTGCAGCGGTCGATCTCGCCGGGGTTTAACAGGTCGCTGTTGCTGACGTAGGTGACGTCGTATCCCTGTTGCTCCATCCAGAAGCAAAGCGGGAATTCCCACAGCAGGAATTCACCCGAACCGAGCGACAGCGGATGTTCGAAGATCTGGCAATACATGCCGTAGGGGCGGTCGAAGCTGACCGCGACGCCCGGCTTCTGCGGACCGTCGGGATGGGTGTACAGCGAGTCGTTCACGGGCCAGCGGTTATACGCTTGCCAAGTGTTGTCCGAACATTGGAAGACAAAATCGGCGGGGCGATCGTCTTTCACAATGAAGATCACGTAACTCTGCCAATAAGGTTGGTCGGCTTCGGGGACCGTCGTCAGTTTTCCCAGATAGACTCCACTGACCCAATCCTCGGGAATCGTGAAGCTGACACTCGGTTCCCACTTGCACTGCCGCACGCGGTCTTTCCCCGCCTCGGGAACCGGTTGCGTGATCGTGTCGATGTTCGGGAAGGTCTTGACCAGCCGGCCGCCGGTGCCGCCGTAGTAGCCCATCCGGTAGATGTCCAGATTGACGGGAACCGCCGGATCGGAGCTTATAAAGACTTTCAATTCTTCGCCAACCGAAAGCGATTGCTCCGAACAGTAGCCTTCGACAAGCGAGGTTCGATAGCGGCCGGCATTGGGGCGGACGCGGGTCAGTTGCCAATCGGTCGTCCCGGGGAGTTGGTTCTCCGCGACGATCGGGCTCGTTTCGGCGATCAGCGGAACCGGGGCGATCGCGGTGATCACGAACAGGAGGATCGGAACCAGGCCGCATGCAAGCGGTTGGCAGGCGTTCCGAAGCGGTTTCGTCCGGGAGAGATTCAATCGCGCAAGGCGAGCAACAGGTGGGATCGTTGACATCTTTGGTTGGCTCGTAAAGGTGGGAATCGAGTTCGGCGAAAACGCTGTGCTCGAAGTATTGCCAGCATAACGGAACTGCGGGCCCGTTGCAGGTGATTCGCCATGGACTTGAAAAGTCGTGGCGCGGTATATCGGCCTATCAATCGACGTTGAATGGCGGCCGGCGTATTGCCGCATTTATATGACACGCAACCGAGCCGATACGGATGAACGAACCGAATAGCCGATGCGTCGATGGAACGAAACTCTTGACGAGCTCCGCTACACCGAAACTACGTAGCGGAACTCGTCAAGAGTTTCGAGCCTTGCTGATCTTCACGTTCTCCTTGGCGGTTGTTCCGGCGCAGGCGGTCGAGCCGCTCGCCCCGACCGCGGCTCCCGCGGGCATCGCCAGCGATCCGCTGGCTGGAATGCCCGACGCCGAAGCGGGGCGGTTGCGGCAAATCGTCGGCGATCTGATTCGCAGCAGCATTCCCGAAACGTATCAGAACGAAAAGGACTGGGGCCATCAGAAACGAATCTATGCGGGCGTGAAGCTGCGCCGCGATGGTTGGAAGATCGATACCAAGCGTCGCTGGCGCGAAGTGAATCACGGCGCGTGGACGCGGTACGAGATTCGCCTGATCGATCCCGACCAGCATATGAAGGTCGATCTACACGATCTGCGTTGGTTGCCCGATGGAACGGCAACGTTCCGGTTGACGCTTGCCGGACGATTAAACTGCTTCGCCCGTCGCAGTCGCTGGAACTACGGCGTCCAGCTGTGGAGCTTCAACGTCGACGCGGACGCCGACATCGAGATCACGATTGTCGGCAGCATCGGCATCGGGCTCGATTACGTCAACATCCCGCCGGATGTCGTCGTGAAGCCGGTGATCGAATCGGCGGAGATCGCCGTGCCAAGGTTCGAAGTGAACCGGATCAGCGACGTTGGAGGCGATTTCGCCGAAGGGATCGGCGACGCGTTGGAAGGGATCTTGCGAGACGAGATTATATCCAAACAACAGGTCAAACTGGTCCAGCGGATGAATCGCCAGATCGCTCGAAAAGAAGAGGATTTGCGATTTTCGATGAGCGACTGGCTGTCGAAGTTGCTGGCGGATAAGTCGCTCGCTGCAGAAACACCGAAGGCCGACCTGTTGCCAGGCCGGCCTTAAACTCGCGTCATTGGGATCAGACAAGTGCGTCGTCGAAGTGGTTGGGGAGTTGCACTTCACAACATGTTGTGGATGCCATGTGTTGAACCCAATTTGTCAGCGTTTATCGGTTCAGCTGAAGCGTCTTCAGGCCAACGGGGCGAGCGACGTGCACGGCTGGCACTTCGTATTCGAGCATCCCATCGGTTGCCGCGGTCTGCATGACGTCGTTTTCGATCGCGGGTGTTGGAATCGAAGGCGTCGGTACGGGGGGCAGTTCGTTTGCACCCAACAGGCATCCACCGCCGTCGCAGCTGCCACAGCTGCCGTCGTCGCAGCAGTTGTTTCCGCCACCGCAGCATCCGCAGCCGCCGATCATCTTCGGTGTCCAGGTGAATTCAAGTTTGGGGCACTTGTATTCCTTCTTCTTCAGCACGCGAACGGTTCGCACGCAGGCACCGTTGTTCGCACAAGGGTTGCAGCGTTTTTGCCACGGGAAGACAACTTTGGGGATGCAGACTTGTTTGCATTCGACTTCCCAAGCTGTCTTCTTTTCGTCGACTTTGTCGACCTTCAAGCTGCAGCAAGCACAATTGTCAGCGCACAGTCCGCATTGACAGTTTGCGGCTCGCGCGGTGCCGGTGAACTGGATCGTTGTCAGGCCACCGAATAGCATCGCACCGATAATCAGTTTGTGGATGTTTTTCATCGTATCGCTCCGAATCGCCACGTCCGTGTGGCAATCAATTTAGAGAATGTAGTTTGGGAATGGAGTCTTCGGATCTGAATCGTTGGGATGTGTGCGTCGATTAGAAATCGAGCATAAATCGCATACCAAGGATCGCGTAGTCACCCGAGGTGTATTCGGTTCCCGTGGGGCCAACGGGGCTGTGGTTGTCGATCTCGCCGTAGATCAGGTTGGTCTGCAGTTTCGAATACGCAGTCCAGTACCAGTTCAGGCCACCGGTGACCGAATGACCCACGCCACCTTGGATGTCGCCGTCGGTGAGGTCGATGTAGTCGTATCGCAGAGCCAATGCGAGAGCTCCCATGCCCATCTTTCGTCCGCGATTGCCACAAAAGCGATCGACAAGGAAGAAGTTCTCAAATGGTCGGACACGATCGATCGTACCGTGGGTTCGTTTGTAGGGAATGTGTTCCCCGGTCAGGAAGTACGATGCGAAGATGTAACCGCCATGGAAGTGGGTATCGGGACCCGATCCGGCGATCTGATCGTCGCGTTGAACCCAGTTGAACAAATATTCGCTGGTGATCTGCAGCGATCCGATGTTCAGCATCGATTCGAGGCCGATCGTTTCAAACCAGTCGGCACCTACGATTCGACCTGTGTTGAGCCATCGCGAATCGCTGCGTGCTTCGGGGCGTGTGCGGAAGCGAGCTTCGTTGCTGTTCGAATCGGCACTGCTGGCGTCGCCATCGGGCTTGGCGACTGCACCGGACATCGCCAAGTGCCAATAGCCGCGTCCACCGCTGACCTCGTCGTACCAGGGGCTGCCGCCAACGCGACCGTAACCGCCCATTTGCATGCTGTCACCGATGATACGACCGGTGGTGCTGGTGTTTTCCAGGCTGTAGAGACCGTACGCCCAGAAGGTCGATTCGGCATCGTTGTGGCCGTACATTGCCAAACCGATCCGTCGAGCGTCTTCGTTGAACGCTTCGACTGCAAACGGTCGTTCCATGAACACGTTGTGGCGGCTGCTGTTCAAGTGGTCCAAGCCCATCGGACGCTTTTGGTTACCCAACAACAGCGTTTGGTTGTATGGCAGGTTGGTCCAGCCGATGTAGGCATCTTTGTATTCTGGGGTCGATGGATTGTTGAAATCCATTTGGATCCGGAAGACCATGTTTTCGGGGACTTCGCCCTGGATTTCCAACCGCAAGCGGCGGAACAGGAAGCGGTCTTCGGGGTCGGTTCCGTAGTTCGCGTTGGTTGGGTCGTCGTGCTCGAAATATCCGATCCCAGGAGAGTTGTCCATGAAGTTCCAATAGTCCATGTGAAGACGACCGCCCATTTTGTAGGACGATTTCTTCTTCTTGGCTTCGGCTTCCTTGGTGATCTTGCCTTGGTACTGGCCCCACGACTCTTCCATGTCGTCCAGACGTTTGGTCAGATCTTCGATCAGTTCGTCTCGCGAATCCTTCTCCTGTCCCGCGTTGTCTGACTTGTCTGTCGATTCGTCAGCCGTTTTAACCGAGTCGCCTAAATCATCCCCCGCGGTGGCGTCGCCGGGAGTCGCCCAGTGAAGAGCCGAAACGGGTTCGTTGTAGGCAACGGGAGCAACCGACGCGTCGTCGGATTTACCCAAAAGGATGGGGCTGAATGCAGCGGCTTCCAGGCCAGCATCTTCGGATGGGAATTGAGCGTAACCGATCGACGCCCCAAATTGGCATACAACTGCCAAGCCTAGCAGTCGGCGCAGCCAACGACGTTTTTGAGTTTTGAACATCTGGAGTCCTTTCCAGTTCGTTTCCAAACAATAGCCAAAATGAAACGGTTGGGCGTTTAGGAGGAGTCATGACCCGTCCATCCTTGGTTGGATCACTCTCCTAATAATAAATATCGTCCTAGACAGACCGTTCTTGGGGGTAGCATCGTCGCCGTTTGCCCTGCACATCCGATGCCGCAGTCTCAATCGGATGAATCTTAACAATCCCCCTCGCTGCAATCGGTACAACGGTTACAACGCGATCGATCGGGCAGGAGAACCCTGCTGGAAATGGTTTGTTAAGGAATTGTGAAGAGCCAGTGAAATTGGCGGTCTGCCACGTTTTGCGACTTGAGCGTCCCTTCTTCGGCCAATACCGTGGTTCAGGATTCAACAACCTAATCACCCTCCGTTTATTTGGGAAAACAACGTGCGTTGGCGAAACTCAAGCGTTTTCGTGGCAGGTCTGACCGTTTGTCTATTGTTTAGCGGTTGCTCGTCGCGCAGTTCCGATTCGAGCGGCGGTGATGCTGCGGATAGCGTCAAGCTCACCGGATCGGGAGCAAGCTTCCCTTTTCCGCTGTACGATCGTTGGTTTAAGGAGTACAGCCGCGCACATGACGACGTGCAAATCGACTACCAAGCCAAGGGTAGCGGAGCGGGGATCAAGGACTTTACCAACGGCACCGTCGATTTTGGTGCCAGCGATGCTGCGATGACCGACGAAGAGATCGCCGAGGTAGGCCAAGGTGTTCAGTTGTTGCCGATGACCGCTGGCGAAGTGGTTCTGGCCTACAATCTGCCGGGCGTTGAAGAGCTGAAGCTTTCCCGCGACGCGTACACCGGAATCTTCTTGGGTAAGGTCACCAATTGGACCGATCCGCTGATCGCCGACGCCAATCCCGGCGCGAAGCTGCCCGATGAAGATATCACCGTCGTGCGACGCGCCGACAGCAGCGGCACGACGTTTGTCTTCACGCAGCACTTGAGCGCGATCAGCGAAGAGTGGGCAAACGGCCCCGGCACCGGCAAGACGGTCGTGTGGCCCGACAGCGACAAGATCGTCGCCTCGCCAAAGAACGACGGCGTCACCGCGACGATCACGCAAACTCCCGGTGCCATCGGATATATCGAATACGGATATGCCAAGCTGACCAAGTTGGCGATGGCGAGCCTCGAAAACAAGGCTGGAAACTTCGTCCTGCCTTCGTTGGAGAGTGGCCAAGCTGCGTTGTCGAACGTCGAGATGCCAGCCGATCTGCGAGCTTGGTTGCCCGATCCTCCCGGCGATCAAGCGTTCCCGATCGTCAGCTACACCTGGTTGTTGTGCTACAAAAAATACGAAGATCCCAAGCAAGCCGAAGCGCTCAAAGAGGTCGTCAAATACTGCTTGACCGATGGACAGAAGATCAGCGACGAGATGGGATACGTCCCTTTGCCCGAGGATGTGGTCGCCAAGGTAACCGCTGCGTTGGATGCGATCCAATAACCGGTCGATCTACCGGCTTTCCTAACGATTACGAAATGGTAAACGGACTATATGGCAACATCTATCGAGCCAAACGATTCGATTGATTCGGTCGCATCACCTCCCACGACTTGGGATGTTTCATGGGACCGGGCGTTCCGAGGGATGACACACGTCTTCTCTTGGATGACCATTTTGTTGGTCTTATACATCCTGTATGAAATCGGTGGAAAAGCGGTTCCCGCGATTCAAGAGTTTGGTCTTTCGTTTATTACGGGAACCACTTGGGATGCCAATAAAGGCGAGTTCGGCGTGCTGCCGGAAATCTGGGGGACGCTTTACAGTTCGCTGTTGGCCCTTGCGATCGCCAGCTTCTTTGGCGTCTCGATCGCGATCTTCCTGACACAAGATTTCTTGCCGACGTACCTGGAAGTTGTCTTCAAGAACATCGTCGAACTGTTGGCTGCGATCCCCAGCGTGGTTTATGGTTTGTGGGGAATCTATGTCGTGATCCCCGCGATCCGGCCGGCGGCTAATTGGGTGCACGAGCACTTTGAGTGGATACCTTTTTTCAAGACATCGCTCAGTGGTCCCGGGATACTTCCCGCGTCGCTGGTCTTGGCAATCATGATCTTGCCGACCGTTTCAGCCATCTCCCGCGATGCGATCAGCTCGGTCCCGCACAAGCTGAAAGAAGCTGCGTTTGGCCTGGGGGCGACTCGCTGGGAAGCGATCTTTGGTGTGATCATTCCCGCCTCGGCGACTGGCATCTTCGGCTCGCTGGTGCTCGGCTTCGGCCGCGCCCTCGGAGAGACGATGGCGCTTGCGATGCTTGTTGGAAACTCCAACCAGTTGACGGTTTCGCTCTTTTCGCCAGCCAATACGCTTGCGGCACTGCTGGCGAATAACTTTCCCGAAGCGGGCAAACAGGAAGAGCAGGTGTTGATGTACGCCGCGCTGCTGCTGATGGCGATTACCTTGGGCGTCAACATCTTTGGAGCCGCGATCATGCGACGAGCTTCGGCGCATATGAAGGGAGCGACGAAGTGAGCCAAGAGATCACCGACGCCTTTGAAGACATCGACTTTCCAACTTTGGAACGCTCGCTGCGTCACCCACGCACATTTTTCAGTTCAGCACTCAGCATCCTGACTGGGGTTGTGACGGTTGTCGCTTGCATCCCTTTGTTCTCTGTGCTGTTCATGCTGATCTGGCGCGGTGGGAAGCGGTTGAGTCTGAGCTTGCTGACCGAAACACCTCCATCGGCTTTTGAAAGCGGAGGTGGGTTTGGCAACGCGATCGTGGGGACGCTGTTGATGGTTGGGATCGCGATCTTGATCAGTGTTCCCTTTGGCGTTTTGGCCGCTCTGTTCCTGGCGGAATTTGGCAGCGGCAGCAAGACGGCGTCGGCGGTCCGGTTCTGTGCCAAGTTGTTGACCGGATTCCCGTCGATTTTGGCTGGCGTGTTCGCCTATGCGGCCGTCGTCTTGGTCACGGGGACCTATTCGGCTCCGGCTGGCGGCATCGCCCTTTCGATTCTAATGCTGCCGATCGTGATGTTGACTGCGGAAGAGGCGATCAAGATGGTCCCGCACCGCATGAAAGAAGCGGCGATCGGGATGGGTGCGACGCAAACACAAGTCGTTTGGAAAGTGATTCTGCCCACGGCACTGCCGGGGCTGTTAACTGGAGTGATGTTGGCCGTGGCGCGTGCCGCTGGCGAAACCGCTCCGCTGTTGTTCACGGCGCTCAACAGCAACTACTGGATCGTACAAGATGGCGAGTTGGCGTTGATGGATCCGACGGCTTCTCTGGCGGTGCTGATCTTCAATTTCTCTGGCGTTCCTTTCGAGAATCAAATTGAACTCGCTTGGGCAGCCGCTCTCGTGCTGGTGATGATCGTGTTAGTGATCAACATCGGTGGGCAAATCCTATCGCGCAATAAAGTCACAAGCTGAGCAGGTATTTCCATATGATTCAAGCATCATCGACGGTCCAATCGAAAGCCGGAAAGGCCGCCAACGGCAGCAGCAATGGTACGGCCTCCAATATCGTTATCGATTGCAAGATCGACAACCTTTATTACGGCAAGTTTCGAGCTGTTCGCGATAGCCACATCCCGGTCCAGCAGGGGCAGATCACCGCCTTCATCGGGCCTTCGGGCTGCGGTAAGAGCACCGCGCTGCGATGTCTGAACCGGATGAACGATCTGGTCCGCGGCTTCCGCTTCGAAGGGCATGTTCATTTTCGCGGCCGCGACATCTACCATCGCAGCGTCGATCCCGTGGCGGTCCGTCGCTACATCGGGATGGTCTTTCAACAGCCCAATCCGTTTGCGATGAGCATCTATAATAACGTTGCGTTTGGCCTGCGCCTGAACCGTGTTAAAGGGGATGTGCCCGAGCGCGTCGAGAAGGCGCTGCGTGGCGCGGCGCTTTGGGATGAGGTGAAGGACAAGCTGAAGAACAGCGGATTGTCGTTGTCCGGCGGACAACAGCAACGGCTCTGTATCGCTCGGGCGATCGCTACCGAACCCGAGGTGCTGTTGATGGATGAACCTTGTTCGGCGTTGGATCCGATCGCCACGCGACGGATCGAAGAACTGATGACCGAACTGAAGAAGCAGTACACGATCGCGGTGGTCACTCACAATCTGCAACAAGCTCAACGCGTCGCTGACATGACGGCGTTCATGTATGTCGACACCTCGCAAGGTGCGCGAACCGGCTATCTGGTCGAATACAGCAAGACCGAAGCGATGTTCGCCGATCCGCAGGAAGAGTACACCAAGCAGTACATTCGCGGCGAATTCAGTTAACACAGCGACGTCAGATTCCTAGGTTGCCAAAGCCGTTATCCTGCAATCGCACCAACAGCTTGATCAGTTCGACCTGTGATTCAACCTCCAGGGTTTGCAGGATCGCGTTGCGCCGGCGTTCGATGGCGTCGCTCGAGACGCCTTCAATGTTGGCACCAGCGATCACGATCGCAATCTGGCGGTCCGTGGGGCTCAACTGCTCGAAACGCCGCCATTTTTCGGAAAGCAGTGTCGTCGGGGCGTTCGATGCGATGATGCCCATCATTCGCGAGATGCCCAGAATTGCATAACGCGGGTCGCCCGCTTCTTGTAGGGAACGTTTGTAAGTGCGGAAATGGAGCGTTCTTCCCAGGGGATCTTCTCCCACATGATTGAATTGCACCGTCGAACAACCGCCCAGGATCATCTTGTCGCTGCGTTGTGAGACGTCGACAATCGACGAATGCAAATAAGAAGCCCCCGGTTTCCCCGCGGGATCCGCCCCCGCTGTAAACCGAAGGTGATAGGCGCTGTTGACAATTTGCGTGTGTCCGTTGGCCGCCTTTACGAAAATGCTGTCGGGTTCATCTGCAATCGAGGCCAGCGGAGGCTGCCGCTGTCGAATGCAGTCGAGAACCGTATCGGAGATGCGTTGAACGGTCTGTTCAAAGTTTTCAAGGTTGTTGCCCATGGACGGCAGTGTCTTAGAATGGATGGCGGGAATGGGGGAGTTTGAAAGTGGCAGCAAAAGCTGTCACTGGACAAAGTGATGGTAGGAAGGTGCCAGATGGCCCCCCCCCTCCAGGAACTAACGCGTCGGCGCCTGACCTGCTCCGCAATGTTAATCGCAGAGTAATTCCCACCATCCGTTTCGCCACCGATCGAAATCGTGTGTTTGAAGACGAATCGCCAACCGGCGGTTTGCCGTCGGATCTGGTATATAAGATTCTGGGATTCGATTAGATAATAAATCAATATAGCTTGATTGGAAAATGAATATGCTCGCCTCGACCCGAATCGCTTTGGGATGGATCACGCTGGTTACTTTGATCGTCGTCGGTTGCGATCGCTTTCGCGTGGGAGATGGTTCGGCCAGCGATGACCCTCACTACAGCGAACAGCAGTTCGACGAATTGGTTGCACAGTCGCCGCTCACCTTGATTAAGTTCGGCGCCCCGTGGTGCGGTCCGTGCCGGATGCTCGACGACGAATTGCCGAATGTCACCGGCGAAGTCGAGATCGTATCGATCAACGTCGACAACAATCCCGAACTGAGTGCGCGTTACCGAGTTTCGGGCATCCCGCATATGATCATGTTTCGCGACGGCAAGAAGATCGACGAACGGATGGGGTTTCATTCCGCGGCCGAGATTTCGCAATGGGCTGCCGGGTTCTCCCATTCCGGTGACGCGGCCCTTTGATCGTCTTGCGTCTGTACGTGGGTTGCAGCACGTGGGGCGGTTGATCGCCGACTCGTTTGTGAACGATTAAAACCTGTTGAACAGGCTCGCTTGATCCGCACTCTTCACCATCAGTCCATTGGGCAGCCATGAACATTCGAGATCTGACGCACGAGGCCTTTCGAAACAATCGCGGGGCAGATTTTTGGCGATTGTTTGTCTTCATCGTGGCTTGCTGTTTTAGTGGGCTGCCTGCCACCGCTGCCGAATCGGTCCAGTCGTTGCAGTTGCCTTCGGTGGTGGAGAACCAATCGGTTCGCTTGTTAGATCCCGATGCGGGCAAGTTGCATGTGATCTGCTTCCTGGGGACTGAGTGTCCATTAGCCCGGTTGTATGGGCCGCGGTTGTCGGCGTTGGATGCCGAACTGCGCGATCGCGGCGTGCGTGTCTTGGGGGTCAACAGCAACCGCCAGGATTCGCTGCAAGAGGTCCGCGAGTACGTCGATCGGTATGCGATCTCGTTCCCGATGGCGAAAGACTACGACGGCGCCGCGGCGACGCTGTTGGGAGCGACGCGAACGCCCGAGGTTTTTGTGCTCGATGCAACCGGCAAGATCCGCTACCAGGGCCGTATCGACGATCAGTATCGACCGGGCATTTCCCGTCCCGTCGCCACCCGCAGCGAATTGCGCGAAGCGATCGACGACCTGCTGGCCGATCGCCCCGTGGCGATGCCACGGACCACGGCGGTCGGTTGCATCATCGGCCAATCGCGACCGCTAGCCGATGAGGGTTCGATCACCTTCTGTAAACAGGTCTCACGCGTTCTGCAGCAGCACTGCGTCGAATGCCATCGCGCCGGCGAGATCGGACCGTTCGCCCTGACCGATTACGATGAAGTCGTCGGCTGGGCCGACATGTCGCTGGAAGTGATCGACCAGGGACGGATGCCGCCCTGGCACGCGAATCCCGAATATGGCGACTTCTTAGGGGCCCGGCAGATGCCGGCGGGGGACAAGCAGATCTTGCGAGACTGGGTCGATCAAGGGATGCCCTATGGCAATGCCAACGACCTTCCCGAACCGTTGCCGCCGCGAGGCGATTGGGGACTGGGAACTCCCGATCTTGTCTTCTCGATGAACGACAAGCCGTATCGCGTGCCGGCCGAGGGAACGGTGGAGTACCAGTATTTTGTCGTCGACAGTGGGGTTACCGAGGATCAGTGGATTCAAGCGGCCGAGGTGATCCCTGGCGACCGCAGCGTCGTCCATCACGCGATCATCTTTGTCCGCCCCCCCGATGGCCAACGCCAACGTGGCGTCAATTGGTTGACCGCCTACGTGCCGGGCCAACGCGTCGCCGAGTATCCGCCCGGCCTGGCTCGTCGTGTCCCCGCCGGTTCCAAGTTTGTCTTCCAGATGCACTACACTCCCAACGGTTCGGAAGTGGACGATCTGACCAAGGTCGGCATCAAGCTGGCCGATCGATCGACGGTCACTCACGAAGTCTTTACGGTGGCGGCGATCGATCAAGAGTTCGAGATTCCACCTCGAGCGGCCAATCATCCCGTCGAAATCAAGCCGGGCGGGTTGCCGAAAATTGGGCAGCTATTAGCCGTCGCCCCGCACATGCATCTGCGCGGCAAGGCGTTCCGTTTGGAGGGACGCATCGCGGGCCAGCAGGAAACATTGTTAGACGTGCCGGCGTACGACTTCAATTGGCAGCACTCCTACGCCTTTGCCAACCCGATCGATCTGTCGACGATCGACGATTTGGCGGGGACCGTCTGGTTCGACAATTCCAAAAACAATCTCGTCAATCCCGATCCGTCGCAGTATGTCAGTTGGGGCGATCAGACTTGGGAGGAGATGGCATTGGCGTTTTTCGAAGTCTGCCAGCCGTTGGATGTCGAGAAGGATGGCGGCGCGAAGAAGAAGTCGAAAGCGAAGGCATCGCGTGATAAGGTCACCGACGAGGCGACGCAGCGTGTCAACGATTTCGTCCGCGACTTCTTCAAACAGATGGATACCGATGGCGACGGCCAGGTCGCTCGCGAAGAGACGCCGATGGCCTTCAGCCGCTACGGATTTCGTAAGTTCGATCGCGACGGCGATTCGATCCTCACGCGGCAGGAAATCGAACAGGCCGCCAAGAAGCGGTTTGGCTCGTGAGTCGCTTGTCCCCATTTGTTGCCCAAGGGGCCGATCATGGATGCCGCTGATCTGCCGCGACGCTATCGAAACTTCATCCGCTTCCACACGCATGTGACCTACCCAGACGAGAGCGAGCGGCGGCAACAAATCAACACTGCCGAGGTGATCCGGCGGCTCGACGCGATCGGAATGCAGCACATCCCCATCCCGACGATCTGGGACGGCGTTCATCTAGTCGACGACGGACGCTTGGCGGGATCGCTGGAGATCGACCGGCGGATCGGGCTGACCTATCGGATGCGAATGGGGCGGATCAAACGTTTCCTCGACGACATCTTTCATTGGTCGCAGCGCGACACAGCGATCTACCATGCGTTAGCATCCGCGCTGCGGGAGATCGAATTCGATCGACTGGCCGGTCGCACCGACATCGATCGCGCGATCGCCAACGTCGCCCTGATCTCGACCGTCAAGCAAGCTCTTGCGATCGGTTTGGCGGCTGACGTGATCGCGGCGCAAGTCAATTGGGCACTCGGTGAAGTCGGCGGGCTAACGGCCGATGAGATCGAGTTGTTGGAATGTCTGCCTGACGAGGACTCGCTGCAGTCGACCGATTCGCTCGACCTGGAACGGATGGCGTTGGACCGCGGGATCAGCGAGATCCAATTGGTCGAAAACCTGGAGACACGCGATAAGATCGCGTCGCTGTTGAGCGACTGTTTCGGTGGCGTCCGTCGCGAGACCGAGCACAAGGAGATCCATCCGCTGTCGGTCCGGCGGTTGGATATCGCGTCGCGGATGCTCAGCGAACCGGGGCTCGAAGCGTTGGTGCGGATCGCGCGGATCGCCAACGAATACGTCGGCTTTCAGCCTCGCTTTGAAAAGAAAATGTTGCCCGCGGCCGACGGCGACCAGACGCGGATGCGGATGATGCAATCGTTCGACGAACTGTCGCGGATGGTGCCGGCAGCGTGGGCGCTGAAAGTCGCGTCGCCCAAATATTTTCGCTACCGCGTGGCGACAAAAAGCTTTATGGTCCGCGAGAAGATCAAGAAGAGCGACAAGAAGCAACTGTTCTACGCGATGCTGGATCGTTCGAAATCGATGCAGCAGGGAGAGCGGATCTACAAGCTGATCGCGATTTTAATGAACCGATTGCGAGCCGTGCTGCGACGCGAAGCGATCCTCGGTTTCAGCTTTTTTGATTCGGTTGTCCATGAACAGGTGCTTGTCGACGAAGTGTCTCAGGCTCGCCACGCAATGCAAAATCTGCACTCCAGCTTTTTTCTTGGCGATGATACCGATATCAACCTCGCGATTCGCGAGGGGATCACGCGGATCGAAGCCGTTGTCGCCGACACTCAGGCCGAACGTCCCGAGTTGATCATCGTGACCGATGGAGATCACGGGATCAACGTCAAGCCAGAAGAGCTTAACGGGATCATCCTGCACGCGTTTATCGTCGAAGAAGTCAACGACGATCTAATCGAGTTAGCCAAGGCGACCGGCGGCGTCGCCTTGCAACAACTTTAGCGTCAAGCTCGAACGTCGCTGAACCAAAGTTGTGTTGAGTCGAACTTACGGTGAAGCCTGGTCTCAAGCAAAGCTTCGCAGGAAGTCGCACTATTGTTCTACTTGCCGTAGAACCAATCGACGTTCAGGCGAGACATATGCAAGCCATCGTTGCTGTGATAGACGATTAACGCGGTTCCATCTTCCAAGAATTCAACGCATTGATAACCCAAATCGTTGGTAGGATCGTCGACCAGGTTACGCTGGTGCACGAAGGTTTCCCCTTCGTCTTGAGAGATGGCTGTGGAGAGCACGCTTCGCAGTGGGAGCCCGCTCTCGCTTTTGGACTTGCCGCTGATCCAAATGAAGAGCAAGTCTCCTGTCGATGGAATTCGGCGGACCGTAGGCAGGCCAGCATAAGGCATTTTCAACTCACGGATGAGCTCGCCTTTCGACCAAGTTTCGCCTCGGTCTTCGGAATAGGCTTTCACGGGATGACCACTGTAGGTGCGAGCGAACATCAGCAGTCGGCCGTCTTTTAGTTCCACGGCATCCGGTTCTTGGACCTCAATCTTTTTCGAGTCGTATAAGTCGACTTCGTTCTCGCTAGGGTGCCAGCTGTATCCTTGATCGTCGGAGTAAAAGGTTAAACCGACATAGCCATTATGGTCATGGGAACTAGGCATGTACTTCTTCGTAACGGCCACCGCGATGACGCGGCCATCCTTGAGAGAAAGCAGTTTGTCGTTGTGGACCAGGGTGTACCCCGCGTGCGGCGTCATCGGCAGTTGCTCACTCCATGTTTCCCCTTGGTCGGCGCTGCGACGATAAAGGGTCATCGCGTAATACGGCTTGGCGGGGTGAGTGGTGTAGTTGTAGGAGATGAGAAGGTCCCCATTGTCCAGCTGCAGCAAGCTTGGATGGTTGTATCTTCCCGGTCCCGACGAGGGTGGCTGAGCGACGATAACCTTCGGCTCGCTCCATGTACTTCCTTGATCGGTCGAAGTCTTGGAAACAATGCCTCCGCCTTCACCGGGTTCGGTGTAGCAGAACAAAAGGGAGCCATCTTTTCGCTGCATCAAGTCGCCATTGATGCCGCGATAGCCGCGTAGTTTCTCTGCTTTGGGAACAATGTGTATGTCTTCGATGGCTTCGGCGGCACCGACTGAAGAAATCGAGGCGGCAATGACCAGCAATGTTGCAAAAGCGACGTTCGTTCGTTGGTTCATGCGATGGATTACCTTAGGTGATGTTCTTGTTGGATTGCCGAATTCACAAGCTTCTAAGCAACTTTGCGGCGTTGGGATTATTTGTCTTGATTCCAGCGAACCGTGCAGCGCAGGTCGGTCCACTTCGCCGCCGCGTCTTTGTCGCCGAGTGAAACCGTCACTTGGTTTTCGTTCAGTTTGAGCATTCCAGGATCGACAGTGCATTCCAGCCAGCCATCCGCCGCGGGCGATGACTTCAGCGTTTTTCCATTGAGCGCGACATCGACGTTCTTGGGAGCTTCCTTGTCAAACTGAAGGCTGAGTGTGATTTTGGGCGGAGCGACGGAGTCCAACTTTTGATATTCCACGCCGTTGTAGAAGCTCACCGTCGCCGGTTTATTGGATGCTACCGAAACCGCAGCTTTCGGATTGAGCGTGGCGATTTTTTGGTAGCTGCGATGTGGCAAAGCGCCTCCAGCCGCAGCTCCGACGCCTCGGATACTGGCGAAGTAGTCGTGATCTTGCCGGGCAAGTGTTGCCGGCTCACCAAGCTCTTTCCAGATCGGCGCGTTGGGATCAAACGAATTGAATAGATTGAGTCCCGCCATGCCGGCGCTTCGCGCGGCCAATGCTCGCCCGCGGTAGGCTTCGACCGTCATTCGCATCTTTTTCGCATCGGGATCTCGGACGCGGGATTCATCTAACGACGGGTAGACCGGGACGTTGTACTTGTTACCTAGTTTGACCGAATCCTCCCATGGGCTCAGCCGGTAATATCCCGACACTGTCATTAGGTCGATCAAATCGTCCTGCAGCCATTGTTCGATATCGAGACCGCAGTCACGGCAATAGGAGACCGAGTCGGGTACACGGACCGAAAGCAGGATCGGCTTGCCTCTTTTTTGCCCTTCGACTTCCGTGATTTTTCTAATTCGACGGATCATTTCCGTCATCAGGCTTCGCTCCTCGTCGTTGCAAGGAGTTCCCGATTGAGCTGCCCGTTTAAAGAAGACAGGATGTCGAAAGAAGTCGAGTTCGATTCCGTTGATGTCGTAGTTTTGGCAAACCTCTTCGACATACGCGACCGCAAGATCGCGAATCTCAGGACGCGTGAAATCGACAGCGCTCCAACCGCCGAACTTGGGGCGATTTTTCGGGGTCCCGATCAGCCATTCGGGATGCTCGAGCTTTAACGGATTCGCTCGCAACATGATCGGCCCGTACCCCGACAAGCCCGCATCATGTGTGTCGTTCATGCGAAACGACCAGAAGATTTCGATGTCATTCTTCTTGCCGAAATCGGCCATGACTTGCAGCGGGTCGGTCCCCGCGTCGAGCATTTTTTCGATCGAGTTCTTGGAGAACAAGCCTTCTTTCGTCTTAAAGACATTCCCCACTTTCGTGTCATGGGTGAACATGCCGAAGCCGCTGCTCCACGTGCAATAGAAAATCGTATCGACGTGGGTGTTCACCAACGGAGAGGTGCGGTGACGGAGCAGTTCGTCGGGTGTCGTATCTCGACAGAGATAGACCGGTTCGTTTCCGTCGTTATTAAAGATGATCCGCCGCTCGCGCTGAGTGGCCGCTTCCCTGTCTGCTCTCAATTGAGCAAGGGAAAGAGGCTCGTCAGCCTGACCAATGCTGATAGCAACAACCAACAGGGCAAAAAGAGTAGCAGCAACATGCGAACATCGGATCATAAAAACGAATCTCAAAGAACTTTTGGGGAAGCAAATTTGCGATGGACCGGTCTTGGTCCATCCATTCCTGCCGACGTGGACTAGAACTCTTGCAGGACTTCGCCACCGAGTCGCGTCGTCAAACCATAGAGAAGCGTCTGATCGATCGTTTCGGTGAACAATCGCACGCTACCGTCGGCGAGCGCGAAGTGGGCTCCACCGGGGTGATAGCTCGAAAAACCTTGCGGGCGGTAATTGAAAGTTCCTCCGCCGGGCAAGGTAAATGGCCCGTTGATACCGGTGGAGGTATCGAAGACGTCATATAAGGAATAAGTATTGGCGTTCACGGTGTTCGCTGGATTCAAGTCGCCGGTGACTTCGCCGATCAGCAGTGTGTTGGAGGTGCCATCGATGATGTCGCGGAACTTGGTAGAGGACCCGCCATAGAAAATGCCGTTTCCGTCGGAGCGAGGGCGAAGGCCAATTGTTCCCGAACTGTTGCAACGCCAGTCACGGGAATCCGCGACGCCGGCCATATCGGTGCGGGCAAAGGCATCAACGGCCCCGGCTAAACCGGTATTGACCATCGTATCGCTTTGCGGATTGGAGGGACAAAGATAGACAGGGATTGGTCCCAACGCGGTGTCCGGATCATGGTTTGGGCCGTAGCCTGTAACATAATTGTCGACGTTGAAATTGATCGCGTCATATCGAGCGCTCTGTTCTATGAACGGCAACGTATGGACGCCCCAGGAGAACATGTGAGGGCCGGTAAGGCCGCTGCAACCACCAGTGATTCCTCCCCCCAAAGGAAAGGTTCGATGCGTGTCGTGATAGTTGTGAATCGCCAATGCAACTTGTTTGTAATTGGCCGAACAGGACATGCGGCGTGCCGCTTCGCGTGCAGCCTGTACCGCAGGCAACAACAGCCCAACCAGAATGCCGATGATCGCAATCACGACCAAGAGTTCAACCAGTGTGAAACCACTGCGCAGGGGGGGGCGCTTTTTCTGCTGAATCATTTTCTATTCCTTAAATCAAGGCAAAAAAGGGAAAAGACTGTAGAGGTAGGTGGGGAGTGAATGGAGGAAGGAAATATCAAAAAGGGAATTTACATGTTCGCCACTACTAGCGACCGGATGCGAAGGCTTTAACTCCTTTGCTCCGTGTTATGTGTTCTCGTAAAAGTTTAGAAGCTTCTTTGATCTGTCCGGCTTCTAAGTTTGCGATGATTTCGCGGTGCTCGCGAATTACGCTCGCTTCCCTCTGTCTGCGAATATCTCCGGTGACGGGAGCAAGCGGATAAAAATGCTGAGCGGAATGGGAAAACATCTTCGCAAGGATCTCGTTTCCCGAGAATTCTAAAAGGGTCTGATGGAACAGGAAATCGGATTCATAAAATCCCATCGTCAGCCCTGCCAGATGCAGGTCTTCCATCGTGCTGCAGATCTTTTTCAAGGGTGACAAATTTCGGGGTGCCGCGCCTGGAGCAAACGCTAAATCAAGTGCCCCGAGTTCAAGAACGACTCGAGCATCCCAAAGTGAATCATAGTGGACCTCTTCCGGGGTCGGCACAAAAAAGCCACCGGTCGGTCGACGAATCAAAAGCCCGTCGTGCGTTAGCAGCACCATCGCCTCGCGCAACGCAGCGCGTTGAGCCACAAGCCGCTGAGACCATTCCACCTCCGCCAAGCGACTGCCAGCCGGGATTTGGCCGCAGACAAGCATCTTCCGCAACACGGAATAGCATTTTCCACTCGCGTTCAGCAAAACAAGTCGCTCGGGTTTCTTCTCGCTGATCATTTGGTTCAGGGTAGCACGGTCTGTGTACAATATCAACAAGAAAATGAACGCAGCACGCGACGTGCTTTATCGGGCTGGCGATCGGGGCATCTAGGAGCTTGTCATCGCTCTCTTGGCCGCTATTCCGGGCTGGAAGGACTGCCGGTGCGGGGGTGGTTCCAGGCGTCTGGTTCGCGAATCAAGCTGTGCTGTGCACAATAAGTGATTGATTTCGAGTACGGGTTTGCTAAGGTTGGTTGCTGTGGCTTGGAGAAAATTTCATGGTTTTCTCTTTCGTTCTTCTCGAAACCTTTTAATAGTTGGCTCTGGAATTATGGGATCGTTTGATTTTCGCATCGTGGGTTTGATCGGGGTGGGGCTTCTCGTTTTGGGGGGCTGTTCCAGCGAAAGTGGGCCGGAGAGACGTGTCGTTACAGGGCGGGTTACCTATCAAGGCGAAGCCGTCCCATCGGGAGAAATTCGGCTTGCCCCTGAAGGTGACGGACCTGTGTCGGCGGCACAAATTACGAACGGAGTGTTTGAAATCGCACACCGTGGGGGCGCGGTTATTGGTCCGGCGAAAGTAATGATCGTCGCTGTCCCGTCGGCCGCTGGCGTCTCGCAAGACGATTTGGATTCGGGCGGCGCTCAGCCAAAAACGATCACGATTCCCGCAAAATACAACGAGGAGTCTGTTTTGAGCACGGAGGTCGAATCGGGCGAAGGAAAGCAGACGATCGATTTCGATCTGGAATAGGAGTTCCGTTTTTGGCAACCTCCGCCGACGCGAGGACTATCTAATCTAAGAAGTCCCGCGTGCGGTGACGTCGTTCGCGCTCGATGTCCAACGGTCGCTGGATTTGATCCCCTTTTGCTAGAAGAGTTTGATATGCAGTTGGCATCCGTGGTGACTCCTTTTGATGACGAGAACCTGGCACGCGTTGCCCAGTTGGGCGTCAGTGCTGTCGCTATCCGCTATCCGGGATTAGAGCTTCGAGGTCTTCTGGAAACCCGCGAGCGGTTAAGCCGCCATGGCTTGAAGATCGCTGCGATCGAGGGAGAACTGCCGATTCAAAATGCCATCTTTGGCACCGCGAATCGGGCAGATGATTTCAGCCGCATGAAGCAGTTGTTTGCCATCATGGGAGAAGCCGAGGTACCGATCTGTTGCTACAACTTTATGCCCGCAACCGATTGGGCCCGAACCGACACGAAGGTTCGAGAACGGGGTGGAGCGCTCACAACCGCCTTTCGTAGTTCCGATGCGGAATCGGCGGCTTCGCTGCATTCCATTTCTCAGACCGATTCGATCTCGCCGATTTCCTCCGACCGATTGTGGAGCAACCTTCAGCGATTTCTGGAAGAGCTGCTGCCTGCTGCCGAAGCGGCCGGCGTCGCCTTGGCGATGCATCCCGACGATCCTCCGCTGGCATCCTTTGGCAAACATGCTCGCATCATGAATCGCCTGGAAGACTTCGATCGGCTGTTGGAAATTTCCGCCTCGCCCAGCAATGGAATCTGCTTTTGCCAGGGCAACTTCGCCGCAATGGGAGTCGACATTCCAGATACCATCCGGCGATGGGGAAAGCGGATTCGTTATGTTCATTTTCGAGACGTCCAAGGGACCGCCGACGACTTCATCGAGACATTCCACGACAACGGCCCGACGGATATGGTGGCTGCGATGAAAGCCTACCGCGATATCGGATTCACCGGCCCGATACGTCCCGATCACGTGCCACAGCTGGCCGGCGAAGAAGAAGGCCAACCGGGATATACGATGCTGGCCCGATACTTTGCTTTTGGATATATCCGAGCATTAATTCAAGCGACCGAGCTTCCCGCCGCCCGCTGACGCGATCGTTCCACGGAACCTAAGCAAAACGCATGAAACTTAAAGACAAAACAATTATTGTCACGGCAGCGGGCAGAGGGATCGGGAAAGGGTGCGCCGTTGAACTGGCCAACCAAGGGGCTTCGCTGATCGTTAATGATCGACCCGGGAGCCAAGATTTGCAGGCAACCGTGGAAGAGCTACGCGACCAGGGGGCTAACGTGCACGGTGTCGAAGCCGATGTCTTCACTCGCTCTGGCTGCGAAGGCTTGCTTCGCGAAGCGGAGGAGCAGTCGGGGCCGGTTTACGGACTTGTGAGTTGTCCCGCTTTCCAGAAGGTCTCTCCGTTTCTCGACTTGCAGCCGGAGGACTTTGAAAACGTGGTTCAGGGAACTCTTTTCAGTAGTTTTCACATGAGCCAGTTGGTCGCACGCCAGATGGTTGACGAAGGCATCGCGGGGAAGATTGTTTTCATCTCAAGCGTTCTCGCTCAGCGGCCTATGGCTCAGAAGAGCGCCTATTGCGCAGCCAAAGCGGGCTTGAATCAATTGGCCATGACAATCGCTGTCGAGCTGGCCTGCCATCGCATTAACGTCAACGTGATCGAGCCGGGCTGGATCGATACGCCCGGGGAAAGAGAGGCGTTCACGCCGAAGTTCTTCGAGCGGGAAGCGACCAAGCTGCCGTGGGGGAAGCTGGGGACAGCTCGGGATATTGGCCGTGCCGCCACTTTCTTGATGTCGCCCGATGCCGACTATATCACGGGAGCGATCTTGCCGGTCGATGGGGCGTTTCGTTATCGCGACGGACGCATGCTCGACTGATCCAATCGATGGCGCGGGGCCCGTGAATCGCATCACTCGGGCCCGAGCCAATTCGCAATTTTGAAGCGGCTTGCAATGTACCCGCCTTTGCTTTCGTGGAGCCCTCGATCCTATTTGGTCCACGGTGGGCGAGCGTTGGCCGTGATCTCTGCATCCAACTCTTTCATCCTCGCTTCCAGTTCCGCGACCCGTTCGGGATGGGCATCGGCTAGGTTCTTCTGCTCGCCAACATCGGCCTGCAGATCGAACAGCATCCGCTGCGGTAGGTTGGTATCGGTCTTCAGCTTCGCCGAAGGTTTCTTCTTTGGCGGAGCTTTGACCAACAGCTTCCACTTCCCTTGCCGCAGTCCTTCTAGTGCACCGCGGGACGTGTAGTAGACGAACTCGTCGCGCGACGTTTCCCCCGATTCGCCGGTCATCAGATGGGCGAGGTTCATACCGTCGATCTTGCGATCGCTGGGCAGGGTGCTTTTGGTCAGCGCGGCGATCGATGGCAACAGGTCGATCGTTCCCATCAGTTCGTCGCACTCGGTCCCGGCGGGAATGCGGCCTGGTCCCCAGACGACGCAGGGAACGCGTTGCCCTCCTTCGAACGTGGTCCCTTTCCCCGCGCGAAGCGGACCGGCCGAGCCACCATGATTTTTGAACTGCAACCATGGGCCGTTGTCCGACGTGTAGATCACGTACGTATTTTCTGCCAGATCCAATGCGCGGATCGTATCGATCAATCGGCCGACTTCGGCATCGATGTGCTCGATCACGCAGGTGTAGGCGTTTTGTGGATCGGCGTCGTAGGCATCCTCGGGAACATACAGCGGGATGTGTGGCATGCTGTGCGGAAGATAGACGAAGAAGGGCTTCTTTTGGTTCTCGCGAATGAACTCGATCGCCCGATCGGTGTAGCGACGCGTGACGGTCCGTTGGTCGACGGGCAATTCGACAATCGTTTCGTTTTCGACAAGGGGCGTGTTCCAGTACTTCACCGCACTGTTGGGATTTCGCCACAGATCGTCCGACGATACTCGCGACTTGCGTTTATTGTCCGGGTGATTCATGTCGTTGGAATAGGGGATCCCAAGATAGGTGTCAAACCCGTGCTGGCGGGGCAAGGTTTCGGGGTGATGCCCGAGGTGCCACTTGCCGAAACATGCAGTCGCATATCCGAGCCCCTTCAGGTGATCGGCGATCGTATGCTCGGCCGGATTCAACCCCTTGGTCGATTGCGGAAAGAGCACATGTTCGTGAAGCCCGACGCGCTTTGGATAACATCCGGTCAGCAACGCCGCTCGCGACGGAGTGCAGACGGGCGAGGCGACCATGAAGTTTGTCATCCGCCGCCCCTCCTTCGCCATCCGATCGATGTTGGGCGTTTTGATCTTTTCGGAGCCGAAGCAGCCGAGGTCACCGTAACCCTGGTCGTCGGCGAAAATGATCACAAAGTTGGGCGTCGCCGCGGGGCTGATCTCGCAGCGGAACAGACAGAAGCCGGCGATCGCGGCAAATAGAATCGATCGATACATCGACAAACTCGCTAGGTGTTGGGGGATGGGATCCACAATTCTAGTCGCCCGCGAGATGCGATGTGGGGGAAGTGGTCAGTCGGGTCGTATCCCCTCATCACGCGGTCGATTTTCGACCGCTGTCTCGAAGACCGTCGCAGCCGCTTTTGCCATCAAGTGCAGTGTTTTGGGGGAAGGCTGCATCGGCAACGGGGAGTTTCTCGGCTGGTCGAAGAGCTCGGCTAAGACGGCTTCGATCTCTCGTTCGAGTTGGTCGACGATTTTCGGTTTCATATCGTATTCTCGGTTAGTTACGGAGTGGACTCTGCCGTTAGCGTACCACGAGTCCGTTCGGAGAGAACTAAGGATCTGCGGTCTATCGCGTGCGGAGGTTGCCACTAATGGTGTTTTGCGTTTGGCTCTTCAGTCTGGGGCGAGGTTCTTTTAGGGCGGTCCGGCTTTGCTTTGATGGTGGTAAGTGTTCCCTAATGGTGTGGAAAAAATCCGAAAAAAGAAAGTTGTGTTATCCACCGATGAAAGGTGGATGTGTGCATTAATGGTTCGTGGTGGACCTTTGTGGTTGCCTAAGGCCTGGTAGTTGCACTTTTGGTGAGTTGACAAATTTTTTAGGTCGAGGCAGACTTCCGCAAGGTCCTAGTTTTCCATGAATTTTTATCGAGAGTATCGAGGCTTTGCAGAAGATGATCCGAACCCAGAGACGAGGTTTTACGCTGGTTGAATTGTTGGTCGTGATTGCGATCATCGGTATTTTGGTTGGGCTATTGTTGCCAGCGGTTCAGGCGGCACGCGAGGCGGCTCGGCGGATGCAGTGCAGCAACAACCTCAAGCAGATCGGCTTGGCGTTGCACAACTACCACGACACGTTCAAGAGTTTTCCGAGCGCGGCGATCTATACCGGCACCGCTCCTAAGCAGAGTCCGCCTTTGGACGGCAGCAACCGCTGCAACGGCCGCGATGCAAACTGGGGTGCAACTTGGATGGTGATGATCCTGCCGTTTATCGAGCAGCAAGCAGCCTACAACCAGATGGATTTCACCCAGCGAGCGCGGTCGACGGTCAACAACGCGATCACCAGCCAACCGCTGGATGCGTTTCTCTGTCCTTCGCACGTCTCGGTCCCGGTCAAGTTGGTCCAGGACTACGATGGTTTTGCCAAAGGCAACTATGCGGCCAATGGCGGAACGCACTACACCCAGGACATCGCCACGTTCAACAACAGCGCTTACAAAGGTCCTTTCTCGTTGCCTGGCCAGTATGGTGCCAAATTCCGCGACATCACCGACGGCACTTCGCAGGTGATTGCCGCCGGGGATGTGGTCGCTTCGCCGAGCAACACGTGGGATGATCGCGGGACTTGGGGATGGCCCAGCGGGTCGCTGTTCGGGCTCCGCGCCCAACAGTTCTCCAACGGAGTGCTGACTCCAAACGATCCCCGTCAGACCGACTGCACCGCGTATGCGAGCAACGACAACACGAATGTCGTCTTCAATCAGCGCAACAATCCCGATTGTTCGACCAATCAAGGGATGGCTTTGCGAAGCTATCACCCCGGCGGTGTGCAAACGGTCTTCTGTGACGGCAGCGTGACCTTCATCGGTGAGACGATCGACGAAGTCATCTACGAAAACCTGATGCGGATTCAGGATGGCCAGCCGTTAGGCCAATTCTAACAAAGCTTGCGTTGGCGGTTGCTGGCCGCCAACAGCATTTCACAGTCCAGGCGTTCGCTTGGGCTTCTTCGGATCGCGAGTTGCTCGCGCGTCTCGTTTCCCATGACATTCTTCCCCATCGTAATCCTGGATCTCTCATCGATGTTCGCGTCTGTTTCGAAAACCTTCGTTTGCGTCTGTCTTTTCATGTCGACTTTGGCCGGATGCACCGGCGGGGCCCCGGCCCCTTCGGAAGACCAAGTGCTTCAAGATTCGGCAGGTTTTGTCTGGACCTTCATCAATGAGGCAAAGAAGGAACGTAAGTCGGATGTGATTCAAGCCAAGCTGTCCGTCATGATGGAAGCGCTCGACGCTCAAGCCGAGGCCTTCGGCGGTAAATTGGTCGAACTGCGCGACGCTGCCAAGACGCTTCAGGCGGATCTACAAGCCGGCGAGAAACCGGCCGATTGCTTGCAAAAGTTCGCCGATTCGGTCAGCGCGTTGGTCCCCGAGCCCCAAAATCTGGGCGAATAGCTTCGCTAGCTACTGCATCCACCTGGTCGATCTTGCAGCTTCAGGTCTGCTGGTCGTAATTGCTCGCAGCGGATTTAGGGAAGATCGGTTTTTGCATGCTATTCTCAGGCATCGGTGCCTGACTCGGCATGCGAAACCGTTAGTTTTGTAAACTAGACAAACCACTTTGGTGGAAGTGTTCGGAAGCTGACTGTCGTCAGCCTTATTGCGATTTTAAGTGAAAAACGGAATGGCCGGGGCGGCACCAGTGGTGGTCTGCGTTGAGCCGTAATGGCGTGTTTTGGTCCGTTCTGTCCTGTTTAGCGATGTGGCTCGAATTGTTGGCGCTTGACACCGCATGGGTGGTTGTCAAGACTTGACTCAAATCTCTTTTATTATTCTTTTAGCGAGCTTTTGGGGGACAAACAATGATTCGAATGAAGAAAGAAGGTTTTACTTTGGTGGAACTGTTGGTCGTGATCGCGATCATCGGGATCTTGGTGGGGTTGTTGTTGCCAGCAGTGCAGGCTGCCCGCGAGGCAGCACGTCGGATGCAATGCAGCAACAATCTGAAGCAGATTGGCTTGGCGTTGCACAACTACCATGACACGTTCAAAAGTTTTCCAAGTGCGGCGATTTACACCGGGGAAGCACCCAAGCAGAGCCCGCCGTTGACTTCCAACCGCTGCAATGGTCGCGATGAATTTTGGGGCGCGACATGGATGGTTTTGATTCTGCCATTCATCGAACAGCAAGCTGCCCACAATCAGATGGATTTTGGCCGAGTCGCTCGCTCGACTGTTAACAACGCGATCACGGGGGAGCAAATGGATGCTTATGTTTGTCCGTCGCACCCTGGCATCGGGGCTCGATTGACCCAGGATTACAACGGCTTCGCAAAGGGTAATTATGCTGCGAACGGTGGAACACACTACACGCAAGACATGAACACGTTCACCAATAGCACCTACAAAGGACCGTTTTCACTTCCGGCCCAGTATGGAGCGCAGTTTCGTGATATAACCGACGGTACTTCGCAAGTGATCGCCGCTGGGGATATCGTGGCCTCTACTGGTCACTCGGCAGATGATCGCGGTGCGTGGGGGTGGCCCAGTGGAGTGATATTCGGCTTGCGTGCCTCAGCTTTTGCCAACGGTCTCTTGACGCCAAATGATCCGCAGCAGACCGATGCCACTTCGTACGCAAGCAATGACACATCCAACGTAAATTTTAATCAACGCAACAATCCAGATCGCAACACCACCCAAGGAATGGCACTTCGAAGCTATCACCCCGGCGGCGTGCAAGCGGTTTTCTGTGACGGCAGTGTGCACTTCATCACCGAAACCATCGATGAGGTCATCTACGAAAATCTGCTACGGATTCAAGACGGCCAACCGATTGGCCAGTACTAATCTAGCGTTTTTTGCTCAAACAGGTTCGTGTTTGATGCCTCGGGGGAGTTCGCGATTGGCGGCTCCTTCGCATGACCTTTGATCGATCCGCGAGCCCCACGGGTGGCGGTCATCGGCCGCTTCATCGGGACGACGTTGCTGTCGACCAAAACGTTAGTTCCAGCGACAAGTAATTTTGGTCATGCGTGGCATCTGCCGCAATGTCCTCAATCCTTCACCTTTCGTGAACGGCGATCCCATTTGCCCTTGTCGTTCACGGTTACCGAAAAAAAACATTCAGGATCTATCATCGATGTTGCCCCGTTCCGCAAAAGTGTTGGCGTGTATTTGTCTTCTCTCGTCGCTATCGATTGGCTGCAGCGGTGGCGCACCGGTCCCTGCGGAAAACCAAGTGCTTCAAGACTCGGCGCATTTTGTCTGGACATTCATTCACGAGGCGAAGAAGGAACGCAAGTCGGATGTAATTCAAGCCAAGTTGAGCATCATGATGGAATCGCTCAATGCCCAAGCTGATGCGTTCGGAGGAAAGTTGGTCGATTTGCGTGATGCGGGGAAGTCGTTGCAAACTTCATTGCAGGCGGGCGACCCACCCGCTGAGAGTGTGCAGAAATTCGCCGACACGGTCAGCACTCTAGTTCCCGAACCCCAGAACATGGGCGAATAGTTCGGCTGCGAACGGCTACCGGTGTTGGGATCCTTCAGGATTGGGCGCCGAGCGGAATGTGCGAGCGGTGTATCCGACGGCATGTGGATGCTTGCTTTTCCTTCTGCCGCAGCCACATGCTCACGTGGCGCGATTCCGTACCAACAGCGCGTTCTGTCTAATCTTCGGCATCGAAGGGCTCCAAAGGCTGTCGGTCGCCAAGCGGTCCGTCGAGCCTAGCCCCTTCCTTTGCGGGATCTGGCTGTTTGGAGCCGCGTTTCGCTGGCGAATATGCTCCGCACAACCGTGTTTCGATGTTGGTGAATAGTCTCTTCACATAGCATCGGTTAAGCGGCATCGTGGGTCACGGGTAAGCGCCGCAATTCTCATTGGCGTGGGATTGGCTCGTCTCTGTTGGCTCCCGCTGACACCGTGGTGCGGTTGCTTGTGTTCCTATAAGGTGGCGATCTGCGGTGTGGAAATGCTTTTTGTTGCCCGCATCGCGGTGCAGTTTTAGAAAAAAAGCAATGAGGGGGAGGCCACCATCGCGTAGTTGATTCGTGCATTAACGGGAGATGCAGTTCCGTTGGAAGGGGCTTAGTTGCCTCTCTAGCACCAGTGGACCGTTGACAGACAACTCCGGGGGGTGGACACTACCCCCTTCTCAGAATTGTCTTTCTATTTTCGTCAACGAGATTTTGAAGGTGTTGAAAAATGGCTCGAGTCAAGCGGCAAGGTTTTACGCTAGTTGAATTGTTGGTCGTGATCGCGATTATCGGCATTTTGGTCGGCTTGCTGTTGCCTGCGGTCCAGGCGGCGCGGGAAGCGGCCCGGCGGATGCAGTGCAGTAACAATCTGAAGCAGATTGGCCTGGCATTGCACAATTACCACGACACCTACAACACGCTACCGCCGTTGGTGATTACGCCAGCAGCCGATCCTAGTGATTCCACCGCGAACAACCCAATTGGCGGCGGGAATGTTGAAAGCTGGGGATGGACGGCGTTTATTTTGCCCTTCATCGAGCAAGGCGCGCTTCACGAATCGGCGGGGATTGGAGAGGGACGTTTGCTAGAACTCGAAGTCAACAATGCTGCCAAGGTCGTTGTGTCGGCGTACCGTTGTCCTTCGGACGTTGGTGCCGAGGTTGGCGATGTAGCGCAGCGATTTCTGAAAGGGGCCGGTTCAAACTATGCGGCTTACAATAACTCCCGCTCGGGCGTCTTCTATCACAACACGACGCCAGACGGTGGCTTCTATCAGAACAAATCGCGTAAGTTTCGCGACGTCACCGATGGGCTCAGCAATTCGATGGCGGTCGGAGAATCGTGCTCACGATTGAATGGCCAAACGATGAGCTTGAAATCATGGGCAGGTTGCTTCTACGGTGAGGATGGCAACTGTTTGGATGAAGTGGGACTTTCGGGGCGATGGCCGATTAACGATTCAACGGGCAGCATCGATCAAAAGGGGGAAGCGCTAAGCAGCTTGCACCCTGGAGGCGCGATGGTGCAGTTGTTCGATGGCAGCATTCGGTTCCTGTCGGAAAACATTCAGTTCGCCCGCAGTGCGGCCCCCAATAACAATACGAGTGCCTGCGACAGCTTGTATGAGTTCTTGATTGGGATCAACGACGGAAACCCTATCAGCGAATTTTAGTCGTTCTCAAATCCGAGACGCTCGTCACGCTGGATTGTTGTTCAAGTGAATGATGCTGGGCTGGGAGGTTGGTATGTTCCGCCTTTCAGCCCTGTGTTTGCATGCCGCTTCTTCCCGTTCTTAAATTGTGATCCAAGGCTTGTTACCGATGTCCGTTGTTTGTCGATGTTTTCAGATTCAATACGCTCTATTAATTGTCGTTTCGTCTCTCGCAGTGATCGGTTGTGGTGGCTCGGGCGGACGTGATTTGCCGAAACTAGGGCAGGTGACCGGAACCGTTACGCTCGATGGCCAGCCGTTGGCCGACGCTGTGGTCTCTTTCCAATCGAAGGAGGCTGGTCGCGTTGCTTCGGGGGGGACCGACACCGATGGAAACTACACAATCTACTTGCTGAACGATATCGAAGGGGCTCCGGTTGGCACAAATCAAGTCATGATTGTGACCGCCAAGCCGGGGGACGATTCGATTCCGGGAAGCGCCAAGCCGGAGACTTTGCCGGCGAAATATAATGCCGAGACCGAACTCACCGCCGACGTTCAACCGGGCGACAATGAGTTCAATTTTGATCTGACGTCGAATTAATCAATTGTCGCCGAGGTCGTTTGAGAAGACTCGCTGCCCAGTAGGTCGATCAGTCCGTTGGCAAAGGTGTATCGCCAATAAAAATAACCGTGGCTGCTGCTGTATTCGCGGTGCGTAAGCGTGTAGCCTTTCGCTTTCAGGACGTCGCGGAAGTGGCGAGTCGAATTCAAGATGTCGACTTCGAATTGGCCCGCTTCGAGATGGAACCGGATCGGTTTTAGCGGAGCGTCGGCGAATTGGCGAGCGAGCCATTCCGGCTCCGATCCTGGCAAGGTCGGACGACTGCCGGGCGACCACCAGAAGGATCCCGATTGGCTGTAGGCGTTGCCAAAGATCTCGGGATGGGGGTGCGCGATAAATGCCGACGCCAGCCCGCCGTAGCTCGCTCCGGCAACCACGCTGTTGGCTGGAGTCGCGGTGATCTCCTGCGCCTTCGTCCAGGGAATCAGTTCGTCGGCGATGAAGCTGGCGAAGTCGGGGGTGCAGGGAAGCTCGGTCGATCGACTTGCGGGGCTGGGGTTGCTGACAAAGATCGCCGCCGTGGGGCGGATCTTTTTCGCGGCGATCAGATTGTCCAGAATCGTTGCGGCGCCGATCTCTTGTAGGTATTTGTCGCCATCGAAGACGACTAACATTCCGTTTTCCGAATCGCCTGGTCGGTAGCCATCGGGTCGGTACAGGTGGATGTCGCGGGTGTTGCCGAGCGTCTCGCTGGTTAATCGGTGTCGCGTGATTACGCCGCGCGGCGTCTCAGGATTCGCTTCGATCCAGGTCGGTTGCGGTGCGTCGGGCAGTTCGACGACCGAGCTGCCGTCGTAGATGTCGACCGGATCGGCGGGGAAGCAAAGCTTGTTTAAGGGATCACGCTGCGCCGTGGCGAGAATCGCGCGGCGTCGCTCCCAGGGCGTTCCGTCGAATACCGGCACGTCGGGAGCGAATCGGTAGTCGATTCGAGCGCTGCGGGGGACGCGGTAGCTGCGATACCAAACATCGGAATCGCCCAGGCGATGCAGTTCGTCGTGGTCGCCCGACGGCGCGCCAAACAACCGCACGTTGCGATGATCGCCCCGCCAGAGAAAGGTTACCAAAGCGTCGGGCTCCGGCAGCGGTGGCATCACCCCTTCGGATTCGACCAACGGCGCTCCCGCTTCGCGGATTTCACTCCAGAAACGATCGGTGCTCGGATCCTTCAAAAGGTCTTGCTGCAGCTGACGCAGCCGAGGGCTCTGCAATTCAGGTTGCGGAGCCTTTTGTTTGGCCAGCGGGATGCTGCTGCGTAGCGTTAACGAAAACTCCCCCTTCGCAGGACCGGAGATCGAAAACGCGTAGGGGCCTTCGCTGGCGACGACAAACATGAAGGTTTGCGTTCTCCCCTGGCCGGCGGTGAGTTGACGGATGTGGTTTCCAGCGGAACCGACGAGCGACAGGACCAGTTGTTCGCCAGCGATTGCGCCACGAATGAAGTCCCCAGCGGGTGCGGGAATGACGATCGTTGGCGAATTGCCTTGAGCGTCGAGTGAATCGTTTAGCGGTTCGCCGATCGTAAGCGTTGCCGCTGCCGGTGGTGAAGCATTTTCTGAGGCCCGCAATTTTGCGGATGAGTTGCAGGCGACTACGACCAGGGCAATTGCCAGGCGGCAGGTAAGCGTTGAACTTGTATTGAACAAAGGAGATCTTCGGCAAGAGTGGAATGGATTGGATCTGCGATTCGAAGCAGCAGGCGGACGAAGGCGATACGAAAACTCCAAGCCGTTGCAATCACAGCTTGGAGCCTCGCAGACGTTGCATTATAAAAAGAACCTGTGGGGCGATTCTATTGCGACACAACGGTCTTCACTTCGCCGCCGTGCCGGGTCCAGCTGGCGTGCCAGACCGTGCGATCGATCGTGTTGCTGGCGTTGCGGACGCTGCCATCGGCTAGGCTGACCACGGCGATGCCGGGGTGGTAGCTGCGGGCGGCTGTCATTTTGGAAGAGCCGTAAACCATGTCGGGGACCTCGCTGTTGGGTGTCAAGCGACCGTTCATCACCGGGCCGTTGGGGACGCTACCGCGCAGCCAATAGTGATTTCGGTCGCCCGTCCAGGATCCAATGTACGACTGAATCCCCGCGACTCCACTGGCATCGGCAGCGTTGGCCATCGTTTGGTCGACACCCGACGTTGCCGCGGCTCGATAGGCTCGTGGATCTTGCAGCGGCGTCGGGGAGGCTGCGGTGTTTCCCGTCCCAATCGTTGTCTCGGCAAAGACGATCGTATTGCTGGTTCCGTCGACGATGTCGCGGAAACGAATCTTGGCACCGATCCAACACAGTCCATCCGACGGCGTGCCATTGCCGGGATGGAACACGCCATCCAAACCGCTCCCTTGATTCATCGCATAACTGGTCCCCGCGATTTGGATCGTCGTTCCCGATGGCATCGTCAACGAGTGCAGGTCAGCTCCAACATCGCTTGGGCATTCGAAAGTCGGAACCTGCGTTCCGGCAGCGACTTGCAGGGCCAAGGGCAAGTCGGCCAGTGCGGGATGTCCCATGTAGATGTCGAAATCGATCAAGTCCTGCAAGTTCGCCTGCTCGATAAACGGGAGCAGTTTCGCAAGAGGTGAAAAGTCGTTGGGGTAGCCGCCGGAGTAGGTCCAGCCGTTGTTCGGGAACGCTTCGTTGTAGGTTGACGCATAATTGTGCAGCGCCAGCCCCAGTTGCTTCATGTTGTTGCCGCATTGCATTCGGCGGGCCGCTTCGCGAGCCGCTTGCACGGCGGGTAACAACAGTCCGACAAGGATCCCAATGATCGCGATGACAACTAACAATTCGACAAGCGTGAACCCGCGGCGACGTCGATCGGTGCGGCTCGAGGGGCCGGAAATGTTGCGTGGGTACAGCGATAGAAACGAAGCGTGGCGAAACGCCATAGTACAGTTCTCCTCAGATAGGCAGGCAAATGGAAACGGTTGCCCGCAGTCCAACGAGGACCGCGGCATGGAAAACCGAGTTTGGCTGGCTAAGAGATAGAGACTCTGTTGCTTGCTAACCGCGGACGCTGCAGCAAATGGCTGAGCCTTGGGGCGGTGTTGTCGCGCCGATCGAGAGCTCTCGATCGAGCGTAGGTTTTCGTTTTTCGAAGCTTCCGGGAAATTGGAAATTGGAATTTGGTGTGGAGGAGGCGGTCGAAACCTGTTTGCGATCGATTGCAATCAGGCTTCTCGCCATCGGATTGGAAGTTAAGTGGTTAAGGCGGGTTCGCCCGCTCCCAAAACCTCTTGGTAGTGAGCCGCCAAGGCTTGGGCGTCGGTGTATTCGTCGGTTTGCAGCGACTGAACGATCTGACCATCTTTTAGGATCACGACCCGATCGGACCAGATCGCCACGCTTGGTTCATGGGTTACGACGATGATCGTCCGCTGTTGTTGATCGCACAGTTCACGCAGCAGTTTGCAGATCGATTCGCCGGTGACCGAATCGAGGCTTCCGGTCGGTTCGTCGGCCAACACGATTGCCGGGTCGGTTGCCAACGCTCTCGCGATCGCGACGCGTTGCTGTTGTCCACCGCTGAGTGCATCGGGGCGGTGTGACAATCGGTCGGCGATTCCGAGGCGCTCTGCCAATTCGTTCAGCGACCCGTTTTGTGGCTGCTTGATCCCGGCGGCGTACAGCGGCAGTAGGATGTTGTCGGCCGCGGTGAGCGCTGGAACTAGATTGAACGATTGGAAGACCAAGCCGATTTGGTCGCGACGAAACTCGGTCAGCTTGCGGTCCGAGAGCGTCGCGAGATCTTGTCCGTCGACAAAGACCGCGCCGTCGGTCGGTCGCGTCAGTCCCGCCATCAAGTGCAGTAGCGTGCTTTTGCCCGATCCGCTGGCACCCATCACGGCGACAAACGAACCGTGCTCGACAGTCAGATCGACCTCCTTCAACGCGTCGATCGCACGCTCTCCCTGGCGAAACGTCTTGGTCGCGTTTCGGACCGACAGCGGTGCGGTTAGATTTTTTTGGCTCATGTAGGTTGGCAATTCGCCGGTGCATTGAGGGTTAAAAGGTTGTGACGTCGCTCTCGTCGTGATGCCGCTTCGCCGGAATCATCGTCAACCGTCGACTTCTTCGATTGCTCGTCCCCCATGCAACCCGCGTGCCAACCTTGTCCATCGCTTCGACTCGATGCCACCCGTACCGTTCCCCTCGCCCGTCGCGTTGGAGCCTCTTCGACAAGCGGATTTCAGACTCGTCCGTTCTCTGGTGGGGAACGAGGACCAGCAAACAAAATTTTGCGTCCGCTCGGTGGGACTCTCCGGAAGAGGGGTTCTTGTTCCCGCGGCGGCGGAAGTTTCACCGCCGGCGATCAATTGACCGCCGACCGACGTTCGCCAAGGAAAACGCTGGGGATATTCTGACTGCAGCGCGGGAAATTTGGACTTCACCGGTTGCCAAGGAGGCTGGCGGTAACTACGCTTATTGCGACGCGATCTCAATAACGCGTCGCCGCAGCCGATAGCAAACTGTTTACGATCGGTTGTTCCCGCCAGCAAATGGCAATGCTCCGACGATCCGTCCGCCGCATCTAGGCCTCCGATCGACGCCAAGCATTTTTGCCTTGTAGCCAGCATCCAGCGGCAGCATCGTGCTCGCCGATTTGTACTGCAAACTCAAGGCTGCAAAATGCGCCCTCCAACCCATTCCTCACGGTTCGCCTCCCTGCGTGCTTCGATGCTGTGCGGTTTTTCTGGGGAGAGTCCGGTTTGAGTCAACGATCTTCCGACACCACCAACGCACCGATCGAATCCGATCTACCATCGGTCAGCCAGACGCTGCGCCGCGGATTTTGGTTGCGGACGATGATCCAATGGCACTGGATCAGTTCCGCTGTCTGTCTGCTGGGAATGATCTTGTTTTCGGTCACCGGGATCACGCTGAACCATGCATCGCAGATCGAAACCGTCCCGGACGTCGAGCACGAGATCATCGAGCTGCCCCAGTCGGTGATCGATGCGATCGACGCGGAGTCGTCCGAGGACGATGCACCGTTGCCGGTCGCGGTCGCGGGATGGTTGAACGATCAGTTGGGCGTCTCGGTCGGTTCGCGAAAGGCCGAATGGAGCGAGGACGAGATCTATCTCTCGATGCCTGGGCCCGGGAGCGATGCGTGGTTGAGCATCGATCGGTTCGCTGGCGAAGTCGAATTCGAACGAACGCAGCGCGGCTGGATCTCGTATTTCAACGACCTGCACAAAGGACGCAACACGGGGCCGGCGTGGAGTTGGTTCATCGATATCTTTGCGCTTGCGACACTCGTCTTTTGTTTCACCGGTTTGGGGCTTTTGTTCCTGCATGCCAGGCACCGTCGGATGACGTGGCCGCTGGTCGGACTCGGGCTGATCGTTCCGTTGTTGCTCGCGCTACTGCTAATCCACTGACCGCCACGCTTCCCTGATTCACCATCACCTCCATGACTGTTTCCTTGAACAACAAGAGTCGACGCATGTTGAAACGCTTTCCAATTCTTGCCGCTTCGTTGGCCATGGTGTTTGCTTTGACCAGCGCCCCGGCGACGGCCGCTGAGATCGAACTGAGTATCGAAATTCCGCGATTAAACGTTTCGGAATATCACCGCCCCTATGTCGCCGCCTGGATTCAAACCGCCGATCGCAAACTGGTTCGCAATCTGACGGTTTGGTACCAGATGCGCGATACCGATGAAGGGCACGGCACGAAATGGTTGCCCGATCTGCGACAGTGGTGGCGAGTCTCGGGGCGCAGCTTGGACGTGCCGGTCGATGGCGTCACCGGTGCCACGCAACCCGCAGGCAAGCACGCGCTGACCTTCACCGACAAACAGCCTCACTTGGCCGATCTGCCACCGGGGAAATACACCCTGATCGTCGAAGCGGCACGTGAAGTCGGCGGCCGCGAAATGGTGAAGATCCCGTTCACATGGCCTCCCGCGTCGTCGCAGAAGTTCGACGCGAAAGGCGAAAAGGAGCTGGGGGAAGTGACCCTATCGGTCAAACCTTAGGTCTCCAATCCATCAACGTTTGAATCCAGTTCTCAGTAATTTCCGCTCCTTAACCCGAAGAGAGAAGTTCACGATGAAAATTGCATCCTTCCTGTCCATCGCCCTTGTGGTCACCCTGTCCCAGATCGCATCCGCCCACAAAGTGTGGCTGTTGCCATCGCAGACGACGCTTTCGGGGAACGATCCCTGGGTCACCGTCGACGCCGCAGTGTCGAACGATCTGTTTTACTTCAACCACCACCCGCTGCGGCTCGACAACGTTGTCATCACTGCTCCGGATGGCGGTTCGGCCGAAGCGCAAAATCCTTCGACCGGAAAGTACCGCAGCGTCTTTGATGTTCAATTGGAGCAAGAGGGAACCTACAGCATCGCGTTGATGAACCAGGGGCTGTTTGCAAGCTGGGTCGAAAACGGCGAACGCAAACGTTGGCGTGGATCGGCAGCAACGTTTGCCACCGAAGTACCGGCCAATGCGGAAAACCTGAAGGTTACCGAAAGCGTCGGGCGGGTCGAGACCTTCGTCACCAATGGCGCTCCGACCAAGGAAGCGTTGAAGCCGACTGGCGTGGGAATCGAATTGGTCACCGCCACACATCCGAACGATCTGTACGCTGGAGAAAAGACTCAGTTCCAATTGCTCGTCGAAGGCAAGCCTGCGGCGGGACTGGAGGTCGAGATCATCCGAGGTGGCACGCGGTATCGCGATTCGCAAGAGGAAATCTCCGTGACGACCGACGAGAACGGAGAGTTCACCGTTGCCTTGGACAAGCCGGGGATGTATTGGTTGTCGACCTCGTCGCAGGACGAAAAGGGGAAGACCGCGCAAGCGAAGACCCGTCGTCTCAGCTATGCCGCGACGCTGGAAGTTTTGCCACAGTAAATCCTTTTGAATAAGTCGGACCGATGGCAAACCAACCACCCCGCCGCAGATTCGCTGAAGTGATCGGCAACGCAGTCGTCATGCTGCTGTTGGTGATCGTTGCGTTGCTGTTTCTGCGGCTCACTCGCGGCGCTTGGTGGATCGCAAATCCACCCTCTTCGCGGTGGTGGCTTGCCGGCGGTGCGCTGACGATTTACATCGGGTTCTGCCTGCGGATGCTCCGCCGTCCGGCGAACCGATTGAAATCGAACCCGTCGGTTGTTTCGGCAACCGCCGCGGATGAGGGTGTGGCGATCGATCCGTCATCGATCGCCGTGGTCTATGCGAGCCAAACCGGTTTCGCCTACGAATTGGCAGAGCAGACGACCGCGCTGTTAAACGAATCGGGCAGGTTGGCGCACCTGGCGGGGATCGAGCAGATCGATCGCGATCGGTTGGTCCGCGGCGGACGTTTGTTGTTTGTCGCCAGCACGACCGGCGATGGGGATCCGCCCGATCACGCCTACGGATTTCTCGAAGAGGTGATGGGGCAGGGGGCTGATCTGCAAGCTTTGGAATACGCCGTGTTGGCTCTCGGCGATCGCACCTATGACCAGTTTTGTGCCTTCGGACGTCAAATCGACAGTTGGTTGCGGCGCCACCAGGCGCAGCCGCTGTTCGATCTCATCGAGGTCGACAACTGCGATCCCGCCGCGGTGCAAACGTGGCAAACGAAGGTCGCCGAAACGTTTGAAACCTCATCGGCTGAGCCATGGCAGCCGGCGGAGCTCGACGACTGGCAACTGACAGGCCGCGTGGAACTGAATCCAGGCAGTCTCGGCGGCGGCGTCTATCATCTGACATTAGACCGCAAGAGTCTCGCGTCGCAGTCGATCGATTGGCAGGCGGGAGACATCGCCGAAGTCGAACCGCGGAACGCAAAGGCATCGGTCGATCGTTGGCTGCAGCAGGCCGGATGCGATGGAGAGACGACGATTGAAGTGGGCCACGAGAGCACAACGTTTGCCGAACGGTTGTCGCGGTGCGAGCTGCCAGAGTTCGACGGCGTCGAAGATCGGAATCCGCAAACGCTGGCCGACCGGTTGAAGCCGCTGAAGGCTCGCGAATATTCGATCGCATCGTTGCCGAGCGATGGCAATCTGCAACTGGTGCTGCGTCGCGTCGTGCGGACCGACGGGGCGCTTGGAATTTGTAGCGGTTGGTTGTGCGACCACTTGGAATTGCAGCAGTCGGTGCGATTGAGGATTCGCAGCAACCCGAGCTTCCATCCGCAGAAGGTCGCCCGGCCGGTGATCCTGATCGGCAACGGGACCGGGATTGCGGGGCTGCGAGGACATTTGAAGCAACGCGTCGCCGAGGGGCATGCCGAAAACTGGCTGCTGTTTGGCGAACGCTCCGCCGATCGCGACTTCTTCTTTCGGGATGAACTCTCCGATTGGCAGCAGCAAGGTCTGCTGAAACGTTTGGACCTCGCCTTCTCCCGCGACGGCGAACAGCGGACCTACGTTCAGGATCGACTGAGTGAAGCGGCCGACGAATTGAAAGCCTGGGTCGCACGCGACGCGGCGATCTACGTCTGCGGTAGCCTGGCCGGGATGGCTCCCGCGGTCGATGCCGTAATCCGCGAGACGCTTGGCAACACGCTAGTCGACCAGATGCTCGCCGACGGCCGCTACCGTCGCGACGTCTATTAGTTGGTGGCTATACGACTCCGTCGCGTGGGCTATTTCGAAGCCGCGATGTTATCCTTATAGCATCAAAGCAATGCAGTCGAAGCCACAGAGCTCTCCGAGTTCACCGAGGCCCACGAATCGCGGCTAGGTTTCTCTGTGGACTCTGAGAACTCTGTGGCGAAGCCGTGCTTCAAATTGGATCTATCAGCCGGGCACCAATAGCTCCCGCGGGTCTCGACGCTCTGTTTTACTTCTCGCAGGTAGCAATGTAGCTTATAGCGTTGGTTCGATTGATGGATGCGTAGGACTAGGAATCTTGGATGCGAATCGGTTTTGATGCCCCCGAATTTTTGTGGCTGCTGTGCCTGTTGCCTCTGTTCTGGGTAGCCGCGTACCGGCGTCGCGGATTGGGCGTCGTGCATGCGGCGGTTGCGATCGGTTTACGTTCGCTGGTCCTGTTGGCGATCGTTGCGGCGATAGCGGGCGTGCAGATTCGTTGGCACAGCGATCGCGTCGCGGTGATGTATCTGTTGGACCAATCCGAGAGTATCGATGCCGGTCGGCGTCGGGAGATGTTCGACTTCGTTGCTGCCAACGTGCGCGAGCATCGCCATGCGTCTCGCGACGATCTGGCGGGAGTGATCTTGTTTGGCCGAGAGGCGACGATCGAAGTCCCTCCGTTCAGCGACGACCTTCCGCAGCGGTCGCAATTCAGCGACAGCTCGCTTCGCACCGACGCGACGAATCTTGAACAGGCGTTGCAGTTGGCACGGACCGCGATGCCGACCGACGTCCGCCGCCGGATCGTGGTCATCACCGATGGGAATCAGACGCTGGGACAGGCTGCGCGAATCGCAGATCGGATCGCCGCCGATGGGATTGGAATCGACATCGTTCCTGTTCCAACCCAGTCGGGCAGCGATGTGCTAGTCGAAAAGATCGACATGCCGGCGCAAATTCGTCGCGGGCAACCGATCGAATCTCGCGTGGTGATGACTAATTTTGCCGCGGAGAATTCGGACGCGCCCGTTCCGGGGCGGCTGCAGGTAACGCGGCGCAGCGGACACGACGATCAGATGATCTTGAATCAACCGATCCAGCTGACGCCCGGTAAAAACGTCTTTCCACTGCGACATACGATCGATCGCGCCGCGCCTTATACGTACACGGCGACCTTTGTCCCGGACGATCCGGCGGACGACGCGCGGTCGCAGAATAATCGCGCCGTGGCGTTTGCCAATGTGCGGGGGCAGAGTCGCGTGCTGCTGATCGAACCGGCGACCGAGCCTGGAGCATGGGCCGAGTTTGCCGATCGGTTGCGGGAAGAGAATATCGAAGTCGTGGTCGAACCGAGCGATGCGACTTTCAGTTCGCTGGCTCAACTGCAAGCCTACGATTCAGTGATCTTGGCCAATGTGCCGCGAGTCGGCGGGGACGCTGCCGATTCGCTGCAATGGTTCAACGATGATCAGATCGAGATCTTGGTGCGCAACACGCAACAACTGGGAGCGGGGTTGCTGATGATCGGCGGTCCCGATGCGTTGGGAGTCGGCGGTTGGACTGGGACGGCTCTCGAAAAAGCGATGCCTGTCGACTTTGAAATCAAGAATCTGAAAGTCGCTGCGGTTGGGGCGTTGGCACTGGTGATCGACAGCAGCGGATCGATGGATGGCCAAAAAATGCAGCTGTGCAAAGCGGCGGCGTCCGAGGCGATCAAGATGCTTGGCCCGAGCGATCACTTGGGAATCTGGACCTTCGACGGCGCGACGCGCGAGGTGATTCCGATGCAGCCGGTTGCGGGGCGGACGCACATGTTGCCGATGGTTTCGCGGATCACGGCTGGCGGCGGAACGGTGATGTATCCGGCGATGGAGCGAGCATTTATCGGGCTGTCGCAAACCGAAGCGGCGGTGAAACATATCATCGTGCTGACCGATGGGCAAACCATGCCAAACGACTTTGCCGCTTTAACGCAGCGGATGCAACAACAAGGGATCACTGTTTCATCGGTAGCGATCGGTAAAGATGCCGATCTCGCTTTGATGCGGGAGATCGCTTCGATCGGCAGCGGAAAGATGTACCACGTCCATTCGCCGCGAGGCATTCCGCGGATCGTGATGCGGGAGACGCGTCGGGTTTCGCGGCCCTTGATTTTTGAGCAGCCAGCAGGCGTGCAGCCGCAGCTCGCACAAGATCATCCGCTGATTCAAGGCGTTGGCAGCCCGCCACCGATCCGCGGCTATGTGATGACGACGGCCAAGGATAGCCCGTTGGCTCAGGTCCTGATGTCCGCGGCCGGACCACAGAACAGCCAACAACCGGTGCTGGCGGTCTGGCAGTATGGACTGGGCCGAACCGCTGTCTTAACGACCGATGGCGGCCAGCGTTGGGCGAGCGATTGGCGGACCTGGGACGACCGCAAGAAATTGATCGCTCAATTGATGCGATGGCTGAACCGGCCCGCTGGCGACGCGGGGAAGTTTACTTTGGCGACCGTCGTTGACGATGGGCAGGTGCAAGTTGTTGTGAACGCGTTGGATGAGAGCGATCAGTATTTGAACTTTCTGGAGATGGGAGCGTCGGTGCTCGACCCCGATCTCGAACCTATCGACTTGCGGATGCGGCAGACCGCGCCGGGACGTTACGTCGGTTCGTTTCCCGTCGATCGCGCGGGGAACTATTTTGTCCACGTCGTCCCCGAAGCTGGCTCGGCTCCGCTGACCACCGGCGTCAGCGTGCCGTTTAGCGCCGAATATCGGATCCGCGAAGTGAATCGAGGGCTGTTGGAACAGCTGGCAGCCGCGGAGCCACGCGGCGGCGCGGCCGGAACGTTGGCTCCATCGATGGAGAACGGCGACGCCGATCCGACGTCATTGGACCCGTTTCGTGGCGGTTTGGATGCGATCCGTTCGATCCAAGATTTTTGGCCCATCTTCGTTCTGATCGGCTGCTGTCTGTTTGTCGGTGACATCGCGGTCCGCCGCATTCGATGGGACTTCAGCGGCGTGAAACGCGTGGCGGCCAAGAGAGCGACGAAGTTACAGGATGCCGACGCGGGCAAGCTTCAGCGCCTGCAAACCCTCCGCTCGATCAAACAGCAAGCGGCTGGCAGCACGCCTCCTCAGCCCGAACTCTCGCCGTCGCCCGCTGTTTCTGAACCATCAACCGTTCAGGCGAAGCCGCCAAGCCTCGGCATCGACGATGCCCCCGAAACTCTCTCGTACACCGAGCGCTTGCGGCAAGCAAAAGCCAACGCACGACGGTAAAGACCAAATTAGAAAAGACAGTGGAAACGTGACTCCGTCGTGTTGCCTTGGTTCACTCGTCTAGCCAGCGATACAGTCCGGGCGCATTGTAGATTTGAACTCGCTGTGACCAACGTCCTGCTCCTTCGATCACATGGTCTCTGTGAGCATTAAGGCCTCTGTGGCTAAATTTTTCGGCCGTCGTTGTGGGGGGGGGCCAGATGTGCTAATGAGCACCGATCGACAAGCTAAGGGGCTGTCTGCACGCCCCAGAGTTTGGTCAACAATTGGCAGACTTCGGGATCGTGCTGTTGCAGTTCTTTGCGGTCGAAGGGGAAGAAATCGTTCCGCGCGAAAAAGGCTTCGGTCGTTTCGGCGAAATATTCCTGCGGACTGGTCAGCGCATAGGCGCGATCGAAGCGTTTGTTCCCTTCGGAATCTTGACGCTCCACGCGATCATAGATGCCGCTGGACTGGGCTTTTTTGAAAGCTGATCGCAGCGGGCCGTTTCGGAACCCGTCCTCCAGTTCGCGGTCGTGGTAGGCGTGGGCGAGTTCATGCAGGGCGAAGTTGGGCATGCGCCGCGTCTCGGCGGCGAAGATCCGGATGTTTGTAAATTCGACGCCGCGGGCCATCGCCGGATCGCGCCCGTTGGCTCGCAACCAATCGCCGCTGGGATGGTATTCGGCGCGAGGGGAGACGCCGGGGTATTCGGGTGAAAACCAGAGCGTTACCTGTTGCAGCTGTTTGAGCGGCGCCGCCGGTACGACGCGGCAGATCTCATCCAACTGAATCGTCAGCAGTTCCAAAGCCTGATCGGTGGCGTCGCGACTTTCCGGTTCGAGCAGTTCGCGGCGGATCTGGATCGTCCAGCCGGAGAGGCTACGCTTTTCGTAATGCTGCTCCGGCGACGCCGTCGCGGACGGCTGAGGCTTGTCCGAAGCGGCGGCGGGGAGATCCGCGCCGAGGCTGGCGAGAGTGCAAAAGCTGGCGAGTAGACTGGTTTTGATAGCGGTCATCGACATCGAGCGAGCCTGGGGTTGATATCAATTTGTGGGGCGGGGCGGCGGAAAGGGGGGCTGGTTGGGTAGACGCGGGCCCCTTGCAGCGGAAGGTCCAGTCTATCCGCAGCGGCTTGCTGTCACAAAGCACTAGCCTTTCAGGCACTTCCGCTGGTAACATCTACACCCATCAGGGCTTAAGTTGGGGTGCGTGTTCGGGATCCCGGACGCGGTAACGAATCGGGAATCGCTATCTGGAAGCTTATGCCGCGTGGGTGCTGACTACATAAATATGATCCTCTGGGTGGTCGGGTCGATTCTGGCTGTGGGGATCTTGATGGGCTTGATGCGTCGTCGGCGCGATCAATTGGTCCAAGAACTTCGGGAACATGTCGAGCGAGAGCGTTCGACCGACAAATCGCCAAAGAGCGAAGCTAAAAGTAAAACATGACGAAACGACTTTATATCGAAACTGTCGGCTGCCAGATGAACGTCTTGGACAGCGAGATGGTCGTTGCCAATTTGCGGCAACACGGCTACGAGGTCGTGCAATCGACCGAAGATGCCGACGTGCTGTTGTACAACAGTTGCAGCGTTCGCCAGATGGCTGAAGAGAAAATCTACAGTGCCGTCGGCGAGGTCAAACGGATCAAGGAAGCGCACCCCGATCGCGTGGTCGGCATCATGGGCTGTATGGCTCAGAAGGATCAGGCGAAGATTTTTGATCGCGCCCCGCATGTCGATCTGGTGATCGGCCCGGGCCAGCTGCATCAGATCCCCGACTTGATTCAACAAGTGCGCGCCGGTGCCGGGCCTCAGGTGATGGTCAGCCTCGGCCGCAAGGAAGGTTCGCAGGCCGATATCCGTCGCAGCCACGAGACGTTTGATCCGTTGCGCGATCCGTCGATGCGGCCGACTCCGTTTCAAGCCTATCTGCGAATCCAGATCGGTTGCGACAAATTCTGCACCTATTGCGTCGTGCCGATGACTCGCGGTCCGGAACAGGGACGCCGTCCGGCCGACATCTTGTTGGAAGCTCAAACGTTGGCCGATCAGGGCTGCAAAGAGATCACGCTGTTGGGGCAGACTGTCAACAGTTACAAATACAGCGAAGATGGCACGACGACGCGGTTGGCCGATCTGCTGCGATCGCTGCACGAGATCGACGGCATCGAGCGGTTGAAGTTCGTGACAAACTATCCCAAGGATATGACCGAAGATCTGCTGCGAACGGTTCACGAATTGCCGAAGTGTTCGCCCTATCTTCACGTTCCAGCGCAGAGCGGATCGGATGAGGTCCTGAAGCGGATGAAGCGCGGTTATACGATCGCCGATTACCGAGCGATGATGGAACGGATCCACAAGTTCCTGCCCGAAGCGTCGGTCAGCAGCGACTTTATCGTCGGCTTCTGCGGCGAGACCGAAGAGCAGTTCCAGATGACGATGGATCTGGTTCGCGAGTACCGCTACAAAAACAGCTTCATCTTCCAATACAGCGTTCGCGAGGGAACCGTCGCCAACCAGCGATTGGAGGACGACATCCCGTTGGATGTCAAGAAGCGTCGCAACAACGATTTGTTAAACCTGCAGAACGAGATCTGTCTGGAAGACAATCAACGCTTTGTCGGCGAGACGGTTCAGGTGCTGGTCGAAGGGCCGAGCAAGAAGGCGATCAAAAACGGCGACGATGGGCCTGTCGTTCAGATGACCGGGCGGACGCATTGCGACCGGATCGTTGTGTTCGATGGAAATCGCCGCCAAGCGGGACAGATGATGGACATCGTCGTTCGCGAAGCGTTGTGCCACACGCTGATTGGCACCGTCCATACGAAGCACTTTGGCCCGCAAGTTTTTCAGCTCGCTTAATCGTTCGCTTAGCTTATAAGAGAAGACGTATTTAGCTCCCGTTTCAGTTCATTTTCAATTCGCGTGGCCCGGGCGACAGATCCTGCTTTTTCGCAGGCAGGGTTTGTTTTCAGAGACCATGCACGGCATAGATCGGGACGGCGCTGCCGTTGCACCGTACGGATCGATCGTTCATCAAGGACCGATGACAAATGAAAGTTGTAGCCTTTCCGCTGGCCGTTCTGCTTGCCTTTGCCGCGACCGCTTCACGTGTGGGAGCGGATGATCCGCTGACCGCGGTGACTCTGGAAACGATCGATCTGACCGACCAACTGCGTCGCCAAGTCGTGGTCGACCGCGAAACGGGACTCTATCTTGGCTATCCCACGACCGCTTTGTTAGACGATGGCCAATCGATGCTGTGCATCTATGCTAAGGGACGCGGCCGCGGGGCGCTTCTCTATAAACGCAGCGAAGATGGCGGAAAGACTTGGGGCCCACGGCTGGATACTCCCGAAAACTGGTCGACTTCCAAAGGAGTTCCCAATCTGCATCGTGTCATCGATGCCGAGGGGAAGCGTCGCAACTTGTTGTGGGCGGGGAGGTATCCGGCGCGAACGGCGGTTTCCGATGACGAAGGAAAGCAGTGGAGCGAATTGAAGCCGGCCGGCGATTGGGGCGGCAGCATGGTGATGGGGTGTGTCGAAGCCTTGAACACCAAGGGGCATTATTTGGCGATGTTCCACGACGACGGCCGCTACTTTACCGAACGTGGTGGGAGCACCGAAACGGTGACGGTCTACAAGAGCCTGTCGACCGATGGCGGTTTGACTTGGTCGCGTCCCGAAGCTGTTTTCCGATCCGACGAGATTCATCTTGCCGAACCGGCGTGCATTCGATCGCCCGATGGCAAGCGGTTGGCGGTGCTGTTGCAAGAGAGTCGCTTGCGTAAGAACTCGCACGTGATGTTTAGCGACGACGAAGGGAAGACGTGGACCCAGCCGCGTGAGCTTCCGCTGGCGCTGACCGGCGAACGGCATGTCGCTCGCTACGATTCCGACGGCCGTTTGATGGTCAGTTTCCGTTGCCGATCACCTTATCGCTCCGCGAATACTCGTCCCTTCGAAGGCAGTTGGGTCGCTTGGGTTGGCACCTGGGACGATATCGCCAACGGAAAGCAGGGCCAATACAACGTTCGCCTGAAGGAAAATACAAAGGGTTACGACACTGGTTATTCGGGCGTTGAACTGCTGGGTGACGGCACTTTTGTCGCCACCTCTTACGGTCACTGGGACGAAGGCCTCGACCCTTACATCCTCAGCGTGCGATTGAAGCTGGCGGAGCTGGACGGAATGTCCAAGGGGCTTGCTACTTCGGAGTGATCCATGGGGGCCGGGAGAGCGGTTCGGTAGACTTCCGTGTCTGCCGACGTTATCTCCTGGGCAATCCGGCGTCGACTGCTGGCAAATAGTCGGCAATGTTCCTCCCCCGGTATTGGGCATACGATCGGATCAACCGGAAAACTCCAAGGTTTATTTCGATTATTTCGTCCTTAAGGCCTCTCTGGTGGCGTTGAAGGCGGGTTAACTTCCCCAGTAGGCTGTGCGTGGGAGCGATCGCTACCGGTCGGTGGCGAGGGGATAATACGAGTGCCGGGGCAGTCAAGCGGGGGATTGCAAGGTATCTTGTGGTCTGGGTCTGGAAGGTGTTAAGGCGAAAGTGCGTCTAACCCTACCGGAATGTCCGTTCTTTCTTCGCTGACCGACAATGAAGGTGCTTCTGGTAGCGGCTTGCTAGCTGATTCGTCCGGCCATCGCTCAAATAAAAATGGGCGAAGGTGCATGAAGAATCCGGCCGAAGTCGAGACCGGGGGGTATTGTTTTTACATAGGCAATTTGAAGCCTGTCGATGAACTACCCCTTGAGTCATGCTCCAGAAGGATCTCCGAAATATGCTCATGCGTCACCCGCACCCCGAGTTGCAATTCGCTTACCAACTGCCTTACGGGGCGGTCGTGAAGCCCAATGGCGTTCAGTTCTCTGTTTACAGCCGTTCTGCAACCTCGATGCGTTTGCTGCTTTACAAGAATGTCAACGACCGCGATCCGTCGAAGGTGATCGAGTTCGATCGCGACGTCGACCGCTGGGGGGACATCTGGAGCATTCAGGTTCCGAATCTCAAGCCGGGCCAGCTGTATCACTTCCAAGCCAGCGGACCTTTCGATCCCGAACGCGGCCAGCGGTTTGACGCTTCGGCGCGATTGATCGATCCCTACGCCAAGGCATTGGCTGGCAAGTTCCAATCGAACGAAGACGGGATCACCCGTCCGCCGAAGTGCGTTGTCGTAGACGACAGCTTCGATTGGGAAGGCGATCGCCACTTGCGGCACGATCTTTCCGATTCGGTGATCTATGAGATGCACGTCCGCGGCTTTACCAAAAGCAAGACGGCGAAGATCAAAAATCCCGGCACCTACCTGGGCGTGATCGAAAAGATTCCGTACCTGAAGTCGCTGGGCGTGACGGCTGTCGAGTTGATGCCGGTGCACGAGTTCCCTATCGAAGCGACCAACGGCGAAAAACTGGAACGGCCGAACTATTGGGGCTACGACCCGATGGCCTTCTTCGCGCCGCACCGTGGCTATGCGGCCGGCAAGCAGCCGGGAGCGCAGGTCAACGAATTCAAAGAGATGGTCAAGGCGTTGCACGCCGCCGGGATCGAAGTGATCCTGGACGTCGTCTTCAACCACACCTGTGAAGGGAACGAACAGGGACCGACGTTGAGCTTCAAGGGGCTCGAGAATTCGGTCTACTACATCCTTTCCGAACAAGAGCACTACACGAACTACAGCGGTTGCGGAAACACGGTCAACGGAAACCATCCGGTTGTCCGCGAGATGATCTTCCATTGCCTGCGACACTGGGTGCACAACTACCACGTCGACGGTTTCCGTTTCGATCTGGCGAGCATCTTGAGTCGCGATCGGCACGGCAATTTGGTCCCCAACCCGCCGATGGTCGAATTGATCGCCGAAGATCCGATGTTGGCTGACACCAAGATCATCGCCGAAGCTTGGGACGCCGCGGGAGCATACCAAGTCGGCTCGTTTGGCGACCTGCGTTGGGCCGAATGGAACGGTCGCTTCCGCGACGACGTTCGCGGTTTCTGGCGTGGCGATGGCGGAACGCTCGGCGCCGTGGCAACTCGCCTGGCGGGCAGCAGCGATCTGTACCAACACGCCGGTCGGGCTCCGTTCTGCAGCATCAACTTTGTCACGTCGCATGATGGCTTCACGATGAACGACCTGGTGTCGTATCGTGACAAGCACAACATGGCCAACGGCGAAGACAACCGCGACGGCGACAACCACAACATCAGCGACAACTACGGTATCGAAGGACCGACGCGACGACGCGGGATCCAATCGGTTCGTGAACGTCAGATCAAGAACATGCTGTCGACGCTGTTACTCAGCCAAGGCGTTCCGATGCTGGTCTCGGGCGATGAAGCTCGACGCACGCAAAAGGGAAACAACAACGCCTACTGCCAAGACAACGACATCAGTTGGTTCGATTGGCGATTGGTCGAGAAGAACGAATCGATGGTTCGGTTTGTCCAGGGGCTGATCAAATTCCGCCGCGACCAACCGACGATGCGACGCAAGAAGTTCCTCACCGGTCGACCTGAAAACGGTCGCAAGATCCCTGACGTTTCGTGGTTCAACGCCAACGGCGACGCGCTCGATTGGCATCAACCCGAATTGGCGATGTCGGCTTATTTGGCCGCACCGTTGAAAGCCGACGATCCCGACGGGATGGGACGCGATGTCGTGATGTTCTTCAATTCGACCGGAGAGCGGAAGACCTTCAACATGCCATTGCACGGCCGCGGAATGAAGTGGAATCTGTTTGTCGACACGACGGCGCCTTCGCCAGCGGATATCTATCCCGATCTGGACGGTCCCGTGCCGGTCAGCGGTCAAGCGATCGACCTGTCCTATAAAGGGCTGATGATCTACGTTTCCGAATTGGTCAATCAGTAGTCGACGTCGGCGGGCGGCTCTTCGGAGCCGCGAGCCAGATAGACAATGACAGCGCCGCCGGCGGCGGTGCTGATCGCTTCTCCATAAGTCCAGATCGCGGGCATGCCGGTCGCTAGATCGACCCACCATTGCAAAAGGCCCAGGACAACGATCCCCCAACCGAGCTTCAGCACCAACGCTCGGTATCGCGGCAGGTCGCGGGCCAGTTCCAGGACCGCGACGCCTAGCATTCCGTAGACCACCGACAGGTGCCGAGCCAGGTACCAGGTGAGCCGGTGGTCGGGGAAGCCGGCGATTTCGAAGAACTCCGCTGTTGCGATCATCCACGCTTTCGGCATCGCGGCGGCGAAGAAGGCGGAAAAGACGACGCCGCCAAACAGCAGCAGGTACCAATAGAGCAGTCGATGGCGAGTGGCCGTTTTCATCGGTGGCGGTCCGGCGAGGAAGAATTCGTTTCGGGCGAGTGATGATACCACGTGCGGCGAGGTTTCCAGCCCAGCGGTGTCAAATCGAGGGAAGTTCGGTCGGGCTAAAAAGTCGATCGTACGCTACAATGCGAGAGTGCGATGAGGCTGTGTTTGTCCAGCCTCCCACGCCTCTGTCCCCAACCGCAAAAAGCTACCTTGTCCACCTTATCGCCCGATCGCCCCGCGCCCCTGCCTCCCGAACTGCTTGCTCCGGCGGGCGACATCGATTGCGTTCGCGCGGCGATCGAAAACGGTGCCGATGCTGTCTACTTCGGCCTCGACTGTGGATTCAACGCGCGGGCTCGGGCTCATAATTTCGGCCCCGCCGATTTGCCCGAGGTGATGGATCTGCTGCACAGCCGCGGACTGGCGGGTTACGTCACGCTAAACACGCTGATTTTTCCCAGCGAACTGCCGGCGATCGCCGACCTGTTGCGACAGATCTCCGACGCCAACGTCGACGCCGTCCTCGTGCAAGACCTCGGCTTGGTTCGCTTGGTCCGGCAACTGGTTCCCGATCTGCCGATCCACGCTTCGACGCAGATGACGATGACCAGCGCCCAATGCATCGACGAGATCGAATCGCTGGGGATCGAACGCGTGGTCGTCGGCCGCGAACTGTCGGTCCGCGAGATCAAGGCGATCGCGCAGAAGACGACGATGCCGTTGGAGTGTTTTATTCACGGCGCGCTGTGCGTCGCCTATTCCGGCCAATGTCTGACCAGCGAATCGCTGGGAGGCCGCAGCGCCAATCGCGGCCAGTGCGCCCAAGCCTGCCGTCTGCCGTACGAGCTGATCGTCGATGGCCAGGACCGCGATCTCGGCGACCAAAAGTATCTGTTGAGCCCGCAAGATCTGGCCGGATATGCGCTGATTCCCGATCTGATCGATGCTGGAGTCTGTTCGCTGAAGATCGAAGGGCGTTTGAAGACGCCCGAATATGTCGCCAACATCGTTCGGCATTATCGCAAAGCGATCGACGACGCGATGGCGGGCCGCGCGGTCCATCTGACCGAGACCGAAGTCCGCGAGATGGAGCTTTCCTTTTCGCGTGGCTTCTCGCCGGGCTGGCTGGAGGGTTGCGAGCACAAGCGTTTGGTCCCCGGGCAGAGTTCCGCTAAGCGTGGCGTCCGTGCGGGAACGGTGATCGCAACGAATCGTCGTGGCGTGATCGTCGACGCCGAAATCCCTCTGAATCGAGGCGACGGGGTCGTCTTCGATGGCGATCGAGATCAGCAAGCCGAACAGGGCGGCCGGCTGTTCGATGTCCGCGCGTTGGATCGCGAGGATCCTTCGCGAGTCGAGCTGCAGTTCGGAACCGGGGCGATCGATTTTGATCTGCTGGAACCGGGCCAAGCGATGTGGAAGACCGATGATCCGAAGCTGAACCAGAAGCTGAAGCGAAGCTATTCGCAAACCGATCCGGTCCGCCGGCGTCCGCTGCGGATGCGCGTGACCGCCGCAGTCGATCAACCGCTGCGCGTCGTCGCCGAAGCGGCTGGCATGGTGGCTGTCGAAATCGAGTCGGACCAACCGATGCAGGAAGCACGCAAGCACCCGATCGACGAAGCAACGCTTCACGCCCAGCTGGGCCGGATGGGCGGGACCGCGTTTGAATTGGCGGCGCTTTCGGCCAAGATCGTCGGCCGTCCGATGTTGCCGCTGAGCGTGTTGGGACGGTTGCGACGCGAACTGGTCGCGGCGCTGGAAGCTCAAGCGATCGCGCGGCCGCCGCGGCGATACTGTGAATCGGCGCTGACCGATCTGCAGCGAAGCGTTTCGGAAACGCAAGCCGCAGCAGCGAGCGAAGCTGGCCGCGTGCCGACGCTGCACATTTTGTGTCGCACGATGGACCAAATGCAGGCGGCGATCGACGCCGGGATGCGAGACCTGTATGCCGATTTCCACGACATCCGCGAGTATCGTGGTGCGGTGGCGATGGCGCGGCAGGCCGATGCCAGGATCGTGCTGGCGACGCCGCGGATCCAGAAGCCCGACGAATACGGGCTGTTCCGCGCGATGCGACGCCATCAGCCCGATGGCTACCTGGTTCGCAATTTGGCCGGACTGAGATACTACCGAAACGAAGGCTTCCCCGTGATCGCCGACTTTTCACTGAACGCGACCAACGAAATCTCCGCCGATCATTTGATCGCGCAGGGAGCGACGCGGATCACGCCGTCGTACGATCTGAATCGGCAACAATTGACCGAACTTATCGAAGCGGTTCCCAGCGGATGGTTGGAGATCGTCGTGCATCAACACATGCCGATGTTCCACATGGAGCATTGTGTCTTCTGCGCCGTGTTGTCGCCCGGGACGAACAAGACCAATTGCGGCAGGCCCTGCGATCGGCATGTCGTTCATTTGCGCGATCGGGCGGGGATGGAACATCCGCTGCAAGCCGACGTGGCTTGTCGCAACACGCTCTTCAACGCCGCGGCTCAAAGCGCGGCAGAGATCGTGCCGTCGTTGATCTCCGCCGGCGTCGCGGCGATGCGGATCGAGCTGTTGGAAGAAACGGGGCCCGAGATCGCGCGAACGATCGAACTGTATCAACAGCTGTTGCGCGGCGAGGTGACCGGAAAAGATGTCTGGACGCAATTGCGAGCCAGCAACCGCGTCGGCGTCACGCGCGGCACTCTGGAAGAACGCCGCAACCCGCTGACGATTCTCTAAATCGCGTACGACAGAAGCTCTGCCCTACATCGATACTTAGGAAAACTCAACATTCGAATTGTTGGGTATACGGAGTGTGTAGTTTACCATGGTTTGTCTGTCTATATATCGGCAGTGTTGCTGTGAAGGGGATCATTTGTGCGGGCCGGTTTGGTTTGTTTATCATGGTAACTTGAAGGGTTTGCGGGAAATCTGTAGATTCACCCTTCTTCATGTGTAATCTGGCACCCAAGTCAGCTTGTGTGTGTCAATTATCTTTCCGCAAAACGGTGCTCCGATTGAACCGCTGCAGGTTCGGAAATTAGATCTCGCGCGTTGTCGATTCGATATTCGATCGAAATGTAGCGCATTGGAGTTCGCTGTTAGCTTGGTTTAACAATGTATGAGTTTGGTGGAGGGTTCGCGCTGCGAGCACTCGACCATTCGGAGATTGCCAAATGATAAAGTCGATTGAAATCGAACGGCGGCCTGCGATCGCAGGGTCTTACGCTGGTTGAGTTGTTGGTGGTGATTGCGATCATCGGGATCTTGGTGGGGCTGCTGTTGCCGGCGGTCCAAGCGGCACGTGAGGCCGCTCGGCGAATGCAATGCTCTAACAATCTGAAGCAGATTGGTTTGGCAATGCACAACTACCACGATACGCACCTACGTTTTCCTCCCGGAAGTATCGGGACGGCTTTCACATCGTCGTCGACCGATTTGGACAACAAATTTGGACCGTTGGTTCACATCTTGCCCTACATCGAGCAAGGGCCGTTGTACGATCAGGTCGACTTCAACGTCAGTTTTTGCGCTCCAGTGAACCACAAGATTGCCGCGACGCGGATCGATGCCTATCTGTGTCCTTCGTATGCCGGAGAGGAATCGGGTAAGGATCAGTTCTATCAATATGGTGGCTCGAATCCATCATTCGATGCTGTGATCAGTAACTACTTAGCTGTTGGCGGCTATCATCCGACCGGGCATCAGAATTTTAAGTCGACGACGACTCTGGGCGATTCGAGTCGCTACGGGATGTTCTTCGCGAACAGTAAGACTCGGATGGCAGATGTCATCGATGGCACCTCGAATACCATGATGTATGCCGAATTCCGGCCGACGATTATGAAGGATATCGGTTGGTCCACCTGGAAAGTCAACTCGCGCTGGAGTCCTTGGGTAGGCGGGATCTATTTGGAAGGTAGTGGCTCGACACGGGGCACGCGGTATGGACCCAACCAATTGACGCCCTATACCGGCAATCAAGCGAACGATTGGACTTTGTTGCCATTTAGTTCTCAGCATCCAGGCGGGGTCCAAATCGTGATGGCCGATGGAAGCGTTCGGTTCGCTGCGGAGACGGTCGATATCCTCACTTGGCGCGCCATCAGCACAAAGGGCGGGAACGAAACGGTCGCGCCCTGGTAGCGGAGCGTGCAGCCTCACGTTGTCACTTGCTTGACAATCGGTATGGAAATCAAGAGTAAACCGTTGCTGGCAGTTCGTGGACAACGAACTGCCAGCCGGTGTTTTGCGCACTTTAACCTATTGCAATTGAATCGATAATGAGAATAGAACGCTTGTCTAAAACTTGGCTCGATGTTTGTGTCGCGGCGACCTGTTGTGTTGCGCTGGTGGGGTGTGGTCCTTCGGGGCATCCTGGGCTGATCCCGGTCTCGGGCAAGGTGACAATCGATGGAGAACCGTTGCAGACGGGGACGGTTGAATTTATTCCCGACACATCCAAGGGGACGACCGGTCAGGTTGCCTTTGGCCAGATCGGCGCCGACGGTTTCTTTCAATTGCGGACTTTTGAGCCGAACGATGGAGTGAAACCTGGTTCCTACAAGGTCGGCATCCAGGCGATGGAAGTCGTTCCATTTGACCCCGAAGCTCCTGAGCCTCCGTCGGACAAATCGCTCATACCAACACGATGCGCCGACGCCATTACTAGTGGATTGACGGCGGAGGTGAAGCAGGAGTCTAACGAGAAGCTCGATTTCGAACTGTTCAGTAAACCCTAACGGCGCCGTCCAGCGGGCATCTTCCTGTGGGCTGTGGTCAATTCGTCGATACTGCTAGGTGCGCAAGACCCCGTCGACAAGCTAATTCAGTGGGGGCTGTTCTCATTGAGTTCGAAGACTCGACGGTTTGATGGGCATTCGGTCAAGATCGGTAAGGCTTGCTGCGGTACTACCAAGCCACCGACGTCGGGGAGCCTTTCACGTTGCTCTGCGACTTGCAAGGGCCTCCGCTATCACTTCCCTGTCTGCGTTTTTCGCCTGCTATGTCTTGTTGGGCATGTCTGAGGTGAATGCGATGCCGCCCGAACCTTTTCCCTGTGACACGAAAAGGCTGAGCCCACAACTTTGGTGCTGAAAATCAGGTTCACGATCGCAGTGCGTGTAGGCTGTGGCGCAGACTCGCGGGGGCTGGCTTTAGAAAGGGCACAAAAAAACCCAACGTTTCCGGCTGTGGACAGCTCGAAAACGCTGGGAATAATGCCTGAAGTGCCCCCGCAAGGGCTCGAACCTTGGACCCGCTGATTAAGAGTCAGCTGCTCTACCGACTGAGCTACAGGGGCATTCTTTTTAGCGAGGGTGAGTTTACCAATTTGTTGCCAGCCTGCAAAGCCGTGTTTCGGGCAATGTCAAAAACTTTGGAGTGCACGACTTGGAAAGGTCGATGCGGTTATTCCATGTGGGGCAGGCGGCGGCCCTGTCGGTTGGCTTGTTCGAGTTGTTCGATCAACTCTTCGGCCGTTGGGAAGGTCGCGGTGATCGAGATCAGTTTACGATCGTCGACCTCATCGGCTTCGCGCTGCGCGATCACGTTGTCGACCTCTTCTTCCAACGACGCCAGCCATGCTGGCAGATCGAGCCCCGAGCCCGAAGGGTTGCGGGTCATCACTTCCGCCTCTTGGTCCAACAGTTCGAAGGCGTGCGAGTGTTGTTGTTTGTCGGCGTCGTTCATCGCCAATTTGATCAGAGCTCGCATCCGGTCGATCGTCATCGGTTGGATGAACCGCTCGCTGATCCGATCGGCGACCGTAGGCATTCGCATCGCGTACTTGTTCTGCAGTTCTTGCAGCTTCACCAGGTAGAGTTCCGATTCGGAGCCGATGCGTTCAGCCAACGAGCGTCGCCAGGCGGCGGCGGCGGAATCGAAACCGCTGCGGACCAGGATCTCATGGGCCCACATCACCGGTCGCAAGTTCCAAGCGATGCGGTCGTATCGAACTCGCAATCGCAAGAAGTCCAAGAACATGTAGATCAGGTCGCCGCGATCGCTTTGCGTCGTCGTGCTGTTGTAATCGCGATACTCGCTGTGATGATCCAAGATCGATTCGAAGACGATTTCCAGGTGTTGTTCCGCCTTGTTCAGCGGCAACGAATTGCCCAACGCTTCGACCAATGGCGTACCGACGAGGGCGTCGGGATCTTCCATCAAACGCTGCAGCCAATTTTTAACGCCTTGATGCAAGATCGCCCGAATATTCCCCAGCTTGAGGAACGATTGGGTGAAGATCGGGTCGCCGTATTCGCGAATGAACTGGACCAGTTCGTTCCACGACCGCTCGTCCGATGCGGTTTCCAAAACCGATAACCGCAGCGTTCGGCTGTGGGCCAGCCAGCTGCCGAGCAGGGTTTCGGTCAGTTTCTCCAGCAGAGAAATCAGTTCGCCGGCGTCGTCATGTTGCGTTTCATGCCATGAACGGACGGTGTCGACCAGCGATTGAACCATGCTGCGGAAACCAAACCCAAACAGCGAATCGAATTCAGTCACCGCCCCAGGGCCAACCGGATTGTGATGTTCCATCAACCGAGCTGTTTCGACCAATTGGCAGGCGAGCGCCATGTGTCCTTGTCGGGGGAGCCATTGCAACAGATGGGTCAACAGTCGACGTCGCAACCGAGTCGTGAAGATCTTGACCGGGTCGCCACCGCGGGCTAGCGGAATGTACAGCAAGCTCTTGGTCTGGATCGCTCGCAGCACGTCGGGGAATTGTTTCTTGACGTCTTCGCCGCGGCCATCGATCAATGCGGAGAACATCTGGATCACTTGCTGATCGTCGTCGCTCATCGACGCCATCAACGAGGCCGCGACCGAATCGCCCCCCGGTTCGGCGCCGAGCGATCCGGTTAGGACCCGCCGCGCATCGGAGGTTTCCACCGCGGTGCCGATGATCCGTTCGATCAACGAATCGCGGACCATCCGCCGGCGATCGTAAGTGCTCATCGAATCGTCATCCGCACCCCCGGTGGGAATGCGGTAATGTTGAACCGCTTCGAGCAGTTCAAGCAATCCGGCTCGGTTATTGGCCGCATGTTGAGTCCATTGGGACATCAAATCGATCCGCCGGCGAATCAGTTCATCGTCCTTCTGCTCTTCGGCTTCGGCGTGTGCGATACCGCGGAAATCGGCGGCGATCACCCACAATCGCGACAGCGAGGTGAGGAAGCTGAGGTGTTCAGCAAGGCGGCGCGATTCGGCTTCCAGTTCATCCTGGCTGCCATCCCCTTCCTCGAACACGGCCCCTTCGAATCCGTCGTTGGTCGTGTCTTGGTAGGTTACGTTTTCGTAAGCGGCATCGAATAGGTCTTGTTGGTCTTCGTCGTCATCGCCATCTTGGTCGAGCGCTTCGAGTTCGCGATCCCAGTCGCGTTTTCGTGTCGAATGTTCGCCCAGCGCGAATTGCGGTGGATGCCAGAAGTCTTCCGCGTTGGCTTCCAGGAAATCGAAAAATTTGTGGACCAATTCCCAAGGACGCTCGGTGCCCGGTTTGGATCGATCGCCGCGACGCGCCGTCTGTCGCAGACTGGCCAGCCAGCGTTCGGCGATCCGTGCAAAGGAGCTGTTGCCCCGTTCGAGACCGACTTCCGCCGCGTTCCCTAACCAGTGCATCAACAGGGCCATCGAGGCGACGAAATCTTCCCGTTCCAACAGCGCGCCGATCACCAGCGCGTAAGCTCGCGGTGAATCAAAGGCTTGCGCGTGGGGGGCCCAGAATTTGACATCTCCCGCCGACGCGCCACCGCGGTGCCAGACACGCAAAGCGCCGGCGACCAATTTCGCCGATTCGTAGGTTTCCAATGGGTCGGTCGCTTCGAGGTCGGCGACTTCGTGCGCCGCGAACTGTCGCCACCACATCGCTGCATCGCGGAACTGGCGGTCCAGCAGTTCAAAGCTGGGCTGGTCGTCGACCGCCGCCGCTTCGCTCCAGACCCTTGCGGTGTAGCCGAACAATTGTTCCATCAACGCGATTAATTCGTCGACGCGGTGGTCGTGAACGGCACTGTCGGGACCGAGGAAGCGGGAGAAATTCCCTGCGAATCCGATGATGTTCCAAGGGTCGACCATCGCACCGCAATCGATGCCGCGGTGGACCAGATCCATCACTTGGGCCGGGACTTCGGCCGCGGTCGCCAGGTCGCCTTTATGCAGTGCTCGCAAGCCTTCGGTCATCGCGCAATCGATCCGGCTCTGCATCCGCGCGTTGGTCACATGCACGACATCGGTTTGTCGTTTGGCAGCGTCGGGAAATCCCATTCGGGCGTACAGCTTGGCCAGATGGACGTGCTGTAATTGGATGGCTCGCTGGCGGGCCAACGACGCGTTGAGGTGTTGCCGCGCGGCGCCAAAAGCTTGGTGCCTGACCAAGGCTTCGGCTTTTAAACGCTCGCCGTGTGGACCGCTCATGTTGTTCAACAGGTAGTCGTAGAACGCATCGCGAAATTGAGCGATCTCCGGACAAAGCGTCGCCAGGGTGACGGTCGAGCTGTGAGCCGACGGGCCCCAGCCACTGATTCCCGATGCCATCAAGATCGTGCCAGCGAGGACAGCCGCCGCTTCTTCGGCCAGTTGTTCTTGGGGCAGGTCGCTCGCTTCGCTGACGCGACTCTGCAACGCATCGAGCGTCACCTGTTGAACGAGAAAACGTCGATAGCGACCTTGGCTGTCGATCGCGTGCGGATCCCAGGTGCCGAAGTGATAGTTTGGTCGCCGGTTTACCGGGTGATCAAAATCGTAGGCGCGGGGATCGTAGGCGAGTTCCGAGAGCAGGCTGACATCAAAATAGGCCGCTCGCAAAATCGATTCGTCGGTGTCGCGGAGGATCTCCAAAGCGCGTGCGAGCACGTCGTGGTAACGACCCGACGCAACGCCCACCCCGTCGATATATAACGGGATCGGTGCGAACCATTCATGGGGATAGGGTTGGCAGCGGCGATTTTCCAGCGTCGCGACGGGACGGTATCCGACGCAGTTGTTCAGGGTGGCGATCGCTCCGCTGACGATCCGGTCGGTCTCTTCCCAAGGGCCCCCCTGTTGTAAGACCGCTTCGATGCAGCGGCCCAGGAAAAAACTGTTGATCAGGACTTCGGGGGGCTGATGAAACAGCAGATCGCGATGGAAATCGATGTAGGCTGGCAGCAGGTCGCTCCAGACCAAACGGACGACGGTGCGAGCCTGTTCGACGCTGGCAAACGCGCTGCTGGAACCTTCGAGCTCGCCGAGCGCTGTCTTGATTCGATCGCCCAAGTTGATCCAAGCGGCTTGGCTGAACAGCGGATCGGTCGCCTGAGACGGTTGGCACAATTGGTCGATGTTCGCCAATGTGTGCGGATCGCTGGCCCCTGAAGAAAAGTTCAGGTACCCGGCGATCTGGCGGATCGCGTCGTCGGCATTCGATGGAGTCGGTTTCTGAAGAGGCATGGAGGACAATCCGTTGATCGTCGCAGCCAAACATTGCACCAAGCAATGTCGACTGCTAGGAAACGCAGCTTGCCCACAATCCTAGGATAAGTGTGGGGTGCTGGTCTAGGCGGGGGAGAAAGGTGGGTGTTCGCTGTGGATAGCGGCAGGGGGGCGTTGGTTTGCCTAATTCGGGTAACAACGGTGGGGAGTCGCGCGGGATGGGGCGTTTGAGGTGGGTGGTTGTGGGCGGTCAGCTGCGCGGCACTTCGACCGAACGGATCAGCGCGGTCAATTCTTCGTCGACGCGGCGCCCTTCGACTTCTGCTTCGGCGGTCAATTGCACGCGGTGACGCAGTGCCGGCAACACGACTTCGACCACATCGTCGGGCGTGGCATAGTCGCGACCACCAAAGGCCGCCAGGGTACGAGCCGATTGCATCAATGCGATCCCCGCCCGCGGTGAAGCACCGATGTGAAGCGAGGGCCAGTTGCGAGTCAGTCGAACGAGGTTGTTGATGTAATCGACCAAGGGATCTTCGATTCTCACTTGGCCACACAGCGCGATCAGGTCGCGAATCTCTTGAGGCGACGTGACTGTGGCGACTTCGTCGTGCAGTCGTTTGTTGAGGTCGATTTGTTTGCTGTGCATCCGCAGGATCTCGGCTTCCTGTTGGCTGCTGGGGTAATCGATGATCAATTTAAACATGAATCGATCGAGTTGTGCTTCGGGCAGGTTGTACGTCCCTTCGCTCTCCAACGGGTTCTGCGTTGCCAGAACCAAAAACGGTCGCGGCACCTGATGGCTGACCCCGTCGATCGTGACTCGGTATTCCTGCATGATCTCCAGCAGAGCGGCATGCGTTTTGGCGGGGGATCGATTGATCTCGTCGGCCAGCAACAGTTGCGTGAAGACCGGACCGGGATGGAACCGGAACTCCGATTCCTTCATATCAAAGACCGGTGCACCGGTGATGTCCGATGGCATCAGGTCGGCGGTGAATTGAATCCTTCCGAAATCGCAGCCGAGCACTTTGCCCAGCGTGCGGACGAACAGCGTTTTGCCCAAACCTGGGACGCTTTCTATCAGGACGTGCCCATGGCTGAACAACGCCGTCAGCGTGCCCAGTACCAATTCGTCTTGGCCGACATAAAGTTTGCTGATCTGTTCGGTGATCTTTTGGTAGATCTCGCGGGCGCGTTCGAAGCGTTCTGCGGTCGGAGTGGTCTCGATCAATTTGCATCTCCTGGTGGTTTATCTTCTGGGGCGGGTGCGGTTGGCAGCACCCAAGGTCCCGATTCTTCGCCACGAACCTGTACGAAGTATTCGGAAATTCGTTGCCGCGCATAGTCGGTGTCGCCGCTGCGTTGCAGTAATTCGGCGACGGCGGAGACATGTTCGCCGAAGTCGCCCGTTGCGGGAGGGGGCAATCGGCGGGGCCGACCAAAGATCGGCAACAGTGCTAGGATCGCGATAAACCCTAGCAATACGACATGCATCGTCGTCATGCTGAGCGGCCATTGCGTCAGCAGTTCCATCCCGGCGGCCAAGTCGTCGTCGGAATCGCCTTGGACGCGCGCTCCCATCATGTCGGTCCGAAGGAAACCGACATCGCTCGGCGGGCCGGTCTGTTTTATCAATCGATCGGCCAACGCGCGGTTTGCCGGTTCGGTAAGCGATAGGTTCAGTAGACACTCCGCCGTGCTGAGGACCAGGACCTGGGAATCGGGCCACCGTTCGCTCTTCAATCTCGCTGCCAACGTATCGCCCGACGCCGATGTCAGCAACGGTTCCATGGTGACCGCTTCATCCTCGTCGACGGTGTCGATACGAAACAGGCCGGTCGACAGCTGGCTGTCGGTGTCGGGATCGAAGGTGCGGATCGTCGCTCGCGTGGTCAGGCGTTGGGGGAGCGGGTCGATCTGTTCGGCCCAGGGGCCACCAAAATCTTGGGCCGTCGTGTAATGGGACTGAAAATCCAATGTGAACCATCCGTTTGAGAACGAATTCGTGGTTCCTATTTGCGGCTGAGACTCCGCGAGGACTTCCGTTCTCGCTTGACGCCGACGATATTCCAGCCGTTGCTGCGGTGGGGCGTCGGCCATGGCCTTTCGCCAGTACATCGGTTCGGTCGAATCGAAACCGCGGGCGACAAAGACCAGCGTCCGGGGAGACTCCGAAAGCCATCGGTCCAGCCACGCGGTGGCGCGGTGGCTGGGAACTTGTTCGGCATCGGGAAACCAGACGATCGTATCGAGTTGATCGGCGGCGTTGGAGAGCCGTTTGATCGTCTGTGTATCCCAGTCACGGAGCGTATACATTTCACGAAACGCCGCGGTCCCGTTGATGCTTAGCGTGCCTTGATGCGAGTACGAATAGCCGTACGCAGTGATCATTTCCCGTTGGCGAGTTACGCTCGCGTAGATCGAACCAACGATCAAGACCAGGGTGAACAAGCCCCACGGACCCCATGAACGATTCATGCCGAGTCCCCCTTGCTAACTGTCTGTTCGACGGCGGCGTGGAAGCGGTCGAGTTGAGCCCAACAGCTTTGAAAACGTTGCCGCGTGATCGTGTGGTCGCCAAAGAAGGCATCTTCGAAGGCGTGGATCGTGGAGTGTAGGATCTCTAGCAAGTCGTTCGACTGGCGAATTTCACGCAGATATTGTCGGTTGGTTTTGCCGCGCGCCAACCGAACCAATTGGTGGCGATCCAATTGGACCAATTCGTGGCTGAACAGATAGATGATCGCTTCGTTGTAACGCCCCGCCTCCATCAACCGCTTGGATTCGTTCAAAAGATTCGATGCCGGTTGGTTGATCTGGACGGGCAATCGTTCCAAACGCTCGGTCGTTTCACTCTCCTCTCGTTCGTCATCGGCCATGCCCGAGCGGCGGAAGCGGTGCTCGCGTTCGCGGAGCATGAACGCATATCCAATTGCGGCGACGATTAGTAATACGAGCACCGCCAGCACCGACCACGCGACCACTTGCCCCAACGCTTCGAGGATCGAATTCAGGTTGTTGGAGCCTTGGGGCTTGGGAGGTCCCGATTGTTGGTACCCGCTGGTCCGCGCGGCGACATCATCCTCGGACGCATCGGTACTCTCGACCGGAATCGCCTTGATCCGGTCTTCGTCTCGATCGTACCAGGGAGGATCGCCCAGCGCGTGGATCGCCTGGCGCCCAATCGCTTCGGATGTTTGATCGTCGGCGGCGGGGATTGCGGAGCTTGGAGATGCGGGTTTTGCCATCGCGGTTGATGCAAGCAGGGAAACGAGCATCACGACGCGCAACGCGTGACGGCAGTGCGTTCGGTTGGGGAAGCGTCCCCGCGTGACAGACCGTGCGGTGCGAATCCGGTTCGCTATCGTGGGGCGAGCGACGTTCATTGGCTGGCTCCGCTGGTCGCCAGTTCTTTCTCGGGGCTGCCGAATTGTCGGATCGCTTCGGCCCCGATCGCCAGCCCGACATCCCAGCCTTCCAGCCGGATGCGATTGTCCAGGTAGCACAGGAAGCGAAACAGCACGCTGTACCCGGCGACGATCCACATCGCGGCGGGGACGTAGACCAATTGAGCCACCAAATTGAACGACCAACGCTGTGCAAAGACACCCTGTAGGAAGATCAACGCAAAGAAGAGCGAGGTGGTGAGCATCATCGCCAGCAGCATCATCGTGACAAAGCGGTTGACCGAATCGCCGGTGACAGGCGCGTGGAACAGATGGCTGCGTTGAGCGTAGGTCATGCGTCCCGATTTACCACCGCGCAACGGGCAACGTTCCAGCAGCAAGATCTCGGGGGCGTGCGGTCGGAAGGCGCGGATGCAACCGACGAACATCAGGATCAGCATCATGAAAAAGACGGCCAGCCCGTCGGCATCGCCAAGCGACCAAGCCCACATCAACATCAGCACGGCGGGCAACGGCCCCCGCAGTATTCCCAGTTTCCAGACGCACCGGTGCCAGCTTGCCGCCGCCTCGCGAGCGACATCGCGCCAGGTAGGTCGTTGTTCGAAAACGGCTTGGCCGATGAATAGCGTTGCGAAAACGCCCGCCAACGGTGCCTCCAGGAAGATCAGCGAAGCCATCAGGAAAACATATTCCAATCGCCACGCAAATGTCTCTTCGTCGGCGATCCCTTCAAATTCCGATTCGATCGGCAGCCAACCGATCAGGGCAGCATTCAGGATCGCAAACGGCAGCGCACCGGCCGCAAAGGCGACGCACAGCGGAAAGAAATATTGACGCATCAACAGCAGCGCCAGATCGCACAATTCGCTGCACGAGCGCGGCCGAACGACGACATGCGTGCGATCAAGTTGCATCGATGCCTGCCCTGGGGAATCCTAAAACGACGAAATAAAATGTCATGGCGCCGCTGGACAGGATCGCCCACATCGCCTTGATCGTGTAGGGGAGCGGGCTGGGAGACAAAAAGCCTTCGGTGAATGCGGCCAGCGTAAACAAGACCGCCGCTGCGGCGATCACCGGAATCGCCCGGATCGCACTGACCTTCAACGAATCGGCGCGACACAGGCCGGCGGTCGAAATCAGCCCCATCCCCAATCGCAAACCGGCGGCGGCGGAGAGCACGATCGCGGTCAGTTCAAACGGTCCGTGAGCCGTCACAAATTCAAAGAAGTTGTCGCCGCCGGTGGTCGACGCACGGGCCATGTATCCAAAACTGGTCCCTAGCGCAACCGCGTTGTAAGCCAACGTGAAGATGCATGGGATAATCAAGATGCCATACGCAAAACACTTCAGGCCGATCCCGGTGTTGTGGCGAATGTAGAAGCTGGCCATCATCACGTAATGATCGACGCCGGCGTTAAGCTCCTCTGCGAAGTTCGTCTCCATCTGTTCCAGCTGCGCCTGGCCGACGACCTGCGCCGGGAAATCGGGCAAACGTTCTTCCGACATCCCCAACAACATCGCCAGCCAGAACAGTCCAAAAAACAACAGTGCGCAAACATGAACGCAGGGGTCGGCGAAGATCTGCTGGGGCGCTTGGCGGACAAACATGTCGACCGATCGGGACAACGAAAAATTACGGCTGCGATAGAGTTGATTGTGGGCGCGGCCGACCAATCGATGCAGATATTCCACCGTTGCCGGCGGCAGTTGATAGGCTTCGGCCAACGCCAAGTCGGCGCAGGCGGAACGGTAGAGCGAAGCGAATCGCGTCGCGCCGGCCGCTTTTTCTCGCGTCCGACCGCGCGCTTGCATCTGGTCGCACAGCCGTTCCAGTTCTTCCCAGCCGTGGCGACGCTGTTCCAGCAGAGCGACGATGTTCATGGTGTGGAGTCCTGGGGCGTGGAAGGATCTTGATCAGCGATCGGTGTAGCATCGATCGGGAGGGCGTCGACCGATGGGGTTGCGTCCGACGCAACGGATTCGGCTGGCACCCACTGGGCATCCTTTTGCAAAGGGCTGTACCCGGCCAGGGGTTGCAGGTCGACATCTTGGTTGCGTCCGTCGGCCAGATAGGTTCGCCAATACAAGGCATACAGTAACAGATCGTGGTCGAGGTCTTCGCGGAATTCGAAACGCTCGGCGAGCGGTAGGGCCAAGGGGGTTGCGAGTTCACGCCGTCGTTGGGGCGATAGGAACAAGCGACGCTCGGCGTACAAAGCCAAGACTTTGGCCAACGAAGGACTCACCCGATAGTCGGGAGGAATGAAGCTGGCCAGCGCCGGGACGCGCGTATCGTCGACATGAGCGACGGGCAATTGCCACCCTCGCTCATCGATCACCACCATCGTGCCGGCGGCCAGATCGCCCAACCGCTGCATCCGCCGTGTACAGATCATCACGACCAATGCCACGATGCCCGTGGGGATCATGTAGACCGGCGGTGCGTCGGCGGCAAAAAATTGCAACGAGACCGGCGGAGCTAAATCGGCAACGCAGATCAGGTTTCGTAGCATCGCATGAACACCGCCGATCGGATGCCCCGAGACGGTGACGACACGGATCCGCATCGCCATCTTGCCGACGGTGCGTCCGTTGAACCAGGTCTCCATCGCGACGCCGTAGAACCACCAGACCAAGAACCAACCGACGTTGATCGCCGCGAATCCAGCGATCCCGGCCAATTGGCTGCCGGTCAAGCCTGCGAACAATGTCACGGCGAGAATCGCTAGCAAGATGATCAGGAATTTGATCACTAGGTCGATCAAGAAGGCTGGCAAGCGACGAAAGGGACCCGCCAATTGATACTTAAACGCAATGTTTTCAGGCGTCACCACTTCGATTGTCGTATCAAGTGGGGCGGACTGGAACATTGGCAAAGCGATCGAATGTGGTTCGCGGGCTAGCAGCGCAAGGTGTTTCTCATTCTAGCAATTTTCACCTTAAAGCAATCACCGGTCGCTGACAAACCATCGAGGCTCTGCGATCCCGCGCGAATCGCTTTTCTGCTTGTGGTATCCGCCGGCACGCGGTCGCGAATAGGTCGCCCCCGAAGCAAGGAAAGCAGGAACGTTGGAGCTGCGACGATTGTCGCGGTTCAGGAATGCATTGCCAGTTGGCGATCGCGTGCCAGTTGCAGCAGTCGGGCTTGGTTGACGCGAGCGTGTTCCGACATCGCGGCGCGATGCCGCCGAGGGCTCGCCGAAGAAGAGCCCGCCGCGGATTGCAGTGATCGAATGACCGAGCGGCTGGAGCGGAACGGTGTCGCTGGAGTCGCAGCGATGGCCGGTTGATGTGGTTGGCGAGGCGGGACTTTGGGCGTTCGCGCGCGAGCTCGGGGATCGAGAACTCTGACGGGGCTATCCAAGTGTTGCCCCCAGACGCCTCCAAATTTTTCGACATCCAGGTCGCCGTGAACCGAGCACTGGCAAGCCAATCGCAATCCCGCTTCGGCGGTGTGCGGGGGCAGACGCAGACGAAGTGCTTCGAGTTTGGTGGGCCAGGAAGCGCTGCCGCGAAGTTTTACGGCGCAGGTGCCACAGGTGCCCATGCCGCGACAATGGGTGAACCTCGCCAGAGGGTGATACAGCGGCAGCTTGGCTTTCATTAAGACACGGCGCAGGTTGGCCCCAAGTTCGCATTCAATTTGAACGCCGCCGAAAGTGACGATGGGCATACTGATTTCCTGGCCGACAAGTTTAACGAAGGGTGCATCCAATTCTGGAGTGCGATGGCGCGTTTGCAAGCCGCGATTGCGATCGATGCGGGATATGACGCCTTCAACGAAAAGGGGGCCTAGGTCGGCTTGGTTTGGCCGTCCTTGCGACCGCTCTTGTGGCTATTTCGGCTTTGTCGATTTGGAGGTGACTGTGCTGTGCAGTGTCCCATCGACGAGGACGGTTTGAATCGAATCGCCAGGCTGAACCTGATCGACCGATTGCACCAACTTTGCCGCGTCGGCCGTTTGCGTGACGCTGTAACCGCGGGCGAGCACTTTCAACGGCCCGACGGCATCCAACAATTCGGCGGCTGAAGCGAGCTGTTGACGCATTTTTTCGACAACCGTTTGGATGCCGCGATTGAACCGCAATTCGGCTTCATCAAACCAGAGCGCCTGTTGCGTAATGCGATCGAAGGGGCGAGTGAAGACGGGGCGTCGCGACAGTTGTTCCAGCTGGGCCTGTTGATTGGCGTGCTTTTGAAAGATCCGCAACCGCAGATCGTCGGCCAGTTTGGTCAGTTCGTTCGATAAGTCGTCGCGCGACCGGACGACCAATTCTCCCGCTTCCGAAGGAGTTAGCGCCCGACGATCGCTGGCCAGATCGCTTAACGTGACATCGATCTCGTGCCCGATCGCGGAGACCAACGGGATCTTCGACGCGGCGATCGCGCGGACGACCCGTTCGTCGTTGAAGCACCATAGATCTTCCAGGCTGCCGCCACCGCGAGCGACGACCAAAACATCCAACGCCGGTTGGATCTTATGGGCCGCTGCGATTCCAGCGACGATTTCGGCAGCCGCTTCGGCCCCTTGGACTTTGGTGGGGATGATCAGCACGTCCAGATCGGGCCACCGTCGCTGTGCGACCTCTAGAAAATCGTGGACCGCCGCGCTGGTCGGACTGGTCACCAGACCGATTCGACGTGGAAAGCGAGGCAACGGCCGCTTGCGCGCTGGATCGAACAGTCCCTCGGCCTGCAGTTTCTGCTGCAGCTGACGGAGTGCGGTTTGCAGATCGCCGACCCCGCGCAGCTCGACTCGGCGGATCACCAATTGATATGTGCCGCGCGCGCTGTAGACGTCGACGTCACCTTGGCAAAGGACCGATTGGCCGTCCTGCAAATCGAACCGCAGCCGTTCGGCTGCGCTGCGCCAGATCACGCCCCGAACCTGGCTCTGTTTGTCCTTGAGCGTCAGATAGACGTGACCGCTGTGAGGCCGCGCGATGTCGGTAATCTCGCCAGCGACCCAGATGTTGCGGAACTGGCCCTCGAGCGTCTGTTTGACTTGGTTGTTCAGCTGAGTCACCGACAGCGCCGAAGGCTTGGCGTTGGCAGTGCTTGGATTGGATGTGTTCAATGGATCGCTCAAACAGTGGTTCCATACCCGGTGGGGCGCTTGTTTTTCTCGCAGGCTATTGCAGCGGCGGGGAGGCGTCAATCGATCCGAATCGACTTTCGTTTGAAGGAATCGAGTCGGCGGGGGAAGGCTGGTGAAAGAATCGTTTCGATTTTAACGAACCGGGGACAGGGGGCGGTGTCCTGATAGATTCAGCGGTGAGGATCGGCCGACTGACGGGGGCGGGGCGGGGCGCCGAGCAGCCTCCCGGGGCGAGTGCCCCTTGGACGCCGTGCCCGGGTTGCTTTATCCTGCTGGGGTGGAAAGTGCCATTGGCCGAACTTCTAAGATTTGCCCACTGCAACCAAACGATACAAATTCTTGGTGACTAGGTAGGATTGACGCGAAAGATGACTCAACGCAAAGGTTCCGATTACGCAGGACTGTCGGTAGCAATCGTGACCCCGTTCCGCGATGGCGAGGTCGATTATTCGCTGTTGCGCGAGCAGGTCGAATTTCAGATCGCCGCCGGCACCAACTGTATCGTTCCTGTCGGCACGACCGGAGAATCCCCCACGCTGTCGCACGATGAACACGAGCGAGTGATCAGCGAAGTGATTCAGGTGGTGGCAGGCCGTTGCAAAGTGATGGCGGGAACGGGCAGCAACAGCACGGCCGAAGCGTTGCGTTTGACGCAGCGGGCCGAACGCGAAGGGGCCGACGCGACGTTGCAGGTGGCACCCTATTACAACAAGCCGATGCAGGAAGGGTTCTATCAGCACTTCAAGGCCGTTGCCGAAGCGGTTTCGATTCCCGTCTGCGTCTACAACATTCCCGGTCGCACCGGTAAGGTGATCGAAGCGGAAACGATCGCCCGCTTGGCTGAATTGCCAGGGATCACGATGGTCAAGGAAGCGACTGGTTCGTTGGACATGTGCTCGCAGATTCTCAACCAGACCGATTTGACAGTGCTCAGCGGCGACGACAGCCTGACCCTGCCGATGCTGGCCGTGGGAGCCGAAGGGGTGGTTTCGGTCGCGGGAAACATCGTCCCGGGCGATATGCGAGCGTTGGTGGAATCGTTTGCCAGTGGTGCGGCGGAGGAAGCGCTGCGGTTGCATCACAAACTCTTCCCACTGTGCAAAAACATGCTCGGCTTGGCGACCAACCCGATTCCCTTGAAGGCTGCGATGCGGTTGTTGGGACGCGATTCGGGGGAGATGCGGTTGCCGATGACACCCTTGGATCCAGCCTCGGAAGCTCAATTGGTGCAGACGCTCGAGGCGTATGGGCTGCTTTAGGGGCGGGCTGCAAGCAAGGTAGGGGTGAAAAAGCCCCCCCGAGTATCTTGAGCTGTTGCTTTCAGGCATCACATGTTGATGTGGTGCGCCGCAGGGTCGACTATTGGCTGTTTTTTTGTCGACCCGTCGCGCGGCGGGATTTCCCTATCGTAGGATTTTCCGTGGAGTTTGAGTTGCGTTAGACGATGCGACGCCAGCGAACTCCGTAGATCATGGGCGCACTCAACACTCAGCTCGGATTCCACGATGCAATGTCACGAATTGGCCGAACGTCTAATCAAACTGCAGCCACAACTCACCCCACACGAAGTGGCGCGGTTGAGCTTGTTGATCCTGAACGACGTCACCGAACCGAGCGAACTCGCCGATGATCAAGCGTTGTTGCGACATTGGAACAGTGCCTGTTTTCGGTTGCAGGCGGCATCGGATCAACATGCCGCGATGAGCGACGAACTGGATGATCTGGCTGGCGATGGGCCGATCAAGTTTGAACCCGAGCAGATCTGGACGTTGCTGCGGGCGATCAAGGTGCAGAGCCAGTTGTTGGACCTCTATATCGAAGAGCCTTCCTTGGTGTAGCGACACCCTACGATTGAGTGGCAACCGCGTGCAGGCTACATTATTCGCCATAGAACCCAAGAAACGGTTCGCTACGGCGAATTGAAGCAAGAGCACTTGGTCCCACCCATCGAAAAGGAAGTTGCGAATGAGTAGCGACGAAACGAACACCGATCACCCACCACAAGCTAAGAAGTCGCAGAGGATCTATTTAGTTCCGTTTCCGAAGTTCATCTTTATGTACCCCACGTTGCTGATCTCCCTGCTCGCCTGGGCAGTGTTGGCAATAAAAGGTTTCAAAACTGTCAATCCCGACGATTCGCTGCCGGTGATGATGACAGGCATCTTTCTGGGAGTGCTGGCTCTGAACACGTTTGTGATCGTGTTCGATTTTCCCCGAGCCACTTCGCTGACGCTGATCTTTATTCTGACCACGCTTGCCCTTGGCGGCTGGATGGCGGTTAGCATGAAACCCAATCTGTTGCCCGCCGTGGAAAGTTGGGTGATGGCGCTGCGACCGGCTGCCAATTCAACCTTCTTTGGCTGTATCAGTGTTGCGATGTTGTTGATGTATGTCGCGGTCTTCGTCAGCGTGCGGATGAATTATTGGGAGCTTTCCAACAATGAATTGCTGCATCACCACGGGATCTTGAGCGATCTGAAACGTTATCCCGCTCCGCAGTTGCGAGTCGACAAAGAGATCAACGACGTCTTCGAGTTCATCTTGTTGGGAGCGGGGCGATTGATCCTGCATCCAGCCGGTGAGACTCGTGCGATCGTGTTGGACAATATTCTGTTTGTCGGCAACAAAGAGAAGTTGCTGACTCAGGCTCTCGGATCGATCAAAGTCAAGATCGGCAACGATTCGGCCTAAGGTCGCGATGTCACTGAGCTGGCATCTTCCGGGAAAGAGAGTTCCCGTCGCAAGTAGAGACGCCATTGGGCTGGCGTCTTGGAGAATGAGAGACGCCGTTCTGCCGGCGTCTCGCGTTTGTTCTGAAATGATGATCGGTGCAGGGGGCGCCGACGGAGTGTCGTCCCCATGCGAGCGCCGTTCTGGATTAGAACGGCACGTCGCCTTCGTCGTACGAAACTTCCGAGAAGGCATCGTTTGCGGATGCCGCGTCGCGACCACCCGCAGCGGGTGGGTTGCCAACCGCTTTGAAGCCCATCGCTTCAGCGCTCAGGAAGTACTTCACTTCGCTGTTGGCATCCTTCTGCCACTTGCGGCCGTTCAGCCGGTAATTGACCTCGATCTCGTCGCCGACGTTCAGATCGTTGGCCAGGTCGCAATTGTCGCGGGTGAATTCCAGGGGGACGTAGTTCGTAAAGCTGCCGAAATCTTGGCTCAGCACGACCATACGCTTGCGAAAACCCTTGGCTCCGTACGTCTTGGTTTCTTCGACAAGGTGGACAATGCCTTTAACTTTTGCTTCACTCATAACACGGCTTCCATCACGGACGTTGCGAAATCTTCAACTCTGTCAGTACCCCTGACCTTCCCTGCTATCCTAGCGGTAATCTCGCCCGATTTGAACCGGTTACGGTGGTCTCCCCCACGAGAAGTCTCTTTACTTTTGGAAAGCTAAGCCGGTAAGATCGACTTTGCGTTGCTGTGCCCAGAGCGGTTTAGGTAGACGCTATTTCTCGCATCCCCCCAGCGGATGTGCGACTCCAATCGATCCTTTTCGTCAAAAGGCAAATGCATGCTCTCGCGAACGCTCGCCACGCTGCTTGCACTCACGCTTGTTTCGACCGCCGCGGCCCGCGACGCGATCGTCGTCTGTGCCACCGATCTACGGCCGGCAATCGGCCCGTGGGTGGAGTATCGGCAGAGCCAAGGGGTGACGGTGCACGTCGTCGACAGCAAGCCGATGGTCGGCGATGTCGTCGCCGATCTGCAGGCGATGGTGGCTGCTAGGGGGCTGCGTCCCGAAGCGGTTGTCATTTTTGGCGACTGCCGAATTCAGGGCCCACGTTGGCCGGTCGATCCCCGTCGACATGTTCCCACGCACCACCTGGCCAGCCCCGTGGCAGCCTCTTTGGGGTCGCTGCCGACGCTGGCGACCGACAGTCTGTACGGCGATTTGGATGGCGATGGAGCGCTCGATGTGCCGGTCGGTCGGATTCCGATCGCACGGGGCGATCAAGTGGAATCGTTTGTCGATCGGGTGCGTCGGTATGAAGCCAGTCGTCATTTCGGTCCATGGCGACATCAGGTCGACCTGACCGCGGGAGTCGGCGGGTTTGGGCTGTTGATCGATGCGGCGATGGAATCGGTTGTCCGTGGCATCCTGACCTCCAATCTCCCCTCCAGCATTCAGACACGCGTTACGTATGCGAGTCCAACGAGTCCGTTTTTTCCCGGGGCGAAAAACTTCTGCCAAACCGTCGTCAACGGTTTTAATGGTGGCGGCCTGTTTTGGGTTTACGCCGGTCATGGTCACGTGACGCAATTGGATCGGGTGCCAGCAACCGCCGCCGGGACGCCGATCTTGGACGACACAAGTGTTTCCCAGTTGAAACGTCCCGCGGAGCGATCGCCGATCGCGTTGCTGTTGGCTTGCTACACCGGGGCCTTCGATGCGCAAGACGATTGTTTGGCGGAGCAGATGTTGTTGGAACCGGGAGGGCCGATCGCCGTCTTTGCTGGTTCGAGGATGACGCTTCCCTATGGGAATGCGATCATCGCAACCTCGTTGATCCAATCGTGGTTTGAATCGCGTCCCGATACCCTGGGCCAAGTTTGGCTGGAGACTTCGCGTCTGGCGGTCAGAGAGCCTGGGCAGGGGGCCGTTCCTGGCATGCTCGATGCGATGGCGGCGATGCTCAGCCCGACGTCGGACCGGTTGCCGCAGGAGCGGTTGGAGCATACGCGGTTGTACAATCTATTGGGCGATCCGTTGTTGCAGATCTCGCATCCCGAGGTGGTGTCGCTGGAATGTCCGGTGAGTGCTCCGGCGGGAACCGAGATCACGGTCAACGGAACGGCACCTCACGGCGGCAAGTTGACACTGGAGCTGCACCGTCGCGGCGAACCGAGTCGCGATGAGTTGCGGCATCTGAGCGAAATCGATCGGCATCGCGCGGCGAGCGATTCGTTGTTGGAGAGGACCATTTGCGAGGTTGAACCGGGAGAGTTTGCGGTTCAATTGAAGCTTCCCGCGACGTTGACGAAAAGCTCGTTGGTGCTGGCTCGGATCGAATCGGAAGATCGATATTCGTTGGGGACCGATCGGATCCTGATCGATCGGGAATCGCGAGAAACACCGGTCGTCCAAGCCGCTTCACCGCGGTAGTTCAGTCGGCCTTTTCGGCAACCTTCTCCAGGATCTCTAGCAGCACGCGATCGGGTTCGATTCCTTCGGCTTGGGCTTCGAAGTTCAGCAGCACGCGATGCCGCATCGCGGGTAAATAGACGCGCCGGACATCTTCAAAGCTGACGTTAAAGCGGCCTTCCAGAAGTGCGCGCACCTTGGCGGCCAATGCCAACGTTTGGGCTCCGCGTGGACTGCTGCCCCAGCGAACGTATTGGTTGGTGATCGGCGTCGCCAGCGGTCCGTCGGGATGGGTCGCCAGGACCAAGCGGACGATATAATCCTGGACGTGTGAGGCGAGGATCACTTCGCGAACCAGGTGTTGCCAGCGAATGATCTCGGCGCCATCCATGACCTTGGTTGGATGGACGGTTTCACGGCTGGTCGTCCGCTCGATGATCGTCGCCAGTTGTTCGCGCGTGCTGTAACCGACGACCAGTTTGAACATGAACCGGTCCAGTTGGGCTTCGGGCAGCGGGTAGGTCCCTTCTTGTTCGATCGGGTTCTGTGTGGCCAAGACAAAATACGGCTTGTCCATCGTGTAACGGGTGCCGCCGGCGGTGACGGTTCCCTCCTGCATCGTTTCCAGCAACGCGGATTGCGTCTTGGGGGTGGCACGGTTGATTTCGTCGGCCAGCAGGATTTGCGTGAAGATCGGTCCGCGTTGGAATTCAAAGTTCTTTTGCCCGTCACGTTCGACGATCATGTTGGTGCCCAGGATATCGGCGGGCATCAGATCGGGCGTGAATTGAATCCGGCTGAACTGGAGGTCGAGCGTTTCGGCGAGCGTGCGAACCAGCATCGTCTTGCCCAGCCCAGGGACCCCTTCGAGAAGGCAGTGTCCGCCGATCAGCATCGCGGTCAAGACACCGTGAACGATGTCGTCGTGGCCGACGATCACGCGGCCAATCTGCTCGCGTACCGCAGCGTATCTCGCCTGGAATTCTTCCGCTTGCTGCTGCATCGAATCTGCCAAATTGCTCATGCGAAATCGTTCCTGGAGTCGGTGCGAAGAGAAGGTTTGTTTTGGAAGGCCAGAGCCGTGGGGAGCATTTGGATGGCCGTGCCCACCGATGGAGCGTCGACGTGATGCAAAGACTGGGCAGCGGCATTTGCGCCGGAACGATGGCGCCACTTCTGCGCTCGATCAATCCCAGCGGTGTTCGGGGCGGTCGATGATTTCACGCAGCAAAAACGCTTGTTGGACGCCTTGGGGTGTCTGCAGCAGAGAGATCAATGTCTTGGCGATGTCATCATCGACGACCGAGTGAATCACGGGCTCGGACGGTTCGCTGGCCAATCGACCGACCTGGTGGTCGAACACTTTTTGGATATGCGCTTCCATCTTGTCGTCGGCTTGTCCGACCGTATTGGCCAGGTGATCGGCTTGCAGATGGCGACTGCTTAAGTCGCTGATGCCGGCCGAATCGTCGACGATCTCCGCTTCGACGACGACCTCCTCGGGGCGGACTTGGCGAATCGTTCGCTCGGCGCGACTGTCGGTGTACTCCGGCCGCGACTTGGCCGCTGGGGCCGCCTTGCGGGCGGCTTGTTCCTTGCGGCGTTGAGCGGCGCGTCGCAGAAACGCTTCGATGTCGTCGGCCATGGTTTAGCTCTGGGCTTGGGCTTGTTGTTGTTTCTGGATTGCCAATTCGCTCGCATCGCGTGTCGAACGCGAGATCGCTTTTCGCATGTCGGTATCGGCGTTGATGTTCTGCAGTTTGTAGTAGTCGAGGATTCCCAATTTGCCGCTGCGGAAGGCTTCAGCCATCGCCAGGGGAACTTCGGCTTGCGCGGCGACCAGCATCGCTTGGCTGTTCTCGATATCGGCGAACTTTTCTTGTTCTTCCGCTACCGCCATCGCACGTCGGCCTTCTGCGCGAGCGCGGGCCACGCGGGTGTCCGCTTCGGCCTGATCGGCTTGCAATCGAGCGCCCACGTTGACGCCAACATCGATGTCGGCGATATCGATCGAAACGATTTCAAACGCAGTTTGGGAATCGAGTCGCTTCGACAAAACCCATTTGGAGATCAGGTCGGGATTTTCGAGTACGTTTTTGTGCCCTTCGGCGCTACCGATCGCGCTGACGATCCCTTCGCCGACGCGAGCGATGATCGTTTCTTCGGTGGCACCACCAATCAATTGTTGCAGGTTCGCACGCACGGTCACGCGGGCTTTGACCTTCAATTGGATACCATCTTTCGCGACGGCATCGAGCGATGGTTTCACCGAACCGCGCGGTGGGCAATCGATGACTTTGGGATAGACGCTGGTCTGCACCGATTCGAGCACGTCGCGGCCTGCCAAATCGATCGCCGTCGCCTCGCGAAAGGTCAGGCTGATCGTCTTCGCTTTTTTGGCAGCGATCAACGCCCGGATCACTTGGGGAACGTTACCACCGGCCAGGTAATGCGCTTCCAAAGCTTTGCTGGTCAGTTCGGGATCTTCGATGCCCGCTTGAGTCGACATGATCTTGCCGCGGACAATCGTTCGCGCGTTGACGTTCCGGAAGGTCATCCCTAGCAAATCGCCCAGGGTGACCTTGGATCCGGTCAGCAGCGACTGGATCCAGAGTCCGAAATAGCTGAAGAAGACCATCGCAAAGATCATCATCCCGATGACAACAAAAACGATGAACGCAAGCCAGAGGACGTTTGCGTCCTGGCCTTGAGCAAGAAGCATCGATGAATTCAACGCTGTCATGGTGTGATCCTTACGAAGTGCAACTAAGTCTTATGGATGCAGTTGTTACCCCAGTGCCGCTGCAAAGTCAAGCGTTTGCAAGTTTAAGCCAGGGCGATTCAGTTCATCAACTTGAGGTATCAGCCGGACGCTACGGCGCGGCGGCGGATTTGCGCAGACACAATAACGGATTTACCTTGATGTTAAGCCAATGGGTCTTCCAAGCTGTCGATTCCCAGTTGTTCGATCGGTTGGTCCAGCGGCGATTTGCCACGTTCGATCCGGTTGGCACCGTCGTCGATGCTGCGAGATGTCGCCCGCACATGTAGTTTGCCCGAATCGATTCGGAAAACCTCGATCGTTTGCCCGCGATCGATCGCGCCGCCCGAACTGACCGCATCGAACTTTTCGCCATCAATTTTAATCGTTCCGTTGGGCAGCATGTCGTTGATCGCAACTCCGACGCGTCCTTGCAGCGATTTAATTTTGCGGTGGTATGCGTCGTCGGGCAGCACGTTGGGCAAGGGATCCCCCGGTTGCCGCGTCATGATGCTGCGTCCCATCGCCGTCCGCGGCCATAACCGCACGGTGAACATCAGGACCACCGGGACGATCGCCGCCACCAAGACGACCATCAACATTCCCCATCGCAAGCTGACGGAAAAACCGACGATAATGCTGCCGATCAGCGATAGAACGCTGGCGATCGCCAGGAACCCGCCGCTGGGAACAAAGAATTCGACGATGATCAACAACAGTCCGGCTGCCAAAAGCATGAAGGACCAGAGCAATGGGCCGTCCATCAGATCCACTCAATTCGCACGAGGCATCCCAGGGTTTGGGGGTAAAACGTTCACCGATTTGATGCCGTGGCAATTGATTGCCACAACAGAGACGCGTGAACTTGGCCGGTGGGGCTGTCGCAGGAGTTATGATTTCTTGGCAGTCGAACTGCAGGCCGACGCGACAACGCAGACCGCACATCCGCCGGAGCAACCGCCGCCCTCTTTGGTACCACAATCGGGACCGCAGCCCTCGCGGAGCAGTTTGGCAAAATGGCGGCTCCGTACATGCTGTTCGTACGCATCGGCCAATTCATTGGTGATTGCTTCGACATCGGCATTCGTTTCGCCCAAAAAATGGAAGAACAACGTTCGGCCATCGAACAACTGTTCCACTTCCAACAGCACCGCGTCGATCCCGGCCGCGGTCAATCGATCGCGGCATTCCTGGACCGCTTTACGTTTATATCGTTCCAGTCGCTTTTGCAGCAGTTCATCCTGGTCGGTCATCCGCCGCAGAATCAGGCCGGCGGAGGCATCGGAATCGACTTCGGTGACGACCTCGCCGATTTCCAAGCCCCGAGCGGTCTCGCAGATCACGCGGTCGCCGCGGCGATAGGCGTTGCCGTCGACGGGGCGATGTTGCGAGATTTCGCCCCAGGCACCGGAGCGAACCAAATAATGATGGGTCAAGTCGGATCTATCCGTTTGCGATATTGATGGTCCGTCATCGGCAGCCGATGTTTCGGCCAACGGTGGTGTGGAACAAGTTGTCGGCTCATTTTCTCGCGATTGACGGCGGAGTGCAACCCGCGACGAAGCGGGGGCCGCGGCAAAGTGCGATCCGAGGCTTGGCAGCGGTCGCGGGGGCGATGGAGAACGGAAGCTTTACGACGAGGAATCGTTCACGGAAAACCAGGGTGGGCCAAAGCCGCTACTTGTTGTAGGATTTTACGACATCGACGGCACTGCCGCCGCAGCCAACAGCTTGTTGCCTCCATGAGAAAATTGTCGTGCAGGACTTGATCATATTTTTGATACGTCGACTCGGCTGGATGCTGCTGACGCTGTGGATCGTCTTTACCGTCTCGTTCTTTCTGATGCGGTTTGTCCCCGGCGGTCCGTTCAGTAGCGAGAAGAACGTTCCCGAAGCGATCAAACGGAACATCGAAGCGCGTTACGGATTAAACGATCCGTTGCCCACGCAATACTTTCGCGAACTCGGCCGCGACCTGACCGGCGATTTTGGTCCCAGCTTTCGCTTGGAAGACTTTTCCGTCAACGAAGTGATCGCTCAAGGCTTTCCGATTTCGGCATCGCTGGCGATCCTGGCGCTTTCCTTTGCGCTGTTGTTGGGCGTGACCGCGGGCGTGGTCAGCGCACTCAAGCCGGGTTCGATCGGCGACCTGACGTTGATGATTCTGGCAACCTTGGGGATCGCGATCCCGAACTTTGTCCTCGCCAGCATGCTGATCATCATCTTTGTGTTCGGCTTGAATTTGTTTCCGACGGCGGGGTGGGGCAGCGCTTGGCATCTGGTGTTGCCGGCGTTGTGCCTGGGAGCTCCCGTTGCCGCTTACATCGCGCGGCTGACTCGAGCTGGTTTGTTGGAGACGATCGGCCAAGACTATATCCGCACGGCGAAAGCGAAGGGGTTGCCGATGTACAAGGTGATCGGCAAACATGCGCTTCGCGGTGCGTTGTTGCCCGTCGTCTCCTACCTTGGCCCCGCGGCGGCGCGGGTGTTGACCGGGTCGATCGTGTTGGAGCAGATTTTTGCGATCCCCGGGATGGGCAGTCACTTTGTTGAAGCTGCGTTGCAACGCGATTATTCGCTAGCGATGGGCTTGGTTTTGGTTTACACAGCGCTGCTGTTCTTGATGAATACACTGGTCGACCTGTCGTATTCGATCATCGATCCACGTGTAAAGCTGGAGTAGTTCACAAGAAGATGGCTGATCCCGAGATCGCAACCGAACAAATGACCGACCAGCAGCGGGCGCATTATCGCCAGTTGTTGAGTGATGCGCAGCGGATCCAAGGGGTCTCGCTGTGGCAGGATGCTTGGCGACGACTGCGTCGGCGGCGGGCGTCGATGCTGTCGATGTATTTTCTAATCGCGTTGGGGGTGTTGGCGTTTCTGACGCCCGCCTTGCCGCTGCAAAGTCCGTTGGATAAAGATCTGGACAATCGCCGCGGCATGGCTCCCAATCTGCAATCCTATCGAATGGGGCAACGCCAAGATCTGAAGTTCACCGACAACAGCTTGTCGGCGGAAGTGGCGGAGGTTAATCGATCGATCGCCACGCTGCAGGCCGAGCGCGCCGATGCGGCGGATCCAGCCGCCCGCGAGGCGTTGGACGCGGAGATCGTTCAATTGCAGACCACCGCGCATCCGTTCAGCCAGATGTGGAACCAATTGGATCCGTTGGCGTGGCAGCTGACTCGGCTGCGAGTCGCGGTTTTCGGCGACTGGGCTCTGCCGAGCATCTGCGGCACCGATGACCTCGGCCGCGATATGCTGGCTCGGCTGTTCTGGGGTGCCCGTGTGTCCTTGGTTGTCGGTGTGGTGGCGACGATTGTCAGCTTGGTGATCGGCGTCTCCTACGGAGCCACGTCGGGGTACTTTGGCGGTCGTGTCGACGCGGTGATGATGCGGATCGTCGACGTGTTGTATTCGGTGCCGTTCATCTTTGTGGTGATCTTCCTGATGACGTTTTTAAGCGAGGAGTCGATTGCGGCGTCGCTGAAGTCGTTTGGGATCGATCAGATCACGATCTTCTATATCGTGATCGGTGCGATCTATTGGCTGACCATGTCGCGGGTCGTCCGCGGTCAGGTGCTGTCGCTGAAGCACGAGCAATTTGTCGACGCAGCGCGAACCGTTGGCGCGTCGCAGCGGCGGATCATCTTTCGTCATCTGGTCCCGAATGTGTTGGGAATCGTGATCGTTTATCTGACGCTAACGATCCCAGCGGTGATGTTGTTCGAAGCGTTCCTGTCGTTTCTTGGCTTGGGCGTTTCGCCGCCCGACGTCTCCTGGGGGCTGTTGGTCAACGACGGCGTCCAAGCGATCACGCCACTGAAATCGCGGTGGTGGTTGGTCGTCTTTCCCGGTGCTGCGCTGGCGGGAACTTTGTTCGCACTGAACTTCCTAGGCGATGGACTCCGCGACGCGTTGGATCCGAGGATGAAGAATCAATCATGAGCAAGCCGTTATTGTCTGTTGAAAATCTGGGCGTTGGATTTGGCACCGACGATGGCATGCTCGACGCGGTGCGCGGCGTTTCGTTTGATGTCGCTGCGGGAGAGACCGTCGGGATCGTCGGCGAATCGGGCTCCGGCAAAAGCGTGACCAACCTGGCGATGATGGGTTTGATTCCCATGCCGCCGGGGAAGATTACGAGTGGTCGGGCGATGTTCGACAATCAAGATCTGTTGGCGCTGTCGCAGGATCAATTGAGTGCGATCCGCGGCCGTCGGATCGCGATGATCTTTCAAGATCCGATGACAGCGCTGAATCCATTTCTGACGGTCGAAGATCAATTGACCGAAGTCACTCGTTTGCATCTGGGATTTAATCGTCGCCAAGCGACCGAACATGCGATCGAAATGCTGACCCAGGTCGGGATCAGTGCCCCCGAGAAACGCTTGCAAGACTATCCGCATCAATTCAGCGGCGGGATGCGGCAACGGGTGATGATCGCGATGGCGTTGTCATGCAACCCCGAGATCTTGATCGCCGACGAACCGACGACTGCGCTCGACGTGACGATCCAGGCTCAGATTCTGGATCTGCTGAAGAAATTGCAGCGCGAACACAACACCGCGATCATCATGATCACTCACGACCTGGGCGTCGTGGCCAACATCTGCCACCGCGTGTTGGTGATGTATGCAGGACGAATTGTCGAAAAGGCACCGGTCGATCAATTGTTCGCCAAGCCACAGCATCCCTATACTCAAGGCTTGCTGGCTTCGATCCCGCGTTGGGATCAAGACGGCAGCGAATTGCTCAAAGCGATCGAAGGCCAACCGCCTCACCTGGCGGAATTGCCCACCGGATGTGCCTTTCATCCCCGTTGTCCTCACAAGGTCGATCGCTGCTTGGGCGAGGATCCGCGACTGGAAAGCACGTCGACGGAGCGTCAACGGGCCTGTTTTGTCGACCTAAACCTCAGCTGAAGTTTCCCGCGGCGAGGCCGCTGCGTTGCTGAAGAGTCGATTTCTTTCCCTCGTGGTGCTAGTATGGGGGCGGCGCATTGCGTTATCGCTGTCCGAACGTTTGGCCCCAATTTGCGATCGGCCAACCGTTGTGCCTGACTTCACAACCCATCCAGCCCAAGATTCTTCCTGATGAGTAAACAAAATCGTCGTGACTTTTTGCGAACTTCGGTTGCTGCCAGTGCGGGCGCTTCGGTCCCGTATTTCTTTTCTCGCAGCAAAACGCTGGCCGACGAAACCCAATCGAAGAACGATCGAATTCCGATCGGCTTGATCGGTGCTGGTGGCATGGGGCTGGGAAACATGCGTTCGGCAGCGGATTATCTCGATGTGGTTGCGATCGCCGACGCGGATAAGTCGCGGCAGGAAGCTGCCAACAAGAAGCTCTCCGAAGGCAAGGCCGATGTCTACGACGACTATCGCAAAATTTTAGACCGCGACGACATCAAGATCGTTCACATCGCCACCCCCGACCACTGGCATACCAAACCGGTGATCGAAGCGATGCTCGCCGGCAAGGATATCTACTGCGAAAAGCCGCTGACGCTGACGATCGATGAGGGGAAATTGATCCGCAAAGTGCAGCGGGAGACGGGGCGGATCGTCCAGGTCGGAACCCAGCAACGCAGCACGTTCCATCTGTTCACCAAAGCGATCGCGATGGTTCAGCAAGGTCGATTGGGGAAGATCTTGCGCGTGCAAGCGGCGATCGGTGGCGCACCGACCAGCCCTGCGATTCCTGTTGCCGACACGCCCGTGGGGCTGGACTGGGATCGTTGGCTGGGACCAGCTCAGAAAACCGATTACCGCTATTTGCCTGGCGAGGGACGCGGCAAGACCAACGGACACTATGAATTCCGTTGGTGGTACGAATACTCCGGCGGCAAATTGACCGACTGGGGAGCCCATCATGTCGACATCGCCACCTGGGCGTTAAGCGTCAACGGCCAGCCGACGTCGCCGTTGTCGATCGGCGGCACCGCTAAGCATCCTGTCGAATTTAAGGATGCCCGGCCACAGCAGACCGATCGCTACAACACCGCGACGGCGTTTAACTTTGTCGCCAAATATGCTGACGGCACCGAGATGGTGATCCGCAACGACACCGACAACGGCGTACTGATCGAAGGCGAGAAGGGGCGGATTTTTGTCAACCGCCGGAAACTGGTCGGCGCACCGGTCGAAGCGCTCGCGGACGATCCGTTGCCTGAAGATGCGATCCAGAAAGCCTATAAGGGGCTGCCGATGGAAAGCAAGGAACGCAAAGGGCACTGGGCCAACTTTTTGAACTGTACGCGAACGCGAGACGAACCGATCTCCGACGTTCATTCGCACATGAAAATGTTGAACGTCTGCCACTTGGCCGGAATCTCTGCGCGGCTGGGACGGACCGTGAACTGGGATGGCGAGAACGAACAGATCACCGGTGACAGCGAAGCCAACGCGATGCTCGCGCGTCCGTACCGAGAAGGTTACGAAATCGAAATGTAACCGACCGACCGGTCGTGAGAAACGAAAACAGCACAGCCGTTGGGACGGCTGTGCTGCGCGATCCGATCTGCCGCATCACCGCCGTCTGTCGGCGGTGATACCTTTTGTGGGGCGATCTATTGCTTCGGGGTGAAGCTGCCGCTTTCTTGGCGCGGTGGGAAGTCTTTGAACGTCTCCATTAAATCGGCGACGAGAGCTTTTACCGGAACCATTACGTATATGTGGCGGACCAACCAGTCGTCGTAGTACGACGAATCTTCGGGAGCTATTTCAAACGGGTCGGCTCGCAGGTCGATGATCAGCGGTGCCTTCCGCGGTTGTTGCGCGAAGAACCACGATCCGGTGCCGCCGTTGGTCGGTAGGAATTCATCGAGGTTGCCGAGATGGTTTTTGCCGAATTGACCGGTCGCGTCACCGTAGGGTTTGAGCAGTTCGGCAAGTGTCGGGGCTTCGCTTTGGAGACCGGTCGGTTCGCCCGGTATGCCGATTTTCAGCAATCCGGTTCGCTTGGGAGATTGCCCGGTGATGAACGCTGCGCGTCCGGCCGTGCAGCTTTGCTGACCGTACGCATCGGTGAACATCACTCCCTCTTTGGCGATCCGATCGATGTTGGGTGTTTGCTACCCCATCATCCCGTGGTTGTAGCAACTGGGCGTAAACCAACCGATGTCGTCTCTCCCATGATCACGACGATGTTGGGTTTGTCGGCCGCATGAACCAGACTGCCGAAGGCTAGCGTGACGCACGTGATACTCCACAAGTACAGTTTCATTTCCAATGCCTCTCAGATTGTTTGGGGACCGCTCGTTCGTTCTCGACGTGCAGCCGACCTCTCTTGGGACCGATCGGCTTGCAAACGACAACGGTTCGGCGGAGGAATATCCCTTCGATTCGGTAAAGGGGAAAAAGAACGGCAGGCAATTTCCGATTGCATTGATTTACCGCTGAAACCAATCGAAGGAAGCCAAATTTACATCGGTTCTTCGCATGGACTTAACGGGGCTGGAAATCGACCATCGATCGCGGATTGCGATACCGGGGCAGAACGCGAGGTCTAATGGTCCATTTAATTGAATATGATTTGGAACTTCGCTGGAATCGCTTAGCCCGTTGGACTCGATAGCCCGATGACCAAGGGGAGGGCAAAAAACATCCGGCAATTCCGGTCAAATGGCGTGAATTTGCTTCGGTAGAACCGGACTACAGGTTATTGTTCCTGCTGCTAAACGAAACCAAGTCAATCAAGCGCAATGCGAAAGGCGATCCTGTGAGCGAACCATTGGAAAACGAAGAGATGGAAGCATTGCGAAACCAAATCTGGGACTTCGTCTATCGCGCTGGCAACCCGCAGACCATCGCTTCGATCGTCGACGATTTGCACCTGTCGGACGATTCGGTTCGGCAAGCTGTCCACCACGCCTGGTTTGTTTGTGAGGGAGAAACTGTCGCAATCGCGTAAACTGGCTGCGTTTGCTGCAGATAAGGGCTGGTTGAATTGCCAGCAAAGCACTAATCTTTTCCTCTAGCCACGACGGCATCTCACGGCGCGTGTTGGAGGAATCTTCCCTTGTTGAAATCTGAAACTTCGCCGACGACCGACGACGAACCCGGTCCGGCAGTCAATGTTCAATCGACGCCCATTGGCAATGGGGTGTTTGCCGACCAGGATTTTCGAGCCCACGACGTGGTCGGTTGGATCACTGGGAAAATCCATGATGACCCGAACTATGGTTCGGAGTATTGCATCGACATCGGTGAAAAAGCCACTTTGGAACCCGATGCTCCCTTCCGGTTTCTGAACCATTGCTGTGAACCGAACTGCCAGTTCACCTGGGATGAGTACGAGGATCAGCCCGATGCGATTCCCGAGGTCTATCTGTTGGCGCTTCGCGATATCGAGGCGGGCGAGCAGTTGACGATCGATTACAACTGGGCTGCCGAGTGTGCCATCCCTTGCCGCTGTGGTGCCGAGACCTGCCGCGGTTGGATCGTGACGTTAGACGAGATCGATCAATTGCCAGCGAACAATAAGTAGCGGGGTTCAACCGCTCGGTCGCTGTCTGCCCCCGCGATCAATCTCCGTTGGGAGCGTCCATCTGGTAGGCCCGCAAGCGGTCGCGAAGCGTGCCGCGATGGATCCCCAAGATCTCCGCCGCCTTGGCGCGATTGCCAGCGGTATGTTCGATTGCGATCTGCAGTAGCGCCGGTTCGCTGGCCGCCAAGAATTGTGCGTGCAGGTCGTTCAGCGGTTGCTTGGCTGTCGCGATCGTTTGTCTCGCCCACGCGGTCACGCTGTCGTTCAGCGTCGTCGCATTCGACGTGGACGTCTCGCCACGAGCGGGTGTCGATGGCGGAAAGTCGGTCGCCTCCAAGGCCCGGCCGCGCGCCACCACGGCCGCGTGTTGGATCGCATTCTTCAGTTCGCGGACATTTCCGCTCCAGGGACGCGATTGCAGTTCGGTTACCAGTTCCGCGTCGACCGCCGCGTCGAAGCCTGGGTAGTCCATCGCGGATAAGAAATGCTGGCACAACAACGGGATGTCTTCGGGGCGTTGTCGCAGCGGCGGGAGATGGATCCGTACGCCGGTCAATCGGTAGTACAGGTCCTCGCGGAACGTCCCCTCCTGCACGGCATGGTGTAAGTCGCAGTTGGTGGCGGCGATGATGCGGACGTTGGCGTGTCGGACGCGCAGGTCGCCGACGCGACTGTATTCCCCCTGTTCCAACACCCGCAGCAATTTAACTTGCGCGGCCAGAGGCAGGTCGCCGATTTCGTCCAACAGGATCGTTCCCCCTTGAGCCTGTTCAAACAATCCCGCCCGATCGTCGGTCGCGCCGGTGAAGGCTCCTTTGGCGTGACCGAACAATTCGCTTTCGATCAGATCGGGGTTCAGGGCGACCGGAGCGATCGGGATGTACGGCTTGTCGGCACGCTGGCTGTTGCGGTGGATTGCGGCCGCGACCAATTCTTTGCCGGTTCCGGTTTCGCCAGTGATCAACACCGACAGGTCGCTCGCAGCAACCAACGCGATCTGGCGGAACGCCTGCTGCATCGCTGGGGATTGCCCCACCAGGACCTGTTGACCGCTGGGCATCGGTTGCGGCGTGGCCGGTTGGCTGCGGCGGTCGAGCGCCGCACGTAGCGCTTGCCGGCAGGTCCGCTGCGCATCGGCTAACCGAAACGGTTTGATCAGATAGTCGCTGGCCCCGTTCCGAATCGCATTGACCGCCGTGTCCAAATCGCCAAACGCTGTCATCACGATCACGGCGGCGTTGTTGGTCGCCTTCAGGAACTTTGGTAACGCCGTGATGCCATCTTCTTTGGGCAGGCGAACATCCAACAGCACCAGCGCCGGTGAATGCTCCGCAGCGAGCAGCAACCCTTCCTCCGCCGATGACGCCGTCAACACCCTGTGCCCTTGCTGAGAGAGCATCTTTTCAAAGGCCCAGCAGATCGACGGTTCATCGTCGACAACCAGGACGACCGAAGGGGTGTCGGAGAGTTGCGTGTCGACGTCGGATTGAATTTCGGTTTCAGTTTCTTTATCCATCTTCGGGTTATCACATAATCCGGGCATAGAAGTCAAACACGGTCCGTTGCTGGCGACGCCTCCAGACCACACGTCCCTCCAGATGCTCCGCGGCGCGGCGAACCACCGGTAACCCCAATCCCAGGCCTTCGGGCTTTGACGTGACAAACGGCTCAAATAATTCATCGGCGATCGCTTCGGGAACCCCAGGGCCATCGTCGCTGATCGATACTTGCAGCCATTGCTGATTGCGAACCTTCGCCTGCACGTGGACGTCCCCCGCGGTCTGCAACGCGTTGAGCACCAAATTGGAAATCGCTGCCGACAACGTCGCCCCGTCTTTTACCTGTTGGTTGGCGAGGTCCAAGGCGAGGTCCCAATGCAAGTTCACGTTCAGATGCCGCGCGATCGGAGCCAAGCTCGCTTGCACATCCTGAAGACATCGCATCGCATCGGCAGGTTGATCCTTGTCCTGTCGCCCCGACGCGACCAGCAGCAATCGTCGCACATAATCTTCGGCCTGTTCGATCTGCGCGATCGCGATCTGCAGTCCTTCGTCTGTCGGATCGCCACAGTCGCTGGCGTGCAATTCGATCGCCATCCTTGCGCCGGTCAAGCTGTTGCGCAATTGATGAGCCATCCCGCCGGCAATCTGATGCAGCAGTTTTTCTCCTTCCTGGCGATGGACCGTTGCCCATAAATGTCTCAATTGGCTGGCCATCGTTTCGACCGCGGCTCCCAGATGCCCCAGTTCGTCGCCGACGTTGTCGGAGACTTTCGATTCAAAGTCGCCGGCGGCAACCCGGTCGACACGAACGCGCAATGCCGCGATCCGCCGGACCATCCTTTCGGTCACCAACAACGTGATCGATGTCAGGGCGAGGATCGTCGACAGCCCGGTCACCAACGGCAGGATCGCCGCGCGGCGTTGTGCGTCTTGCAGCAGCGCTTCGTCGAACAGGATCAGCACGGAATCGACTCGGTCGGATCGCATCGCCGGATTTTGCGTTGGGAATCGATACGCCAGATATCGCTTTTGCGGTAGCTTGAGCATTTGCACCTGAGCCACTTCGTTTGCGTCGTGCGATGTCGCCAACAGGTGCTCCAGATCCGCCAGCGATTGCGATGGCGCGTCGATGGTTTGCTGCAGCACCGCGCCACGCGAATCGAGCGTGACAAGTTCGGACTGGGTCAGGTCGGCCAGCAATCGCAAGACGACCCGATTCAACGGGAACGTCGACTGGGAAAGCGTCCGTTGGATGCCGACCAATCGCGATTGAAGATCGCGCGTCGCCCAGCGGGCTGCCAACCAATAGGACCCCGCAGCGACACCAGCAGCCGCCAACACCGAACATAAGATCAGCGGCAACAGCAATCGGATTCTAAGCGAGCGGAATGACACAATCGGAAGTTCTGCTGCGGGGATGGAAAAGGAATCGGCAACAAAGTAATCGCGTCGCGGTGGCGCGGGTCCCATTGTCCGTTTTGTTGTTGGCGTCGCTATTTCAGCTGGTTCGACAAGTGTTGGCAGACCATTGTGTAGAGTGAAAGTGCCAGTGCCGGATCGTAGCGGTGCCCTTCGTCTCGCATGAACGCATGTTCGCCGTTGAATTCGTGCCAGGTGAAACGAGTCTCCGCGGCGGTCAACGCATCGTAGATGATCCGTCGTCCTTCCAGCGGAATGTGAGGATCTTGTCGTCCCCAGATCATCATCAATTCGCCGTGGATCTCGGGGATCCTAGCGAGCGAATCGTCGGCCATTCCCTTGCCCAAGCTTCCTTTGTGGATGTCGGTTGCGTAGAAGCAGACGCCGGTATGCACTTGGGGATTCATCGCCGCTCGAAACGCGAGATGTCCGCCAAGACAGATTCCCACCGCGCCGATCCGTCCGCTGCAGCCCGGATCGCTGTTGAAGTAATCGATCACCGCGTCGGTGTCGGCGTCGTAGCTGGTCAGTTCCTTGGTTGTCTTCAACGCGTTGCCGCGATCGGTGCCGGCTTGGTCGTAAGCAAACGCTTCGCCCAGCTCGGTGAATTCGTGGTACACATCGGGGACCGCGACCAGAAAACCGTGCCCGGCGAGCAATGCTGCCGTGCGGGCGATGGGAGCGGTCATCTGGTAGATCTCGGAGTAGAGGATCAGACCGGGGAATTTGCCTTCCGTTGCGGGGCGAAACAGGTGAGTTCGCATCGCGCCGCTGGGCGTCGACAGATCGACATGGCTTGTCGGCTGGATTCGCATTGGGATTCCTTCAAGGAGCGAAAATTTTGTTCCCTGAAGGATAGCAGAGCGGTGGCGATTTTCATCCTGGGTGATTCCGCTTCGACGCAATCGCTTGCGTTCCAGGAATCAGATCGGATTAGTGGATTGATCCGGCAAGCGATGGAACCAGTTGCCCTTGATCGATCGGCAGCGGTGCGATCGGCGGGGCGGAGATCGCCGCCGGTTGGATCACTTCGGACGGAGGCGTGCGGCGACATCCGAAGAAGCCTCGCTGTTGGATCAGTTCGGCGACCGCAGGGGGGACGTGGTTGACCCAGCTGGTATCGTTGACTTGAATCTGACGCAGCACTTCACGCGAGAAAGTCGAGAGGTGGGCGGGATTGAAGTTATCGAGTTGTTCGATGCAGCCTTTGTCGACCAGATACTGATACAAGGTCCGCAGTTCGTCGGCGATCTTCAGGTTTTCGATCGTCGTCAGTTCCCCCGATTTGCGATCCAGGAGCGGATAGATGTACAGTTTCAGATCGTTCTTAAACAGCCGGCCAAACGATTCCAGTATTCCGCCGTCGAGCTTGGTGTAATATTTGTCGTCGAACAGTTCGATCAGACTCGCAGCACCCATCGTGATCCCGATCTTCTTCTTGGTGTACCGCGCCAGATAGGCTGCCAAGCGGTAGTATTCGAAATAATCGGAGATCAGGACAGTCATTCCGCATGCCGCCAGGACGTCGACGCGGGCTAGGAAGTCGCGGAGATCGATGTTGCCATTGGCTTGCAGGTTGCGCATCGTGATCTCGGCCAGCGTGACCACTTCGTCCGGGTCGATATCTTCTTCGTGATGGAATTTCTCTTGAGCCGCTTGCAGCATGTCGACGTTGACGTTGGTCAGCGGACGGAAGCTGCCCCGTTCGACAAGGATCGGCTTTTTGTACAGCACTTCGGACGGTTGCAATACTTCGCCATCTGCTGAGAACATCGCCGCGCTGCTGAGTCCCAGTTGAACCAATCGCAAACTCATCACGCGATTGTCGACGTGTCGGAACGCGATCCCGGAGAATTCGATCATGTCGATTTCAATCCGCCGCGTACTGAGGTTATCCAACAGCGATTCGATCAATTGATCCGGTTCGTGATTTAAGAAGAACGCCCCATACAACAGATTCACACCGACGATCCCGAGCGCTTCCTGTTGAAGTGCGTTTTCGGTGTCGAGCATCCGGACGTGGATGATGATTTGGCTGTCTTGGTCGCGTGGGTGGGCTTGGAACCGAATGCCCATCCAGCCGTGGCAATCGTTGGTGCCGTGAAAGTTGCGGGCCGAAACGGTGTCGGCAAACGCAAAGAAGGCTGTCGTGTCCCCGCGACTCTCGCGCAGCCGTTGCAGGTTGAGAGAGTGCTCGTGATCGAGCATGTCTTCCAAACGCTTGCGGCAGACGTAGCGTTCGCACTGCCCGTAGATCGCGTCGCTGACCGACATGTCGTAGGCCGACATGCTTTTGGCAATCGTGCCGGCCGCAGCCCCGACGCGAAAGAACCATCGGACCACTTCCTGTCCCGCGCCGATCTCTGCGAACGACCCATACCGCCGTGCGTCCAGATTGACGTCGAGCGCTTTCCGTTCTGTGTTTGGTCGTTCCGATCCCATGCCTGTCTGCTCCCCAAAGATTGCGAATGTGTTAACTCACCGCAATGCTTATAGGACACGCAGACCGGACGAGCTGGACAATTCCGTGGCAATCGATCTGGCGCTTGAGGGCTCGGTTGATACGTTTGACGCAGTCGGAATAACGCTGCGCCAAACGTAGGCTAATACATCGAGCAAACGGGTTGTCGACTACAGCTGGCCGCCAACGCCGCCACCGCCACCGCCACCAATGCCACCGCCGCCAAACGATCCACCGCCAGCACCGCCGGCGGTTCCGGCTCCTTCGTCACCGGTGACGAAGTTAAACGTGGTCACGTCGCCAATCTGCGAGAAGAACGGCCCGGGGGTGATCCGCACATAACGGCGATCGGCCGAAATGATTCCCAGCACTTGCAGCGATGCACCTTCGGGAAGAATCGTGATGTCGGGACGGAAACCAACCGCACCGTTGCGCTGGAACGGGTTGCGTCCGCGGTTGCCGCCGCTGAGGGCGATGTCGCGGTAGTAATCCGCAGCCGACCGGAGATCGACCGGTGCACCGGCGGACTGTTGTGCCAAAATGTTCTTGTTGATCTTGGCTTGTTGTTCGCGAAGATCGACCAGTTTTGCTTCGGCAACCGGTTGCTTACGGCGGCCGTCTTGAACCTGGAACGTAATCAAGGCATTCTGCTCGGTCAGCGGAATCTGACGGCGGAAATAATGTTGTTCGGGACGTCCGACGTCGGTGATCACATCGACCGTCACGTGTCCGGTCGAAACGTTGCCCCAGACGCGGCGCAACAAGACCCGATATTCACCGGAGAATCCTTCGGGGCAGACATAGGATTCGGAGAATCCCGAAACCGATGGCTGATCGCCACTGAAGCTGTCGCCCAATAACACGCCACCACCAGCGGAGCGCGGTGTTTGAAGCGAGCAAACGGTTCCCGAAGGTTCTTCCACCATCAGATCGATATCGGCTTGGCCGGTCCAAGAGACACGCACAACACAATCGCGGACGACCGATTCGGCCACGTTGCTTTCAAACTGCTTGGCTTCCATCACGCGGTTCTCTTCCAACAAGCGTTGGTAGGTCGAACGGGCGGTCAGTCGCGCCTTGTCTTCGATGTGCTGCAGCGATTCAGGCCACGCCTGACGCAGTACACCCGCACAAGCCCAAGTGATTCCGTCGACATCATCGGTCTGCCGAGCAATCCCCAAGGCCATTAAATAGGCTTCGCTCTTGTACGGGTCCAACTGGGCCGCCTTCTTGCATAGATCAATCGCTTGGGCATGCATCTCCATCTGATTCATGTGCCGAGCGACGTTCAACAGGTCGTCGGTCGTTTCGGCAAAATCAGCGGCCGACAACATCGCCCGCGCAACTTCGCTTTGCTCCGCTCCGGTTCCTTGCAGCGCGATCGCCAACCCGTGGTACATCCAGCCTTGGGCGTGACCTTGTCGCAACGCCGCGCCAACGATATCGCAGATCCGTTGGAATTCCTGTTTGGTCTTTTCAGCGTCGTCCGCTTCGTCGGCCTTTTCCGCTCGACGCAAGCCTTGGCGGATCGTTATCCGCAGTCGCGAATCGTGGATCGCTCGCTCGCGATCATCGGCAAACGAAAGGTCGGTGAAATACTGATCCCAAGCTTCCGCTTCGGTCTGACCCTCGGCGGGCGAGACTTTGAGCAACTGGTTCAATTCGACGGCCAACGGAACATCGTTCGATGCTGCCGGAGTAGTCTTTGCCGACGCAGGTGCCGCAGCGGATTCGGTCGTCGTGGTCTTTTCGGACAGCCGGACTTCGTCGGGAACAGCAAACATGCCGCCACCGCCGCCCATGCCGCCCATGCCGCCGCCCATACCGCCGCCCATGCCGCCACCCATGCCGCCGCCCATGCCGCCACCCATGCCGCCGCCGCCGCCAAAGCCGCCGCCGCCGCCCATGCCGCCACCCATGCCGCCGCCGCCAAGTTGGATCACGGGAACGACGAGATCGCCGACCGGGTAAACCTTGGTTACGAGGTTGGTTTCGGCTGCATCAGGCGTGGTGATTTGCAACACTTCGTCTTTGATCATGTAGGTTAGATCGAGGTCTTGCAGCAACAATCGCAGACCCGAACGCAGCGAGACGCTTTCCAGGTTCTTGGTGACCGGGATATCGGGAGTCAAACCGAGATCGTCCAACGCACGCAGATCGATCACGATCGGGATGTTGTGTTTCTCTTTCAGGATCTCGACCACGTTCTCCAACGGTTCATCGATGAACTTCAACGAGGTATCGTCGTTGAGCGCTTTGTAGATCCGTCGTTCGGCCGCGTTGTCGCCGGTCAGTTCGATCGCACCGTAGCGATCCAAACGTCGACGGCTCATCCGTTGCCAAGTTTCCGCATCGGTGTAATGCAATGGTGGTTCGTCCACAAACGGGATAAACGCTTCTTCGTTGAGCAACAGCGAATCGACAAAGTTCCGCTGACGCATCGACTGGGCTCTTTTCCAGCGACGGTAATTGTGAACCATGTGACCTTGGGTCTTCACGGCGTTGGAGATGACCGTATTGGGTTCCAGTTCTTCAACTTGAGGTGCAACCTCGAAGACAGCTTCGGTGGTGCGGTTCTCTCGCATCAACGAGGCGAACTGGTCGACCAACGTTTTCACACGAGCTTCGTGCCGGAACGTGTCTTGCAGCAGGCGTTCGGTTGTTGCCGCTTGGGCCTTGATCTCTTGCTGACGCTCTTGAGTCTCCGAAAATCGAACTTCCGAACGCTCCGAAACCTGAATCGCGCTGATGATCTGTGCTGCCAGTTCGTCTCGAACCTTGACGTCCAGATTGGGCTCGGCTTGCACTGAATCGAGTAGGATCTTCAATGTCGCCGCGACTCCGGTTGGGTCTTGGGAGAGGCGTTGTCGGGCTGCTTTCAGCTGTGCCCGTACCTCCGCCCGCACGCGACCCGTCAATTGATTGCGTTCGGCTTCGACCATGTTCATGAAAACGCCGGGGGCTTCCAACGGATCGGGCCTAATTCCTGGAGTCTGAGGATCCAGCAAACCGCTGCCTTCGGCGTCGACAATCTGAGCTGTCAATTGGGTCTGGTTCGAAACCAGGTTCGAGACCGACAGCGCTTGCGGGTTGGTGGGATCGATTTTCAGTGCCATCTCGGCTACTGCGGCGGCTCCCTTGAGTTCGCCACGCTTCAGTGCCAACGCACCCGCTTTGGCCAACTGGTCGGCGTTTTCGGTCATCATGCGAGCGGTCTCACGCAGATAACCGGAACCGGCGGTCGCCAGATACAGGCCATTGGTTTCGCTGCTTTGGGAGACCAGCGAAGGGAGGAAGGCAAAATCGGGATTGCTCGGTTCGCGATGCAAATCCCAGTTCAAGTCGATCTGTTGATCGGCGGCCATGGTGCGAACCATCAACTCGCCATCGCCATCGCCTTCGAAGCGGCCGATTAGGACCGAATCGCGATCGGTTCGCAGCGGTGGCAAACGGTCGCCATGAGCGCTAACGAAACCCGCGGGCAACGTGGCCGATTGAATCCACAGCGGCGAATGGCTGGCTGCGTTCGCCAACATCGTTCCCATCTGCAGTGGCGAAGTTTTCGAATCGTCCGCTTGGACCAGCGTGACGCCGCCGGTTTGGTTTGCGATCGAAGCCAATAGCTGAACGTTCGATGTGGGGCCAACTGCCAATGAGTGGACGGCCACTTGGTTGGATCGCAGCGAATCGGCGATTTTGCCAAATGCTTGTTCGTCCAGAACGTCGCCAATCGAACTGCCGTCGCCAACGTAGATCATCGATCGATGACCGGATCGCGAGGCGAGCATTCCGTCGGCGGTTCGCAGAGCGGCGGCCAAGTCGGTGTTGCCCAATGGCAAGCGGTTGGCCAAGTTCTTGATCGCTTTGCTGGTCGTTTCCGCAGTGGGGGTGGCGAATTGTTCGCTCAACGGAGTTGCTTGCACGTCGACAGCAACGATGCTGACTGCCACGTCGGAATCGAGTCCGGCTAGGATCGATCGCACCGCGTCGAGCGTTTGGTTGCGATAATATCCGGCTTGGCTGGCTGATGTGTCGGCAACGATCACCACGCTTCGCGGGCCTTGCGTGACCGCCGCGAGTTGTTGCGGATTCAGTTCCGGCGTGACGCTGATGGCAAAATAGCCGTCGCCAGCGGGAGTCTGATAGGTGGCCAAACGGCTGTTCGATTCAGGCTTTTCAGCCCAAGCGATGCCGCTGGTCAACGTGATTGCCAGCATCAACATCCCCAGTCGCGCCGACCTGGGCTGGCGAGGGATTCGTTGGGTTGGGCAGAGGATTTCCATGCGCGGGGTCTCCCGATGACCTTGCAGAAGAGAGTGGGGGTCGAAGTTTCTTTTCGTGGCGTTCCCATACGCGGATGCCGCCACGGACCTGTTAAGACAAGCTGGAGGGGAGCCATCGTTAGCTGACGCCCCGTTCGATTCTATTCTGACCATTGCCATACTTCCAAGAAAAAAGCCAACTTGTCCCAATCTGTCGCGTTGCATTTCGGCGCAACAACGGTTGTTGCAAGTTGCAACAGTTGTAGCGATGCAGGGGATATACGGCTCCGATTCCCGAGCCGCTTGTCGCTAGGATAGTCAAAGCAAATCGGATGCCAAACAACTTCATTGGATCGATCGCCGGATGAGGGGGGCGACGTAATGGTTGTCGTTGGCGCGTCAAAAGATTTTAACGAGTTGCATTCCGCCGATTTGCTTCTGCTACAATAGTCCACGCATTCCCACCCATCGAATCTTCTTTCTGTATTCCGCAGGAACGATTCGCGAATCGGTTCGATCAACCTCCACCTGGCCCCCACAGATAAGGATGAATCATGCTGTCGATCAAAGGTGCTGCCGGTAAAGACTTGTGCGACTCCTCGCTCAAACGGACCCGTCGCGATGTGCTTCGTGTGGGTGGTTCGGGGATGCTAGGCCTGTCGTTGGGGTCGATGCTGAATCTTCAGGCGAAAGCGTCGGAGACGCCCGTCGGTGGCGGCCCAGGCTGGGGGAAAGCCAAGTCGATCATCCTGGTTTATCTGCAGGGGGGGCCAAGCCAATTGGATCTCTGGGATCCCAAAGAGAATGTGCCCGACAACGTGCGGAGCGTGTTTAAACCGATCAGCACCAAGATTCCCGGTGTCAAGTTCACCGAAAATCTGCCTGGGCTGGCTCAATTGAACGATCGGTTCACGATGATCCGTTCGATGAGCTATACGCCCAACGGGCTGTTCAACCACACCGCTGCGATCTACCAAATGATGACCGGCTACACGACCGATAAGGTCAGCCCGTCGGGGCAGTTGGAACCGCCCAGCCCTAAGGATTTTCCTAACTTTGGGTCGAACTTGATCCGTCTGCGCCCCGTCGACGAACCGATGTTGCCGTTTGTCATGTTGCCCCGCCCTCTGCAGGAATCGAATGTTGTTGGCAAGGGGGGATCGGCCGGTTTCCTCGGCAAATCGTACGATCCGTATACTCTCTATCCGTCGGGCGACGACATGGACATGGAGAAGATGAGTCGGATCAAGATCGACGACCTGATGCTGCGGCCGGAAGTCTTTAGCGTCCGATTGCAGCGGCGGGCGCGGTTGCGCGACTTGATCAATCGGCAGATGCCAACGATCAATAAGGCTGTCGAGTCTTACGAATTGGACGAATATTACGATCGGGCTCTCTCGTTGATCGTTTCGGGACGGGCTCGCGAGGCTTTCGATTTAGCTTCCGAACCGCTGGCGCTGCGAGAACGCTACGGGCAGAATACGTTTGGCCAAAGCTGTCTGTTGGCACGTCGGTTGGTCGAAGCGGGAACCCGCGTGGTGGAAGTTATTTGGCCCAAGGTCGCCAACAGCGATAACCACTCTTGGGATCAGCACACCGGCCTCTCCAAACGGATGAAGGAGCAATCGGCGCCGATGTTCGACGCCGGTTTTTCTTCGCTGATCGAAGATCTCGACGATCGCGGCCTGCTCGACGAAACGCTTGTCGTCGGTGTTGGTGAATTCGGCCGCAGTCCACAGCGGGGTGTCAGCACCAGCGGTAATAACAATAGCGCCGACGGACGCGATCACTGGCCCTATTGTTACACCTGTGTCCTCGCGGGGGCGGGGATTCGCCGCGGCTATGTTCACGGCAAGAGTGACAAGACGGCCTCGGCACCGTTGGAAGATCCGGTCCATCCCGGCGAACTGTTGGCCAACATCTATCACAGTTTCGGAATCCATCCCGAAACGATGGTCTACAACCACCTCAATCAGCCGCGTGAATTGGTCAAAGCCCAAGCGGTCACCAAGCTGTATGCGTAGCCCTTTGGTGTGGTGCCAATCGTGTGGTGGTAGTGACGCGGCACTGCCCGCGTCACAGCGGCACGCGGGCGGAGCTGCGTTGCCACTGCCGGTCGGTTATTTGTCCGACCAAACCGCCAACTCGTTTCCGCTTGGCTCGATGAACTGGAACCTTCGGCCCCCGGGAAAGTGAAAGATCGGCTTGATCACCGTTCCGCCAGCCTGTTCCACCTTCGCCTGCGTCGCCTCCAGTGAATCGCTAAACAGTACGATCAGGGCGGACCCATTGACTGTTTCTGCAGCCAGATCCGCTTGAAAGAAACCGCCGTCGAGCCCCTGGCCTGAAAAGGCGGTGTATTCAGGGCCGTAATCGGTAAAGGACCAGCCGAACGCGGCGGTGAAAAATGCTTTCGTCGCCGCCAGATTGCGGGCCGGGAACTCGACGTAGTTGATCTTCTCGTGTCGATTCATGTCGTCTCTTTTGAGGATAGGATCGTGACTCGACAGCATTCTACCCCGAACGCTGGTGGCAAAGGGGCGTGGAACCTTAAGGCTGCGGGGGCGAAGTTGGAGGGAAAGATTCGGGGGGCCGTTCCCGTCCCTTATGGCGCAAAAAAAACGGGCTGTCGATTGACAGCCCATTTACATTTTTTGATTGCTCGTCCAAGAACTATGCGTCTCGGCGGCGAATAGCGTCGTTTTGGACGCTTGTATCAAAACTAGTTGCAGCAAACAGGAGCTGGTTCGCAGCAAACTGGTTCGCAGCACTTCTTGGCAGCGATCTTGGCACGGATACGTGCGAACAGACCTGGCTTCTTGCAAGGATCGCAGCAAGGAGCTGGTTCGCAGCATACGGGTGCTGGTTCGCAGCAAACTGGAGCTGGAGCTGGGCAGCAAACGGGTGCTGGTTCGCAGCAAACAGGAGCTGGAGCTGGGCAGCAAACAGGAGCTGCTTCGCAGCAAACTGGTGCTGGTGGGCAGCACTTCTTAGCCTTCAGGCGGCCGAACAGGCCAGCTTCAGCTTCGGTAGCGCTGAACGAGATCAAAGTCGCAACAACACATACAGCAAGAATTGAACGCATCGTAAGTCTCTCCATGGAGTTTTTTAAAGGAAGGTGGGTTCACGCAGAGTTTACCGCTTGCAAATGGCGGGTCAACTGGGTTGTGTGAGTAGTTTTCGATAAATGTGGACTTTGGGTGGAGTTCGTTCTTTTAAACGGTTTCGTTTGCTGGTCCGTTTCCGATCCGCAAAGGGTGTAATTACTCTACCCGATTGGGGGCTGTTCGTCTGGGGTGGTGAGCGATCGCGGTTGACCCAAATTCTTCAAGCCCGTAACTTTAGAATATGCCGACATTTACGCTTTACGCTGCCCCAACAACGAGGGTCGCAGCGGTGTCGTGTATCGTTGCGCCAGTGTTTCGCTCGGTAGAGAGCACCCTGTTGGGGGTGTTTTTGTGGCCAGCAGAAGCCGGTTGGGCGGACGCAGACTGATAAAACAACAAATATAAATAGTTGTAGTCGCTTCCTTGCGGAGAACAGGTACCGCGATTCCTTTGGATTGTGTTGTCTATTAAGAAGTAGCGGAGAGGAATCGCCTGCAACCGCTGGCCGCGAATTGGTCAGCACAGGGATGATTGACACGACTGGGTTAGGAATACGATGGCAATATTGGAACGCATCTGGGAATTACTCGGCGTCATTTCCGGCGGCCTGCTGCGCATGATCGAGCGCAGTGCGACGGCGGTATTCGGATCGCACAACGCCCGTCAGTTGAAAAAGCTGACTGCTCGAATCGAACAAATTAATGCGTTGGAGCCGAAATACCAGGTGATGAGCGACGACGAGCTGCGCGAACAGACTCAGTTGTTCCGCAATCGCTTGCGCGCCGGGGAAACGTTGGACGACATCCTTGAAGAAGCGTTTGCGGTCTGCCGCGAAGGGGGCAAGCGTTGGTTGAACATGCGACATTACGATGTCCAGTTGATCGGCGGCATGGTGTTGCATTCGGGGGCGATCGCCGAAATGGTCACCGGTGAAGGCAAAACGCTGGTCGCAACGCTCCCTTGTTACCTCAACGCCTTGGAGGGCAAAGGGGTGCACGTGATCACGGTCAACGATTACCTCGCTCGCCGCGATATGGAGTGGATGGCTCCGCTGTACATGGGCTTGGGGTTGACGATCGGAACGATCCAAGGGGGGATGAGCACCAGCGCCCGGCAGGCGGCTTACGCGTGTGATATCACCTACGGTACGAACAACGAATTTGGCTTCGATTATCTCCGCGACAACATGCGTCCGGCGGCTCGCGGCGACGATCGCTTCCCGAAAGAGATGCAGCAGAGCCAAGGCCCGCTGAACTATGCGATCATCGATGAGGTCGACAATATCTTGATCGACGAAGCGCGAACGCCGTTGATCATCTCCGGTCCCGCGCATACCGATCCGCAGAAATACGCCGAAGCGAATCGGATCGCCAAGCAATTGCAGAAGGAATTGCACTTCACGGTCAATGAAAAGGACCATTCCGTCACGCTCAGCGACGAAGGGGTTCGCGAAGCGGAAAAATTGGCCGGCGTGGAGAGCTTTTACACCGCGGGCAACATGGAATGGCCACACTTGATCGACAATTCGCTCAAGGCGCTGCACCTCTATAAACGCGACGTCAACTACGTCGTCAAAGAGGGCCAGATCGTGATCGTCGACGAATTCACGGGGCGTCTGATGGAAGGCCGCCAGTGGTCCGACGGTTTGCATCAATCGGTCGAAGCCAAGGAGGGCGTCCGGATCAAAGAAGAGACGCAGACGATGGCGACCATCACGCTGCAAAACTTCTTCAAGCTGTACAACAAGCTCTCGGGCATGACCGGTACGGCGATGACCGAAGCCAACGAGTTTATGAAGATCTACAACTTGGATGTGATCGAGATCCCGACCAACCGAGTGCTTAAGCGGATCGAGAATCCCGACGTGATCTACATGTCCGAACGCGAGAAATACGAAGCGGTCGCACACGAAATCGAACGGGCCGCCAAATGGGATATCTTGGAACTTACCGATGGCTCCGAGATATGGGGAGCGATCCAGGCCGATGAGGATGACGCGATTACGATCATCCCCAAAGGCGAAAAGAACAAACAACGCATTCCACGCGACAAGCTCGCAACCGTCGAACGCTCCGGGCGCCCGGTGCTGGTCGGTACTGTGTCGATCGAAAAAAGCGAGCGGTTGGGCCAATTGCTCGAACGCCGAGGCATCAAGCATGAAGTCTTGAATGCCAAGCAACACAAGCGGGAAGCGGAGATCGTTGCTCAGGCGGGACGTCTGGGGGCGGTCACGATCGCGACCAATATGGCGGGGCGTGGTACCGACATCATCCTCGGTGGCAATCCCGAAACAATGGCCTGGGCTCAGCTGCAAGACAAATATCCGACACGGTTGGAAGTTCCCAAAGAGGAATGGAATACCTTGGTTCGCGACATCCAAGAACGCGAAAAGATGAAGGAAGCGGCCGAAGAGGTGCGGACGCGTGGCGGGCTGATGGTAATCGGTACCGAGCGACACGAATCGCGTCGGATCGATCTCCAGTTGCGTGGCCGTTGCGGTCGCCAAGGCGATTTTGGATCCAGTCGTTTCTTTCTGTCGCTGGAAGACGATCTGATGCGGATCTTCGCTGGCGATTGGGTCAAGAGCGTGATGGTCAAGCTGGGAATGACCGAAGGCGAAGCGATCGAAAGTGCGATGGTTTCTCGTCGGATTGCTTCGGCACAGAAGAAGGTCGAAGAACGTAACTTTGAAATTCGCAAGAGCCTGCTCGAATACGACGAAGTGATGGACGAGCAGCGTAAGCGAGTCTACACCTACCGCCAACAGATCCTCGATGGCGTCAGCTGCAGCGAATTGATCCTCCGACAGATCAAAGGACAGGTCGATCATTACGTCGACATCCTAGCGTCGGAGCACTATGGGGCCGAGTCGTTTGCGGCGTGGAGCGGCAGCCAGTTGGGGTGCCAATTGGAACCCAAGGATTTCCGCAACATGGACTACCAGGCGGCCGAACAATATGCCAAGGAACAGGCTGAACGAGCGGCCGAAGCGATGGTGTTGGAAGCGGTCGAAGAGAACCTGCCCTATGAAGAGGATGAAGCCGATTGGAACTGGAACGCGCTGGTCAATTGGTGCAACACGAAATACAGTACCAATTACCGGGACAAGGATCTGAAGCAGCTCGAACGTCGCGATCTCGAAGAGGAGTTGACGCAGGCGGCTTGCAAAACGATCTCCAGAGTGGATTTGTCGCCGGGTGAAATGTTCCTGGCCGCCGACTTTGGCCTTCAAACGATCGCTAATTGGGTTCGCGACAAATTTGGTATCGAAGTCACCGTCGATGAGATGCGCGATCTGGAAACCAAGGATATCAAAGCTCTCTTGGTTCAACGCGCTCAAGGTGCCTATTCGGTCAAAGAGGCGGAATATCCGATTCTGGCGGGCCTTTCGCGGTTCTGCGAAACCTCCGGTGGCCAAACCCGCATCGACCGCGAGGGACTTGCCCTGTGGGCCCAGGATCGCTTCGGTATTCAAGTTTCGGTCGAAGACCTGCGAAGTCTTCAACGCGACGAACTGAAGCAATTGCTGGTCGATATCAGTAGCAAATCGAACGATCAGGCCGGATCGTTGCATTCCGACTCTTGCAAGCGAGTCGAGGCCTTGTTTGCTGGGGCCGATGAGGGGACGACGGCGACGATCGCTGCCGGCAGCGACGATTCGCTCGACGCGTTGACCCAGTGGTTGCACGAAGATCTTGGCGTACGACTACCAAAAGACGAACTAGCGCGGATGGATCGCGCAACGATGTTGCGGACCGTCGATGGGGCCGTCGACGAACGCTATCATCCCGAAATGCGACGGATGGAACGCCAGGTGTTGCTGAACATTGTCGACACCGCTTGGAAGGACCATCTGCTGGCGATGGATCACCTGCGCAGCAGTGTGTCGCTGAAAAGCTACGCTCAAATGGACCCCAAGGTCGAATACAAACGCGAAGGCATGCGATTGTTTGAAACCATGTGGACCTCGATTGGCGAACGAACCACCGATCTGATCTTCCGCATGGAGAGCCTAAACGAAGATTTTGTTCGCAGCACATTCATGGGGGCTCAGGAACGCCACGACGATACGCCCAGCGGGATCGAATCGGGAGCCGACGATGCAAACGAAGCGGCCAGCGCCAGCCAAGATGGCGACGCCAAGATCGAACCGGTTCGCAACCGTGGCGAAAAGATCCGCCCGAACGATAAGTGCCCCTGCGGCAGCGGCAAAAAATATAAGGCATGCTGCAAGCGACATGGTACGTACGCCTAAGTTGGCTATTGCGTTACCGCAGCATTCCGTGGTTGAATCGTAGCGTCTTTGGGAACGCAGGAAGCGTTTTTGATCCCTCTGACGCATGGCGGAACCTCGCAAGGATGCTGAGATGACTTACCTTTTAAACATCGCCTACCTGTTGGCTGCCGTTGCCATCTCGCCGATTCTCGTTTGGCGATCGCTGCGAACAGGCAAATACCGGGCGGGTTGGTCGGCTAAATTGCTAGGAAGTGTCCCGGTTCGCGATGGCAGCCAGCCGTGCGCTTGGCTGCACGCGGTCAGCGTTGGCGAAGTCAACCTGCTTTCCAATGTCGTCCAGCGTCTGCAGCAATCGCGTCCCGACATGCAGATCGTGATCAGCACGACTACCGCGACGGGCATGCAGTTAGCCCGCACACGGTTCCCCGAACACACAGTCTTCTATTGCCCGCTGGACTTCAGTTGGGCAGTGCGGCGAGCCTTCCGGCGAATTCGCCCCGATGTTCTGGTTCTCAGCGAATTGGAACTCTGGCCGAACCTGATCGCGATCGCGAGGCAAAAGGGGGCGGAAGTTGTTGTGATCAACGCCCGGCTCAGCGAACGCAGCTTCCGCGGCTACCGCCGCTTTGCCTCTCTGTTGCGGCCAACCTTTCGGCGACTCTCGCTGGTCCTCGCTCAAGACGAAACCTACGCACGTCGCTTCCTGCAAATGGGAGTCGATCACAGCCGCGTCCGCGTGACTGGGTCGATCAAATTTGACGGTGCGCGGACCGACCGGCATGCGCCCGAAGTCGTCGCTCTGCGGAAGTTGTCGGCCGCCTGCAAGGAGCAAATCGTTTGGATCGCTGGCAGCACCCAGGCTCCCGAGGAACGGATCGCGCTGGACATCTATCGTCGTTTGGCTGATCGATTCCCTCAACTGCGGTTGGTCCTTGTGCCACGGCATCCCGAACGTTTCAAGGCTGTTGCCGATCAAGTGGTGGGCGCGGGACTCAAGTTGCGTCGCCGCAGCGAATTACAGACCCCGGCTGAATCGTGGCCCGGCGATACAGTATTATTGGTCGACACCGTCGGTGAACTGGGATGTTGGTGGGGCCTTTCCGACATCGCCTTTGTCGGCGGCAGCATGGGCTCGCGCGGCGGCCAGAACATGCTCGAACCGGCCGGCTTTGGAGCTGCGGTTTCCTTTGGCCCCAACACGAAGAACTTTCGCGACATCGTCGCTCAATTGCTCGCAGCCGACGCTGCGACCGTCGTCCGCGATCGCACTGCGTTGGAGCAGTTTGTCGTCAATTGCGTCGAAGACCCCGCCGCGCGTCGCCAGCAGGGTCGGCGCGCTCAAGTTCTGGTGGTCGGTGGGCAGGGAGCGATCGATCGTACGATCGCTGCTGTCGAACAACTCTTGCCACCCGCCTTGTCTAGCTCTTCTCGCCAGGCAGCCTGACGCGCGGTTAGCCTCTCCCACTGCAGCGGGCCTCCAGCCTCGAACTGTACATTACGTTCATCTTTCGTCGCGTCAACGCAGCAATCTTTGGTTACACTGCATGAATATGTTAGTTGATAAATTCAGCTTATGTAGCAAGGGTTCTCATGGGCGGGGACGAATCGTTACAGAATCCACACGATCGGTTCATCCGCCACTTCTTGGCGGAGATCGATCATGTACGTGAGCTCGTGGCCTGGCAGTTGCCCGCTGCGGTGGTCGATCAACTCGACTTGGCGTCGATCCAGCCGGCGAAGCAATCGTTTGTAAACAAGACGCTCCGCGAGGACTTGTCCGATCTCGTCTTCAACGTCCACCTGGCTCACGATGCGGGGGAGGCGATGGTCGTGCTGCTGTTTGAACACAAATCCGCCCCCGATGAAATGACACCCTTTCAGGTGTTGCGATACATGGTCGAGATCTGTCAGGAACGGCATCGCAATGGCCAGCCGCTCTGCTGCGTGATCCCGATCATCTTGTACCACGGACCGCGACCGTGGCGAGTCGCCCGATCGATTCAGGAATTGATTGATGTTCCCGAACCGCTGAAACCATACATTCCCCAGTTTTCGCTGCCACTGATCGATCTGAGCCAGTGCAGTGATGAAGAATTGCGAGGGAAATCGATCTTCCTCGCGACGATGACGCTGTTAAAATATATCAAGCGGGACGAACTTCCCGAACAACTCCCGGAAATCTTCAGCTTGTACCGGCAACTGCTACCGCCAGCGACAGCGTTGGAGAGCTTGGAAGTTGTCTTGCGGTACTTGATCAACGGAACCGACCGAGTCACCCGGGAAGACCTAAGCGCAGTGGTCGCTAAAACCCTTCAGCAACAAGGAACCTCACTGATGCCAACGATTGCCGAACAATGGCTCCAAGAAGGGATCGAACAAGGAATTGAGAAAGGAATCGAACGTGGTCGGGAACAAGGTGAGCTGATTGGGAAAATCCAAGCATTCCAAGCCGTTCTAGGCCGCGAGACATCGCAGCGCGACGCATTGTCCAAGCTACCAATCGACGAACTCATGCGGATCGTCGCCGAATTGACCAAGGCAATCGAAGAAAACCGCGCTCGTTGAATCTCTTCAACGCCGCGCAACGACGGCGGTTCGCGGGCGTCTTCTACTATGCCAAGCAATTGCGATCGTCTACGACACGGGTAGCGTTTCGCCGATCGACCAGTTCGAGAAATCGTTTGGGTCGCGGATCACTTCTTGATAGATCGTGTTGCGTTCCACCGGCACGCGGCCCGCTTCGATGATCAGTTCTCGGATTCGGTCGACGCTCAGGAATTCGGGAGTGGTTGCGCCCGCATCGTGATAAATCAACTCATGTCGTACGGTGCCGTCGATGTCGTCGGCGCCGTAGGAGAGAGCGGTTTGAGCGGTCCCGATTCCCAACATGATCCAGTACGCCTTGATGTGCTGGATGTTGTCCAACAGCAATCGGCTGACAGCAACGTTCCGCAGATCGTCCAATGCCGAAGGCTTCTTCAAATGGCTCAGCTTGGTGTTTTCTGGGTGGAAGGCCAGCGGGATGAAGACCTGGAATCCACCGGTTTCATCCTGCAGTTCCCGCAGTCGCAACAGATGGTCGACACGGTGATACGCTTTTTCGATGTGTCCATACAACATCGTGCAGTTCGATCGAATGCCCAGTTGATGAGCGGTCCGGTGGGTGTGGAACCAAGCGTGCGTGTTCGCTTTGTGTTCGCAGATTTCATCGCGAACCTCGGGGTGGAAAATCTCGGCGCCGCCGCCGGGCAAGCTGCCCAGCCCCGCTTCGCGCATGTCGTTCATAACCCATTCGGTCGAGTTCTTCGTCTGAAACTCAAACCAATTGATTTCGACGGGCGTCCAAGCTTTCAGGTGCAACTTGGGGAAATTCTCTGACAACGTCGACAACACGCCGCGATACCATTCGTAGGGACGCTGGTGGTGCAGCCCGCCGACGATGTGCATTTCGGTGCAGCCGTTGTCGGTAGCTTCCTGCCCGCGAGCGATGACTTGTTCATCATCCATCGCGTAGCCTTTGGGATCGCGGAGATCGGCGCGGAAGGCACAGAAACGGCAGCGGTAGACGCAGACATTGGTCGGATTCAGATGCGTGTTGATGTTGTAATACGCAACGTTCCCGTTCATCCGCTGGCGAACCAGATCGGCCAATTCGCCGACTTCATGCAGTGGCACGTCGGGTTGATACAAGAACAATCCATCATCCATCGTCAATCGCTCTTGCGATTCAACCTTGTCGCGGATCGTTCGAAGCCGGGCGTTGATTTCCGTTGCAATCATCTGATTTGTGTTGGGGTTAACTTTGAATGTTATTGACTTGCGACCGTGCGATGGCGGCTCGTTCGTGTTGAGCACCGATTCCATCGACGGCAATCACAGGCCAGCGAGGATTGTACTTCGACTTCGCAATTGCGTGAACCTGAAGCAAACGCGGTTCGCCCGCCAGTTCATGTCCCACGGTAAGGCCAATCCTTCGGCCCTCTTCCTTCCCTCATCCCATCCAGCAATCGATCCCCGCGGCGACTAATAGGCCTACGCTGACGATCGAGTTGACTTGGAAGAAGGCTTGGTTGATTCGGTCCAGGTCGTCGGGACGGACCAAACAGTGTTCGTAAATCAGCAGCGCGGCGATGCTTCCGATCGCGGCGTAATAGATCCAGCCAAGCCCTAGCGCGGGCGCGACGCTTGGCAGCACCAACAACACCAAAACCATACCGGCATGGCAAGCGGCGGCGATCCGAAACGCTCCCTTGGCACCAAATCGAGCGGGCACGCTCTGCAGCCCCTCGCTGCGATCAAAGGCTTCATCTTGGCAGGCATAAATAATGTCGAACCCCGTCACCCACAGCGCTACCGCGGCGGCCAGAATCACTGCCGGCAGCAGGTCGCTCGGATCGGCCAGGACCGCCGAACCGCGGAGTGCCGCCCAAACGCAGATCGGCGCCAGGCTGAGCGCTACGCCCAGCCACAGATGGGCCGCAGCTGTAAATCGTTTTGCCAAGCTGTAGCCGCACAGGAACATCAGCACCGGAATCGACGCCGCCAGCGGCAGCCAATTGGGCAGGAATAATGCACAGCCGACAAGGAAGCCGACGGCGCAGAGGATCGCAAAAATCGTCACCTCATGCCGGCCCAGCAGGCCCGCCGGCAGATGCCGCCCGGCGGTTCGCGGGTTCCCCGCATCGATCGCTTGATCAGCCAAGCGGTTGAATGCCATCGCAACGCTGCGGGCGGCGACCATGCAGATCAAGATCGCGACCAAATCGAGTGGGCGGACGCGTGCGGCGGTCCCATCCGGCAGCGGCAACTTGATCGCCATCACCGTCGCCAAAGCGGCGAACGGCAGCGCGAAGATCGTGTGGCTGAAGCGAATCATCTCCAGCATCATGCGCAGCTTGCTCGGCTGCACCATGGTGTCGCTCATGCTTCACCCCAACGTTGCATCAAGTGGTTTTCGACTCCCAATTGGTCCAGGATCCGGGCGACGATAAAGTCGACGAGATCGTCCAGGCCACGCACGCCGTGGTACCAACCCGGCATTGCGGGCAACAGCGTCGCCCCCGCTTTTGCGGCCAGCGTCATGTTCTCCAGTGCGATCACCGACAGCGGAGTCTCTCGCGTCACAAGGACCAACGATCGGCGTTCTTTCAGATGCACCTCGGCCGCGCGATGGACCAGATTACTGCTCGCCGCCCGAGCGATGCTGCTCAACGTGCTGCCACTGCAAGGACAAACGACCATCCCGTCGGTTAAGAACGACCCGCTGGCGATGGGCGAAAAATAATCGTCGATCGCGGCGTACGTCAAACGCTCGCGCCAGTCGTCGGGCAACTCGGGAACCGATTCGCTCCACGGCGATCGATACGTCACCAACGGCTCGGCATCGAAGCCGGCGGCCGAGAGATTTAATTCAAGGTTCAATTCTTGCCGGATCACATCGGCACCGCTGCGGCTGAGCATCAGAAAGACCTCGCGTCCGCCGGCCAGCAATACTTGCAGCAACCGAACCGCGTAGACCGCTCCGCTGCCACCGGTAATCGCAACCACCAAGGGACGCGTCATTTGATCCCCTCGTAGATCGTGGCAACGCCAAACGTCAGCGGAGTGAACTTCACATCGTGCAGCCCGTTTTGCTTCATCCGATCAGCCAACGCTTGGCCACAGGGGAAGCTGCCGACCGATTCGGGCAGGTATTGGTAGGCACTCTTATCGTTGCGAGCCAGCATCTGGCCGATCCGCGGCAACGCATGTTTGAAATAAAACTGATAGGCCTGTTTCAGTCCCGGCGCGGTTGGCTGCGAGAACTCCAGCACAACAACTTGTCCTCCCGGACGGCAAACACGAACCATCTCCTGCAGACCGCGATCCGTATCGGCGACATTCCGCAACCCGAAAGCGACCGTGACAACTTGGAACTGGTTGTCGTCGAAGGGGAGATGCTGCGCGTCGGCTTCCAAAAAATTGACGTTTGCCTCGGGCTGTTGTTGGCGTTTCTGATCGCCAATCGCCAGCATCGCGTGGCAGAAATCGGAACCGACGACGGGCGTGTCCGATCCGGCGCGGCGGCTGATCGCCAACGCCAGGTCTCCCGTTCCGGTGCAGACATCCAAAATCGGCGTATTTCCTTCGATCCGCAGCCGGCTCACCGTCTGGTTGCGCCAACGCTTGTCGATGTTCAACGACAGCAGATGGTTCATCAGATCGTAGCGGGGCGCAATCTGGCGAAACATCTCCCGCACCCGCGCGTTCGATTTGTCCAATTCCTTCGTGTTGGTTGCGTCCACAGTCGCCATCAGAGTTGTTTCACATAAAATAAAGGCATGAATCTCGTACCTTTATGACCGCAAGGGAGCCCCCTGCACAACCGGGCTGTGAATAACCGGCGTATGGTATGTTACAAGCAGCCTCGAATTTGCGGTTTGAATGCCGTCACGCCCTCGTTTTTACTGAGTTTTTCCTGTGTTTAAGTCGCCCGATCTCGCCGATCCCGATTCGCGACCCGATGCCGATGTCGTCATCTTCGATGGCCACTGCAATTTTTGCCGCGGCGGGGTGGAGCGGTTGAACTGGCTGGATCGGCGAAACCGCTTGGCGTTCATCTCCCTGCACGACGAACGAGTTGCCGAGCGCTATCCCGATCTGTCGCACGACGACCTGATGCAGGAGATGTTTGTTGTCGACAGTCAGGGGAAACGGCATGGCGGCAGCGACGCGGTCCGTTATCTCAGCCGACGGTTGCCCCTACTTTGGCCGATCATGCCGGTGCTGCACCTGCCCGGATCGGCGGGGCTGTGGCGATGGATGTACAAGCAAGTCGCTAAGCGTCGCTATCGCCTGGCAGGAAAAAACTGCGATTCGGGCAGCTGCAAGATCCATCTGAATTCCTAGATCCCCGTCTGCCGCGTGCCGGCGGCTATCCACTCGCCGAAGGTAGGGCCCAATTCCGCCAGCTGCCTGTTCAGGGGGAATGCGAGTTCTGGGCAAACAATCGGCGGTCAAGAGTTCCTATAAAGAAACTGTCGGCGTACTTGACAAGCACAAGGTTGGCATATTAAGGATTTTGCCGAGGGTCTTATGCCATCAATCTTCCGATCGCAGACATTATTGCTGCCTGTCGCTTAGGTTGGGTCATATATAACGTAGACCGTTCGTAAACTCCGCCCCCGTCGAGATGTGACGAAACCGCATGGCTAAACGCTCCGCTAAGAAATACGCATTTGATCCGAAAGAGGTCACCGGGAAACACCTGGTGATTGTCGAATCGCCGACCAAGGCGAAGACGATCAATAAATACTTGGGCAACGATTATTTCGTGATGGCCTCGGTGGGCCATGTCCGCGATCTGCCCAAGAGTGCTCCCAAGGGAGCCAAGCGGAAGGACCATCCCGTTCCAGGGGTCGATCTGCAGAACAACTTCTCGCCGACCTACGAGGTGATGCCCGATAAGAAGCCGACGGTCACCAATCTGCAAAAAGCTGCCAAACAGGCCCAAGACGTCTGGTTCGCGACCGACCTCGACCGCGAGGGAGAGGCGATCGCTTGGCATCTTGCCGAAGCGTTAGGCGTCCCCACCGCGCAAGCTAAACGCGTTGTCTTCAACGCGATCACCAAGGGCGATATCGCCCGAGCGTTCCAGAACCCGCGAACGATCGCGACCAACGTCGTCAATGCGCAACAAGCCCGCCGGATCGTCGATCGGATCGTCGGCTACCAAGTCTCGCCGCTGCTGTGGCGGAAGGTCGCGGGCGGGCTGAGCGCCGGCCGCGTCCAATCGGTCGCCGTCCGTTTGGTCGTCGAACGCGAACGGGAGATCGAAGCCTTCATTCCCGACGAGTTCTGGAAGATCAACGCGCTGTTTGCCACCGACCTGGCGAAAACCGGGGAGATCGCTGGCAAATGGAGCAGCTGGAGCGGCGAGGAAGAGCGAACGCTGAAGCAGCAAAACGAATGGCTCAGCCAACAGAAGTGTCTCCGCGCCGAACTGGTCCGTTTCGGCGGCTCCAAGTTTGAACCAAGCGACCGCGCCGTCGCACTCGATGCAGCCCAACAGCTTGGTTTCTCGCTCGACGAAGCGATCGAAACCGAAGATCCCAAAGGCAAGGGCCCGGCGAAGAACCGCGTCACTTTTGTCGGCCAAGTCGGCGATGCCCCCGAATACAAGATCACGTCGATCGAAACGCGGCGAACGACCAGCCGCCCCTCGCCGCCGTTTATCACTTCGACGATGCAGCAGGCTGCGGCCAACCGGCTCGGTTTCCAACTGCAGCGAACGATGCGGACGGCGCAACAGCTGTATGAAGGTATCGATCTGAAGGGGACTCGCGGTCAGACCGGTCTGATCACCTACATGCGTACCGATTCGACTCACTTGTCGGGCGAAGCGCTCGACATGTCGCGGACGTTCATCGAGCAGAACTACGGCAAGGACTACCTGCCCGAAAAACCGAACTTCTACAAATCGTCGAACAAAGACGCGCAGGAAGCTCACGAAGCGATCCGGCCGACCGACGCCACGTTGACTCCCGCGATCGTCAAATCGCACGTCAGCGACGAGCAGTACAAACTGTACAAACTGATTTGGGAACGGTTCATCTCGTGCCAGATGTTGCCAGCTCAATGGGATTCGACATCGATCGAGATCCAGCCAACCGGCGTCGATGCGACTCTTAAGGCGAGCGGCCGAACGCTTGTCTTCGACGGCTTCTACCGCGCGTCGGGCGTTCCAACCAGCGACGACATTGTGTTGCCAAAGTTGAACGAAGGGGAACAACTGGGGCCGATGGAAATCGATCCACAACAGAAGTTCACCAGCCCACCGCCACGCTTCACCGAAGCCAGCTTGCAGAAGCGGCTCGAGGAAGAAGGGATCGGCCGGCCGTCGACTTACGCGGCGATCATCAGCACGATTCAGGACCGCAAATACGTCGAACCTGTCGCCCAACGCGATCGCCGTCTGAAGGCGACCGATATCGGCAAAGTCGTCACCGACAAGCTTGTCGAAGCGTTCCCCGAGATCATGGATGTCGGTTACACGCGGCGGATGGAAGCCGGACTCGACGAGATCGAAACTGGCCAGGAAGAGTGGCAGAAATTGCTGCACCGCTTCTACGATCCGTTCAAAGACGCCTTGGAACAGGCGATGGAGAACACCAGCCACGCGAAGGCGGAGTTCGAACCGGCACCGGATCATCTGAAGTGCCCCAAATGCGGCGCCCCAACCTGCTACCGATTTGGCCGCAACGGACGCTTCCTCGGCTGCACCAAGTTCATGGTCGAACCGGTCGAAGTGCAAGCCGAAGGGCACGACGGAACCTATCTGTTGCAGAAGGCCCGCGGAAAAGCGCGGCCACAATTGCTGCACAAGGAAACGTCGGCCAAGTTGGGTTGGATGAAGTTGACCAAAGACGACAAGGCGAAGTTCCAAAAGATCTCCGACGAGATGCCCGAGCGATGCGATTACGCCGCGCCGATCGACAGCGAAGGCAACCCGATGCTGCCCGAGGAGACCGACGTGTTGTGCCCCGAAGATGGCACGCCGTTGATCAAACGGACCGGTCGTTTTGGGCCCTTCCTGGCTAGCCAAAACTACCCCGAGGTGAAGTTCATCTTGAAGCTGGATCCGAAGAAGGGAACCGTCGTCCTGCCGAAGACCGAACCGATGGTCAGCGAATTGACGTGCCCCAAATGCGAAGAGCATCCGCTGTACATCCGCGACAGCAAACGTGGGCTGTGGCTCTCCTGTTCCAGTTTTCCCAAGTGCCGTGGCCGCGTCGCCTATTCGTCGCTGGAAGAGGAACAACAGAAGAAGATCGAAGCCGATTGGGCCGCGTGGGTCGAAGCCCATCCGCTGCCAGTGATCAAGACGATCGAAGGCCAAGTCGTCGAAGATGGCTACGAGCCGAAGCTGCACACGATCGCACCAGCCTAAGCGAACTGGGCGAACCAGAATTTGAGGCACCAGCCGGCACGTGCTAGGCCGGATATTGCATCCACCCATCGCTAAATAAGTCTTTTTGATTGGCTATGGGCGAGCGAGCAGAAGAGTTGCTCTTTTGATCGGTCGGGTTTGCGTGAGCACGTAGGGTCCTTCTTTCCCTGGTCAGACTGCTGTCGCTGGGAACGATGCTGGCCGGTGCGATTGGGGAAGGCCAGTCGCTGCGGCACAGCCGGATCATGCCTTAGGCGGTCGTGATCGTTGGCATCTTCGTAGCCAGCGGCGATCCCGATGATGCGACTGGTGAGGTTTTCAGTTTGCGGATGGACCGTGTAGACGGGATCTCGAGGATCTGGGATCGCCTGGTCGATTCGACGAATCAAATCCAGCCGCTGGTCGGCCTCACGCAGAAGTAACAAGCCGCCATCGGAAGTCCAAGCACCGCCATCAAAATCGACTTCTACGGCTTGGCGACGGAGGCGTTTCAGAGCGGGGGGCGTCTACTCTTTGCCACAGCGAAGCCTTGGCCTGTGTGGACTTTGAAGTGTGGTAACTCCAATGCCTCCCAGGACTAAGGCTTTCGCACTAGGGACGCAAACCAATCAGCGGGTGCAGTCTCCGGGGTAGCGCGTGCCAGCGGATACCTCAAATTGAAGCCGTGATTTGCCTTGCCTCCACGCTCGACTGAATTGACAAATCAGGCGCGACAGGGAATTATGAGTCGCACTGGATTGGGACGCTGCAGTGGCGACTCGGCCACTCGCCCTGCAAAGCAAACGACGCGATCGTGAACCGAAACATCATGAGGAAGAGGATGGGAATTGCGATCGGAGCGATTGTCCTGCTGGTCACCGGGTGGGTCTTTTGGCAAGTCGACGACTGGAGCCGCGATTTCACGACGAATCACGCACAGCTCGATCCGGCGGCGGACGATCCGCTATTGCGGCCGGTTTTGGCAGCCGAATCGGTGGGCCAGCTGGCCGCCCGCGTTCTGTCGTTTGTAGAAACGACACCCCACTGGCAAGTGGAACGACAGCGTGGCGGCCCCGACGGAACCGAACTGCACCTGACGCGCACGACCTCGCTGTTCCGCTACGTCGATGACATTCAGGTCCGCATTTCGCCGGTCGACGGCGGGGCGCAGCTGGATGCCGAGAGCCAATCGCGGCTGGGCAAAGGGGATCTCGGCCAGAACCCGCGGAACCTGAAAGAGCTGGTTCGGGGCATCGACGGCTTTCCAAGTCTGCAGGAGCCGCGATAATCGGGGGATCATCAAACCGCACCAATGATTGAAAAGGATGTTCCATTGTCCCGCCTCGACCAACTCAATCCCGCTGCCGACGCTTTTCTGAAATCCGCCATCGAGACCCCCAGCCCCTCGGGTTACGAAGAACGGATCCAAGCCCTGGTCCGCGAATACATTCAGCCCGCTGCCGATGAAGTGCGCACCGACGTCCACGGCAACGTGATGGCGATCGTCAACCCCGACGCCGACACGCGACTGATGTTTGCCGGGCACTGCGACCAGATCGGGATGCTTGTCACGTATATTGATGAGTTAGGTTTTCTGTACGCCCAGACGATTGGCGGCTGGGATCCGCAACAATTGATCGGCCAGCGGATGATCGTCTGGACGAAAACCGGCCCGATCCCCGGATCGATCGCCCGGAAACCGATCCATCTGCTGAACGATGCCGAGCGGAAGAAGGTTGTGAATCTGAACGAGCTGTGGATCGATATCGGTGCCAAGGACCAACAATCGGCGTCGGAATTGGTTCGCATCGGCGATCCGGTCACGCTCAAACTGGAAATGACTCAACTGCAGGAAGGCTTGATCTCGGGTCCCGGAATGGACAATAAGACCGGCATGTGGGTCGTCATCGAAGCGCTCCGCCGCGCCGCTGGAATGGCTCCCACCTGCGGCATCTACAGTGTCTCGACCGTTCAAGAAGAGATCGGTTTGCGTGGTGCCACGACAGCCGCCGCTAGCATCAAGCCGCACGTCGGGATCGCCGTCGACGTCACTCACGCGACCGATTGCCCCACGATCGACAAGACCCAGCAGGGAGACATCAAGCTTGGTGGCGGACCGGTAATTTTCCGCGGCCCCAACATGAATCCGAAAGTCGTGCAGCGGTTGGTGCAGATCGCCGACGAACTGCGGATCCCGTATCAGATGGCTGCGGCGGGGCGAGCGACGCCCAACGATGCCAACGCGTTGCAGATCAGCAGCGGTGGCGTGGCGACCGGCTTGGTCGCGATTCCTAACCGCTACATGCACAGCGCCGTCGAAACGGTTTCGATGAACGACCTCGACAGCGCGGCCGAACTGTTGGCCAACTTCGCAGCTCGACTGACCGCCGAAGACGACTTCACCCCCAGCGTTTGATCTTTTCGCTTTTCATAAGACTGCCGGTCCAAGCGATCCCTTGGGCCGGCCCACCGCCTCCATCACAAACGCTCAACATGTCACAACAACACACGCTCACGATCCGCGTCAACTATCACGAAACCGATGGCCAGGGACGCGTTCATCACGCCAACTATCTCAATTATTTCGAGCGTGGCCGCGTCGAATTGCTCCGCAGTTTGGGCTCCAGCTACAAACAGTTCGAAGCCGACGGGCGGATGCTGGTCGTCGCCGAGATGAACGTCAAATACCACCAGATGGCGGAATTCGACGACGAGCTGACGCTGACGACAACGGTCTTGGAAGCTCACGGTGCGAGGATCCGCCATCGGTACGAGATCTTCCGTGACGACCAGTTGCTGGTATTCGCCGAATCGGTGATCGCATGCGTTCGCTCCGATGGAAGAGCCACTCGACTGCCGGCGGAACTTCAGCAGGGGCGACGCCGATCCTAGCCTCTCTCCTATAATGAAAGCAGGCCGTCGAGCAGGCTCAGCCGGTCGGCTCCTATCGTCTGCCCGCCCCAGTCAATAAACTGACAGTGGTGGGAACGATCTCTCGCCGACCGCCCTTTGACCCCGCGGATCACTCGCCTAACCGAACCTCTACAGCCGCCACCATGTCGAATTCTTATGGAGCGATCGATCAGACGTTGATCGATCATTTTGAGGATCCCTACCACCGTGGCGATTGCGAAGCGGCGACGCACGTGGCCGAGGGAGAAAATTCGTTGTGCGGCGACACGATGCAGGTGCAACTGAGAATCAGCCCCAGCGATGGCCAGATCGAAGAGGCGTGGTTCGACGGCGACGGGTGTGTGGTCAGCCAAGCCGCTGCATCGATGTTGATGGAGACGATCGAAGCGATGACGCCCGACGCGATCCGCGACTTCGACACCCGGGCGATGTTGGAACTGTTAGGTCCTTCGATCGCGGTCAGCCAACAAAAGTGTGGCCTGTTGGCCTGGCGGGTGCTGCAATTGGCGCTGCAATCGCCGCTGGATGAATTCGGCGACGGACCGACCTTTGGCGGCCCACATCTCGGCGAGGAAAACTGACAACCATCATTGGAACCAAATTGAATACGACAGAACGCTCTCCGCTGGCGATCGATGCTGCGGCCTATCGCCAAGACTTTCCTATCCTCTCGCGCCAGCTGCGCGAGGGCGTGCCGTTGGTCTATCTCGACAACGCCGCCAGCACCCAGCGGCCGCAAGCGGTCATCGATGCGATGGATGCCTGTTACGAGGGCTATTATGCAAACGTCCATCGCGGCATCCATACGCTCAGCGAAGAATCGACGCAGCAATACGAAGACGCTCGGCTGCGAGTCGCCCGGTTCCTATCGGTTGTAAACGAGTGCGAACTGATCTTCACACCTGGCACAACCGCCGCGATCAATCTCGTCGCTCGCAGCTGGGGCGATGCAAACATCAAATCGGGCGATGTGATCCTAACGACGATGATGGAACATCACGCCAACATCGTCCCCTGGCAACAGCTTGCCCAGCGGACCGGTTGCCGCGTCGAATTCGCTCCGCTGACCGAAGACGGCCGGCTGTGCATCGAATCGTTCGACAGGCGGCTGGCCGACCTGCAACCGAAGTTGGTCGCCGTAACCGCCGCCAGCAACGTGTTGGGGACGATCAATCCTGTCGCCGAATTGGTCGCCAAAGCCCGCGATGCCGGAGCGGTGACGCTGGTCGATGCGGCCCAAGCGGTCCCGCACGCGAAGGTCGATGTGAATCGATGGAACGCCGATTTCGTGACCTTCAGTGGACACAAGGTCTGTGGGCCAACAGGGATCGGCGTCTTGCATGGCAAGCAACAACTGCTCGACGCGATGCCTCCGTTCCTCGGCGGCGGAGCGATGATCCACCGCGTGACCACATCCGGTTTTGAACCGGCCGGTTTGCCCGAGAAGTTCGAAGCCGGAACGCCAGCGATTGCCGAAGCAATCGGCCTGGCCGCGGCGATCGATTACGTCGATGCCGTCGGTCTCGATCGGATTCACGCCTACGAGCTGCAACTGTGCACCATCGCACACGAAGCACTCCAAGAAATCGAAGGGGTGCACATCCTGGGTCCCGCCCCAAAACACAAAGCGGGGATCGTCAGTTTTGCGATCGACGGAGTTCATCCGCACGACATCTCGCAATGGCTCGATCGACGCGGAATCGCCGTCCGCGCGGGGCACCACTGTGCCATGCCACTACACGAATTGCTGCAGATCTCGGCTTCGACTCGGGCCAGTTTCTACTTCTATAACACTCCCGAAGAAGTGCTCCAGTTTGCCGACGCGGTGCGCAGTGCGCGGGACAAATTCAACCGTCCGCGGAAACGGACGTAGGCTCACGACGGGGATTGCCGCACGCCGTTGCCTCCACCACCGGCGCGCTACGCAGTGGAAACACTGCGTTTTGCGCCAGGTAGAAGATCGACGCCGATCAATACTTCAGCGTCGCCGCCATCTTCGCTCGGACCGGCATATCGCTAGCCGGTGCTGCGTGGATCCGGCCGCCATGGATGATCGTCTGCACCATCGCCGACTCGATCAAATCGCGACACTCCTCGCTCGGCCGCCCCTGCGGTGGTTGACCACTTTCCTGCAACACATTTCGCTCCCGGTGGAAGCTTCCGTAGAGCGTCGCGTCGCGATCGAAGAATAGTGTGTCAATTCGTCCCACCTGTGCGGCACACAATATCTCCCGTGCATCAAGCGTGACTGGGCGTTTCCGCTCACGGAACTCGCGGGCGTCGGAATCACGCTGCAGTTGCAGTTGATCGACGGCCAACGGCAACGCTTCGCGAAGCAGCTTTTCGGGGGAATATTGATCGATATTGCCCGTCATCACCTTCCCAACACGTTGCGAACAGACACTGTGTTCGCGATAGAGTGCTGTGTCCGCTTCGGATCCGGCAAGGATCAAGAAACCGGAACGATCGTGCAGATATGCACACACCGCTTCATCGACTTGTTGGATATATTCGATAAACGCAGGGGCAAGAGGGTCGACTTGGTCCTCGAGTTCATCGAAAGCCGCCTCCGGCGAACGTTGCAAAGCTTCCATTCCGGTGTGCACTAACATCGGTTCGCCTACAACCGTGCGAAGCGCAGCCTCGAAATTGACCGGGAGTCCAGCAGTATGGATCTGGGTAATCTCGGACAACGTGGCGCGATAAAATGCTAATTGTTGTTTGCTGATCGTCAGCAGATAAAAGTCGGCGAATTGGTTCTCCGCCAACAGCATCGGGCGGAGACAAAACGTGCCGGCAACGACGGCTCGAGAGTCGGGTTGGTCGTAGCCTGGAACAACTTCAAAAGTGTCGCCCGACAAGTAAATTGCAACACCTCCGCTCTGCGCCTCCCGGAAAGTAGGGTCCTCTTGAAGATCGCACAGCGGCCGCAAGAAATCGTGGGCATCTGTCGCCGACATCCAAAACTGGGCCAACTGTTGATGCGACTTTTCGATCAATTGACTCAAACCGATGTTGCCATCGGATGCCAACGCGCTGTCGGGGGATGCAGGCAAAAAGAGTGTGACGTGGGGCGTGCCTTGCAATCCGGCAAGACGCTTCACTTGGTCGCGATTGATTGAGTGAATCATTTATTCCTCCATGAGTAAAAGATATTCCGCAGACTGGACATCGAAGGTGCTCCGCAAAGTTTGTTCCGAACGTCAGTAAATGTTCAAAAATCGAACGAATTCGTTTAATGCCAGCATCCGATGCGTTATGCTTCTTGTGCTCGCGTCCTACCGCGCCACTGCAGCATCTCTCCTTTACTCGTGCCGGATCGCGGTGAGCAGTCCACCGCTGAAATCCAAACGCTAAAATTGCGTCTTACGGCAACGCGAATTTAGGCAATTTGGCCCGCACACAACATCTGGATTAACAAGTACCCAAGTTCGCGCGCTTGCTCCGTTCACAGGCACTTCGATCAGGTCCACACCCGATGGCGACTCCCAAACCAATCGCTCCCGAACAGCTTTGCCGCTGGCGTTTGATCCTCGGAGCAAGCTCGCAGGATCTGCTGAACCAGTACGGCGGCGGCGACCTTTCCCTCGACGCCGATCAGCAATTGATGGACGAAGCCTTGGCGGCGATCTACGACCAGACGCAGGAAGGTTCCGAATCGGGCGGCAAGCGTTCAGCCGGTTCGGGCGGATCCTCACCTCGGTTGGCAAAATGGCTCGGCGACATCCGCACCTACTTTTCCGAAGACGTCGTCGCCGTGATCCAACAGGATGCGATCGACCGCAAAGGGATGCGGGGTTTGTTGCTGGAACCGGAACTACTCAAAAACGTTCAGCCCAACGTGCAACTGGTCGGGACGCTGTTGAGTCTTGGTGGTCAGATTCCCGAGCGAACCAAAGAGACGGCGCGGATGGTCGTCCGAGCGGTCGCCGACAAGATCAAACTCACGCTGGAACAACGGATCCGGCAAGCGGTCCAAGGGGCGCTCAATCGGAACGAACACTCTCCGATCCCGCACGCCAACAGCATCGATTGGAAGTGGACGATCGGGCGGAATCTGAAAAACTACAACGCCCAATTGGGACGCTTGATTCCCGAACGGGTCTATTTCTATTCGCGGGCCCAACGGACGAACAACTGGACCGTGATCGTCGATATGGATCAGAGCGGTTCGATGGCCGATTCGGTTGTCTACGGCGCGGTCACCGGTTCGATCTTCGCCAGCCTCCCCGCCCTGAAGACACACGTCGTCGCCTTTGACACCGAAGTCGTCGACCTAACCGAGACCTGCGGCGACGATCCGGTCGACATGCTTTTTGGCGTTCAATTGGGCGGCGGCACCGACATCAACAAATCGGTCGCCTACTGTGAACAATTTATCACCGAACCGAGCGAGACGCTGTTCATCCTGCTGACCGATCTGTTCGAAGGGGGCAACCAATCGCAATTGGTCCGTCGATTGGGCGAGATGGTCGAATCGGGAGTCCGCGTTCTGTGCCTGTTGGCCCTCTCCGACAGCGGCACGCCCTGTTTTGACGAAGCCCTCGCCCGGCGACTGTCCGCTCTGGGCATCCCCTGTTTCGCCTGCACTCCCGATCGTTTACCCGAATTGGTCGAAGGGGCACTTCGCGGTCAAGACTTGCAATCGCTGGCAACTCGAATTAAGTCTGGGGACTCGCATTAACATGCCAGTCGACATCACCAAGCTTCGCGACTGGCACCGGCAATCATATTCAGGGCAGGTTTATCATGCAGGTCTTCATTGGTGAATACACAATCGGCGGTGGTCTCGTTTCAACTCCCTTGGCCTCGCTTCCGCAGAGCTTGCTGGCCGAAGGAACCGCCATGCATCACGCGATCTGCGACGACGCAAACCGATGTGCCCGCGTGGTCACGACGATCGACTCCCGTTTGCCCCATCGCATCGACGAGTCGATCCAAACGATCCCGGTCGATAGCTCCGCCGACCTGATCTCGCAATGGTTGGCCGCGTCGGCCGACTGCGACGCCGCGATCCTGATCGCACCGGAATCCGATCGGCTGCTCTATAAATTAGTCGCCGCGTTTCGAGGCTTCGGCCGCAACGTGATCGCAGGGAATGCCAACTTCCTCGCTTCGGCAACCGACAAATTACAACTGAGCCAACGTTTACGGGAAGCGAAGATTCCTCATCCGATCTCCTTTGGCCCACGGCAAGCTCCGCAGAAGACAAGGGACAAGGGATGGATCATGAAACCAAACGACGGCTGCGGAGCGATCGAGATTCAGCGTTTTGGCTCCTTCACCCACGCCGACAACCAACGCCGACGCCGCACCGGTGACTGGATTATCCAAGCCTATCACCCTGGGCAAGCGGTCAGCATCGCCGCGATCGTGACTCCCGTCGGGATCCATTGGTTGCCAGCCTGTTTGCAGAAAATCGAGTCCCCCTGTTTCACTTATCACGGTGGCAAATGCCCGCTCCCCGCCGCGATCGTCGACCGTGCCGAATCGTTAGCAGCCGCTGCGCTCGATGCCCTGATCGACCGATCGTCGCTCTGCGCCGATGCCGCCAGCCCGGTCGGCTACGTTGGCGTCGATCTAGTTCTCGCCGACGACCCGCGCAACGATGTCGTGATCGAGATCAATCCTCGATTGACGACCTCTTATGTTGGCGTTCGCCATTTGATGAAAAGCAATCTTGCTGCAACAATGTTCGGCCTCGACGCGGCACCGCCGGTTCTTGATGGCTCGGTTTCCGCAGTCCGTTGGGACGGGGCGGGGCGTGTCGACATATCGCCGACCGGCTCCGGCCCCTGCCGCCGCAACCCATCCAAAATTCCGCAATCGCAATGAACGACGCCATGTTGGCCCAAGCAGCCGCCTCGAAATCCGAACCGCCCGACATGCGTTGGATCGGAATCGACGTCGGCGGTGCCAACATCAAAGCCGCCGATACCTCGGGCTGGACGTCCGCCGAATCCTTTGCGTTGTGGAAGTATCCCGAACGTCTAGCGGATCAACTGAGACAGTTGCTGCCAACTCCAACCGCAGCAACGCGATACGCCCTGACGATGACCGGCGAACTGGCCGACTGTTTCCTCGATCGCTCGCAAGGTGTTCGCCAGATCGTCGACGCCGTCGTTGAAGCCACGCAATTGAAAGCGTCCGCCGGCGTCGATCCACTGTGCATCTACAGCTTGGATGGCCAATGGCTGCGAGCCGATGAGGCGAAGTCGTCACCAGACGACGTCGCGGCGGCGAACTGGCACGCGACGGCCAGCTACGCCGCACGATATCTCGGTGACAATGAAACCGGATTGATGATCGACATCGGGTCGACGACAACCGATCTGATCGCAATCGATTCCCGCGGCGTGCAAACGCGTTCGCGGACCGACGTCGACCGTCTGGAACGTTCCGAATTACTCTACCTTGGCGTCGGGCGAACTCCACTGTGCGGTCTGACTTCGTCCCTGCCGTTTCGGGGACGCGACATTCCTGTGATGGCGGAGTTCTTCGCAACGACCGACGATTGTTTTTTGGTCCTGGGTCGAACCGCAGCGATGCCCGAGAATTGTGATTCGGCCGATGGAAAGCCGCGAACTGTCGAGAACAGCGTCAATCGGATCGCCCGCATGTTTGGCCTGGATCACCGCAGCTTCACTTTTGACGACGCGGTCCTCGCATCCAATCAGATTGAAGCGATTTTGAAAGATCGCATCGCCACGGGAATCGCCAAAGTTGCAAGCGATTCATCCGCGTGGGTCATCGCCGGGCATGGCGAATGGTTGTTGCCCAAGTCGGTGGCGCGGCAGATTTCGCTGACTCAAGAGCTAGGGGCCGAGCGGTCCCGTGTCGGTCCGGCTTACGCGCTCGCCTGCCTCGCCGAGGCGACTTTCGCATGACCGACAAAAAGCCTCCCATCCGAGTCGTCAAGCTCGGCGGCAGTCTATTGATCAACGCCGACCTCGAGGTGGCGGTTCGGCGATGGTTGACGGCTCAGACACAGCGGAAGACAGCGATCATCGTAGGCGGCGGAGAACTGATCGACGTGATGCGAGCGATGGATCGACGCTTTGAACTCGATCTCGCCGCGATGCATTGGCGTTGCATTCGGCTGTTGCGACACACCTTCGAGATCGTGGCGGAGCTGATGCCCGAGCTTGTCCCGATCGGCGACGCGACAACCCTGAATCGATGGAGCCACGATTCCAGAGACCGATCTGCGGCGTTGGTCGCTGTCGATGCGTTTTACGGTCCAAACTCGCGCGGTCCGATCAGTCTGCCAACGAACTGGGCGACGACCACCGATTCGATCGCAGCCCTGCTGGCTCAACAGTTAGAAGCGACGGATCTAGTGCTTTTAAAGAGCTGCTCCGTCGCAAAGGAGATCGATTGGCCGGAGGCCGCGCGACGCGAGATCGTCGACGCCGCCTTTCCGCAATTCATCGAAGGCATCCCCGAGGTGCGAATGGTGAATCTAAAGGATCACCTGCCAGGGACGACTCTGCAACGAGAGGACTAACCCATCGTCATCGCCGATTGGCCAGCGTAAGCCTCGTAATTGCATTCGCTGACCTGTGCGTTAAGTGTCCACATGTCGTATAGATATCCAAACATGAATAGTCCGCCGGTACAGAGCCACAACAGGCCGGTCAGCCACTTGCCCATGTAGAAGCGGTGGATTCCAAACACCCCAAGAAACGTCAGCAGAATCCAAGCGACGTTGAAGTCAAACGGACCGCTGTTGTAACGTAGGTTCGCCGTGCGGCTCATGCTTGGGATCAGGAACAGATCGATGATCCAACCGATCAAGAAGAAGCCGAGGGTAAACGCCCAGATCGTGCCACTGATCGGGCGACCGAAGTAGAATCGGTGGGCTCCAAAAAATCCGAAGATCCAACAGATGTAGCCGATCGTGGTCGAGTGCGTTTGCGGTTGATAGGTATTCATATTGGTTCACCTTGGCAGCTTGCGAGCGTTGATTCGGAAAGGAATTCGTTCCAGGTTGTCGATCTTGGCGTAATTCGCCGCGTTGTTTTGCATTGTCGCAAAACTCATGCCAAGAATCGACGGACGTTTTGGGTGTACGCGGACTCGGTTCCCATCGATAATAGCCGCTGGAGTGGAGGCTTTAGCCGATCGATGCTCCGATTCATCGCAGAAGAGTTCGCCTGAAGGCTCGACTCCAACGGCCAATCCGTCTTCAAATTCTCTCCGTCCTTTAGCCCCATTTTTTCAAAGTAACCGATGTCGCACGCAGGCTCGCAAACCGCAGTTTTCCGAGCTGTCGACGTCGCGAAGATCTATCGCATGGGAGAAGTCCAGGTGCACGCGCTGCGAGGCGTTTCGTTGGACCTGTTCGACGGCGAGTTCATCGTTTTGCTGGGCGCCTCGGGCAGCGGCAAGTCGACGTTATTAAACATCCTCGGCGGGCTCGATACGCCGACCTCCGGAACGGTTCATTATTTGGACCGCGAGCTGACAGCAAGCGACGATGCCGAACTCACCCAATACCGGCGGCAGAGCGTCGGATTTGTCTTCCAGTTCTACAATCTGATCCCCAGCCTGACAGCTCGAGAAAATGTCGAACTGATCACCGAGATCGCCAGTTCGCCGATGGATCCGTTGGAAGCCTTGGAACTGGTGCAATTGCGTGACCGAGCAAATCACTTTCCCGCTCAATTGTCCGGCGGCGAACAACAGCGAGTGGCGATCGCGCGGGCGATCGCTAAGAAACCGAAGGTCTTGTTGTGCGATGAACCAACCGGCGCGTTAGACGTTCACACCGGGATCGTCGTCTTGGAAGCGATCGCCAGGATCAATCGCGAACTGGGAACCACGACTGCCGTGATCACGCACAATGCCGTGATCGCGCAGATGGCCGATCGCGTGATCTCGCTGTCCGATGGGCAGATCGCGGGCGTGCAGACCAACACCGACAAACGATCGGCTCAGGCGTTGCAATGGTGATCCCAAGCGACGCCCGTCGGCGTGAGCTACCCGATACGAATCGGCGGCCTGAATGTTAAAGCTCGATCGCAAATTGATTCGCGACCTGATGCAGATGAAAGGCCAAGTGGTCGCGATCGTGCTGGTGATCGCTGCCGGAGTGGCGACGTTTGTGATGTCGATGTGTTCCTACGCATCGCTGGCGACGAGCAAAGATTCGTTTTATCGCGAGTTCCGATTTGCGGATGTTTTTTCGTCGGCCCGCCGCGTCCCCGACACGATGCTGCCGCGGATCGCACAGATCTCGGGCGTCGCGTCGGTCGAAGCTCGGATCGTCGACGACGTGCTGCTGGACGTTCCGGAGATGGCCGATCCCGCAACCGCTCGGCTGATCTCGGTCCCAGAATACGGCGACGCGGTGCTGAATAAGCTGTACATCGCTCGCGGCCGCATGCTCGAAGCGGGCCGAACCGGAGAGGTCGTCGTTTCCGAAGTTTTTGCCGATGCCCACGGCTTTGTCGCCGGCGACACCGTCGATGCGATCATCAATGGCCGGCGTCAAACGCTGAAAATCGTCGGCGTCGCCCTCTCGCCCGAATACGTGCTTCAGGTGCAACCGGGCAGCATCATGCCCGACAACAAGCGGTTTGGCGTCTTCTGGATCAACCAACGCGATCTCGAAGCGGCACTGGACATGACCGGTGCGTTTAACAGTGTCACGCTGAAGCTCGCCTACGACAGCAACGTCGACGAGGTGATCGACCAGTTAGATCGATTGCTCAAACCGTTTGGCAGCGTCGGCGCGTACGATCGCGATCAACAGATCTCGCATCAATTCCTGTCCGACGAAATGGCGCAACTGCGTTCGACGGCAATCATGGCTCCCGCGATCTTCCTCTCGGTCGCTGCGTTTCTGCTGAACATCGTGATCTCGCGGATCATCGCTCAACAGCGAGAACAGATCGCCGCGTTAAAGGCGTTTGGATACACGCACGTCGAAGTCGGCCTGCATTATCTGCACATGGTGTTGGTGATCTCGTTGACCGGCACGGTGATCGGGGCCGGGCTGGGCTTTTGGATGGCGGCGAATATCGTTCATCTGTACGAAGAGTTCTACAAATTCCCGCAGCTCGAATTTCAAGTCGATTGGTTGGCGATCGCACTGGCGTTTCTGTTGACGACCGCCGCGGCATTGATCGGCACTTGGTTGAGTGTTCGCGAAGTGATCGCGCTGCCGCCGGCCGAAGCGATGCGTCCTGCGCCGCCGGCCAATTATCGCCCCACGCTGATCGAACGGATCGTCCCGGCCGGATCGCTACCATCGGAGGTTCGGATGGTGATTCGTAACGTGGCCCGCAAGCCTTTGAAAGCGAGCCTCTCGATCCTCGGAATAGCAATGGCGGTTGCGGTGATGATCGTCGGTAACTTCTCGCTCGATTCGATCAACTACATGATGGACTTTCAATTCCGGCTGGCACAGCGGCAGGATATCTCGGTGAGTTTTGTAGAACCGGCGACCGCCTCGGTCGTCTACGAAGTTTCCCGTTTGCCCGGGGTGCAGGAGAGCGAAACGATGCGCTCGGTCGCGGCGGAGGTGAAGTTCCAGAACCGCTCGCGGCGGGTAGGGATCTTGGGACTGCAACACGATCCTCAGTTGTATCGCTTGCTAGACAGTCGCGAACAGGTGGTCCAGGTTCCCGATTTCGGGATCATGCTCAACAGCAAGCTCGCCGATCTGCTTGGCGCCCAGCGAGGAGATCTTGTCACGCTGGAGATTCTGGAGGACAAACGCCCGACGGTGGAGATCGAAGTCACGGCGATCGTCGAGGAATACACAGGCGTCAACGCCTATATGAACAAACAACAGTTGCACAAGTTGTTGAAAGAATCGGAGGTTGCGTCGGGGGCCTATCTGAAGGTGGATTCGAGCCGATTGCAGGATGTCTTTCGCGAATTGGAGCAGCGCTCAGGGGTCGGTAGCGTTGCGATTAAGTTGGCAGTGTTGGAGAGTTTCAACGAGACGATCGCCAAAAACTTGCTAGTGATGCGTTCGTTTATCATTTTGTTTGCCGCAGTGATCGCGATCGGCGTGGTCTACAATAGCGCACGGATTTCGTTGTCCGAACGCAGCCGCGACTTGGCGACGATGCGCGTCGTCGGATTCACCCGCCGCGAAGTCTCAATCGTCCTGTTGGGTGAGATCGGGCTGTTTACTGTGTGTGCGATTCCGATAGGCTGTTTATTAGGATACGGCCTGGCGGGCGTGATGGCAGAGGGACTCGACACCGACAACTACCGAATCCCGTTGGTCGTCAGCCGCGAGACCTTCGCATTGGCCGCGATGGTCGTTGTCGTCGCGACCTTCCTGTCGGGTTTGATCGTGCAGCGGCGGATCATCGAACTGGATCTTGTCGCCGTGTTGAAGATGCGTGAGTAACTCTCAATAGATATTTCCCGATCATGAAGTTCTCACTCAAAACATTCATCTGGTTGACGATGTTCGTTGCCCTGGCATTGGCCAGCGCATTCACATTGATCCCCAAACCGGTCGCCGTCGAATTTGCGACCGCCACGGTCGGCCCGCTACGTGTAACGGTGCAAGAGGACGGCAAGACGCGGATCCGCGAAAAGTACATCGTTTCGGCTCCCGTCTCGGGGCGGATCTCTCGAATCGAACTGGACGCCGGCGACCACTGCGATGAAAAAACGCTTCTGGCAGTGATCCTGCCGAGCGATCCGGCGATCCTCGACTCGCGGGCGCGAGCCGAAGCGAACGCAAGAGTCTTGGCATCCGAAGCCGCTCTGCAGCGAGCCAACTCCAACGCCGAACAGGCTCGGATCAACCATGAACTGAGCCAATCGAAGCTGGAACGCGCCGAGACGCTGCTGGGCAGCCGAGCGATCTCGGAAGAACAATACGACGTCGTCAGGGCCGAGCAATTGGCGGCGGCTCAAGCGATCAAGACCGCCAGTTTTGATACCGAGATCGCTCGCTTTGAATTAGAGATGGCCGAAGCCGCCGTCGATCAATTCTCCGATAAACAGAAGGAATCGTCGGCGGAGCCGTTTGAAATCTATGCGCCGATCTCGGGTCGCGTGTTGCGAGTTTTTGAAGAGAGTTCCACGGTCGTCGCTGTCGGCACGCCGCTGTTGGAATTAGGCGATCCTCATAATTTGGAGATCGAAATCGACGTCCTCTCCACCGACGCGGTCCGGATCAAACCGGGAGCCGAATTGATGGTCGAGCACTGGGGGGGCGATACGCCGTTGGCGGGCAACGTCCGCGTGATCGAACCGGGTGCGTTCACAAAGATCTCATCGCTGGGAGTCGAAGAGCAACGCGTCAACATCATCGCCGACTTCAACGAACCGGTGGAAAGGATCTCTGCTCTGGGGGACGGTTATCGAATCGAAGCTCGAATCACGATCAAGGAACTCAGCAAAGCCCTGCAAATTCCCAACAGTGCTTTATTTCGTCACCAGCGGAAATGGCATGTGTTGTCCATCGTCGATGGGAAAGCCAACCTGCAACCTGTGCAGATCGGTTTGCAGAGCGAATCGGAGACACAGATTATCGACGGGCTGAGCCCAGGTGATCGCGTGATCGTTTACCCCAGCGACGCCATCACGCCCGGCACCGCAGTCAAACCGGTCCCACGCGTCCCGTGATCGCCCTATACCAGTACGACGCGTGCTTTCGCGGAGCGAAAGACGGCACTCGCAGCGTTGGTCGCCTTTCGCTCCGCGAAAGTGCGTTCGGCACGGTCTACTAGCACGACGCGCAAGCGAGTGATTCGATTAGGTTCGATTCGTGCGGGATCACTCGCTTGCGCTTCGTGCAAGTATGCTCGATCGTTTAACCGCGGTGGCAACGCCCCGCGCGGCCACGTTCCCGCGCGTGAGCGCGCGGCCCGCTGGGCACGCGGTTAAACGAAGCGTTACGTCCCGGCTTCCAGTTTGCGCGGGCCGAGGGCGGCGACGATCTCGTCGACTGCTGATTCGGGCAACGTGGGAAGGATCGCTTCGACTTTTGCGATCTCTGATTCGGGAAGGTCGCCCGCTAACTGCGTTATCCAATACAGGCCGTATCCGCTACTCTTGCTGCCGAGTTTTTCGATCGCCGCGATCCAGCTGTCGGTTGCTTCGACGTGACCGACGCGGATCATCACGGCGACGACGTTGCGAAGTTCGTAGACGCGGGCGCTTCGTTTTAAGAGAGCGGCAAACTTCGTCGACAGATATTCGTCCAGCGGCGGTGTCGACGCGATCGCCAGTTCGGTCACCGCTTCGAGATCGTCTTGCGCGATCGCGTCGTCGAGCCAATTGGCATCCCACACCCGCGGTCGAGAGAGCTCGGCTTCGTCACCCTCGCGATCGCGATGCGCCGCGGCGACGCGGGAGTGCATGTACCAGAGCTCGCGATCGCCACCGTAGACGATGAACCGCTGGACCGCTTCGTGCCGCTGTTTCGCTTTGCCCCGAACCTTGCTGCCAACTTGATAATAGGGGGAAAAGACCTCGTAAACTTCTCGCGGCGTCAGCGATTCAACACCCGCTCGCAAACAGTTTACGAAAATGTCATCGGGCAATTCATCGCGACTCTCGACAAGCAATTGATGCATCGATGCCGCGCCGGTGCTGAGCATCACCTGCGTCAACTGCTGCACCACATCGGCTCCGGCGATCGGCGTCCCTTTGAGCCTCGTCAACGCAGCGTGCTGCGAAAACAGCCACTGAAGCAATTCCAAGGTCGGCGGGTCATTGCGTTCTTGCAACGTCAGCAACAACGTGTGTAAACGGACAAGCGACGGGCCCAGCTTGCCACTCGACTTCGCATCGAGCAAATCGGATGCCTGTTGCCGGACGGTTTCGCGTGCGACTTCGGCCAGCGTGGCACTTCTGTTTTGACTGACCGGAATCGCGGCAAGTTCGAGATCCTTCGATTGCAAGGCGGCGGAATAGATCGAGATCGTTTTGTCGTCGTTGAATCGGGCCAGTCGTTCCAGGGCGACACGGCGGACTTCTTTGGACCGCGCCTTCGCCTGGTCATGCAAATGCGGCAGGTCGTCGTCGGAATCGCCAAGGCATCCGAGCGCAGCGATCTTCATATCCTTCGAACCGTTTTCGAATGCCTCCAACACCAACGGGCGAGCGGCTTGCGGATCCAAGCGGTAGAGCGTTCGCAACCGCCGCACGTTCCCGGCGCGTCCCTTGATGTCGATCTCCGCGGCGATCAACGGCACGATCGCGTCGCCGTAGCCGGGCACGATCCGATCGGCGACAAAGTCGGCAAGTTCGGGATAGGTATCGTCCAACGCGGCAACCGCCAAATTGATGATCCGCAAATCGGCAAACGCTCCCTGGTCGAAAGCTTCACGAATCGTTTCCATCCGCCCCGAACCGGTTGAGGTGAGGGCTTCGATCAACGGCTTCATCAACTTGGCCGAAACCTGAGTCGTCTGGGTGCCGAGGCTCGACGTGGCGATCGGTTCCAGTTCGCCCTGGATCGTCGTTTGCCCCTGCGTATAAAGGATGGCCGAGACGAGGGAGCTGAGGTCCAACAGCGCCTGCGCCGATTCGTCGGCCGGCGCATCAACAAGCCGTTGGATCGACGCGGCAACCTGTCCGAATACGGGAGCCTTGGCAGCCGACTTCTCCAACGGATCCACTAGTTTGGTTAAGCGGAAGTCCCCGGCGGCCAGGTTGCTGCCGGCGATCGCGAGTCGACGCGTTTCGTCATAGACTTGAATTAAGACCGCAAGACTCATCGGGGCGTTTCCTGGGAGCGATGGTTTCTCGAAAAGCGTGAGCTAAGTCACATAGGGCATCTGGCCGCAGCGGTACAATTGTAGGCCTGCCCGGTCGCGCCGAGCAACTGTTCTCATCTTCTCTTCTCTCCGCTTGCCGGATCCTGCTCAGGAGCAATCGCATGAAATCCCTCTTCGCCATCGCGATGGTTGCCGTCGCCGCTGCGACCGCCGCCCGCGCCGACGATTCCCTTACCGCGGCTGCCGACGATTTGGTCCCCCGCTATTTTTTGGCGATGGTGCATGCTCCTGAAGTCCACGCCGAACTGGAGCTCTCCGAAGCGCAGATCGCTGATTTGGAAAACGTCTTCCAAAGTGTCGATTCAGCTTGGTTTCAATCGCGTCTGCTGCCTGCCGACCAACAGAACAAGATCATCGATCGGACCGAGCTACCGGTTCGCAAGTGGTTCGCCGACAACACATCTGCGAAACAACAGCAACGACTGAAGCAACTGGAATGTTATTCGCAAGGCGTGCGGATGCTGTTGACCGATGAGGTGGCGACGCAGTTGGATATCGATCGCGGCCAACAAACCAAACTGATCGCGTTGGCAAAGACCTGCCGCGATTTGGAGCAACGTCTTCAGAAGGCTGTCGCCGCCAAACAGCCGACCGACGACCTGACCGAGAAATTGCAAAAGGCAGTCGCAGTGGAACGCGAGGGCTACAAACAGGTGCTTAAGACCCAGCAGATCCAAAAACTGGGGCAGGTTTTGGGAGAGCCCTTCGACACCGGCCAGCTGAAGCGGACCTATCCAATGGCTCCCGAATTCGTCGCCGTCGAACACTGGCTCAATTCGCCTCCGCTGCAGATCCGCGAGCTGAAAGGGAAGGTGGTGCTGGTGCATTTTTATGCTTTCCAATGCCACAACTGCCACGCCAACTTTGCTCATTACCAACGCTGGCACCGCGAACTGCGCGACAAGGGCGTCGTCGTGGTCGGTATCCAGACGCCGGAGACCTCGCGGGAACGCGATCCAAAAGCGGTGCTGGCGGCGGCGGTCGACCGCCAGTTGGAGTTTCCGATCCTTGTCGACCTCGGCTCGCAAAACTGGCGTGCCTGGGGAAACACGATGTGGCCAACCGTTTACGTCGTCGACAAACAGGGGTACATCCGGCACTGGTGGCAAGGCGAATTGAATTGGCAGGGTGCGACGGGGGACAAGACGATCGAGGACCTGGTCGAACAATTGCTCCAAGAAGGCTAAGCCGCCCCGATCGGCTGGTGACTCTGCAGAAATCGGCTCCACCGACGGTTGCCGGTTGGTGCCCGCGGTCGCTTTGTGCGACAATATGACCTCGGATCTTTCGATTTGACGTCGGTCAGCGAGCCACAGTTTTGTCCCAATCCACCACTCAATTTCTGCTCGATCGGGCCCGCGAAGGGGATGCCGACGCCTTTGGCGAGCTGCTGGAACAGTATCGCAGCTATCTGTGGATTTTGGCCCACCGCTATCTCGACGATCGGTTGCGGCAACGGATCGATCCGGCCGATCTGGTTCAGATCACGTTCATGGAAGCCCAACGCGACCTTCCCGCGTTTCGAGGCCAGGAACCGGCGGCGTTTGTCGTTTGGATCCGCAACATCCTGCGGAACAACCTCGCGTCGGCGGTGGCTCGGCACGTGATCACTCAGAAACGCTCGGTCGCTCACGAAGTTCGGCTGGCCAACGATTCGTCGCGTGGGCCGGGACTGGCGGGGCAATTGGCGGGCAGCACGACCAGCCCCAGCCAACAGATCATGCGGGCGGAGACTTCACAGGCGCTGCTGGACGCGCTGGATCAATTGCCCGAGATGCAGGCGGCGGCGATCAAGCTGCGGTACATGGAAGGGCTGAACATGAAAGAGATCAGCGAAGCGGTCGGCAAGACGGAGATGGCGGTTGGCGGGCTGTTGAAGCGGGGGCTGAAGCGGCTGCGGGAAATTCTGTTGGACGAGAGCCAATAGTCTGGTCCACAATACGAACACGTGAATGAATCAATTCGTGAATTGAGAGCGGTAAAACGGGGATGCCTGATCAAACAAGTTCCAACGAGCCGGAGGAGTCCGATCTCCCCGATCCGATCGACGAGGCATTTGTTGCGTATTTGAAAGCACGCGATGCGGGCGGGTCGGACAGTCGAGCCGACTTTATCGAGCGATTTCCCGATCTGAAATCGCAGCTCTCCGAACTGTTGGATGCCGCCGATCTGATCGAACAGTTGGCCGGGTCCAATGTCGCCAGCGAAAACGCCGATCCGGCAGCCGATACGCGAGCGGGAGTGCGGATCGACAGCATCGGCGACGATCTCGAAGCCACGCTGGCGATCACGCCGGTTCCAGGGGAAGGTGCCGGTCCGCAGTTGCCCTTTGAAATGGGGGACTACGTTCTCGAGAGCGTGCTCGGACGCGGCGGGATGGGAGTCGTCTACCTTGGTCATCAGAAGAATCTCGATCGTCCGGTTGCCGTGAAGATGATTCGGTCGGGCGTGCTGGCCGGCCGCGATGAGATCAAGCGTTTCTGCTCCGAAGCCAAAGCGGCGGCAAAGCTGAAGCATCCCAATATCGTCACCGTGCATCATTTTGGTCTCGAATCGGGGCATTACTATTTTTCGATGGACTACGTCGAGGGCTTCGATCTGTCGAAGAAGGTCGACGACGGGCCGCAGGACTGTCGCGAGGCGGCGCGGTACGTTCGCGATGTCGCCGCGGCGATCCATCATGCCCATCAACGTGGGCTGCTACATCGCGATCTGAAACCGGGCAACGTCTTGATCGATGCTTACGATCAAGTGCACGTGACCGATTTTGGATTGGCGAAACACGTCGATGCCGAGAGCAGTCTGACGAACAGCGGCGCGGCGATCGGGACGCCCAACTACATGGCTCCCGAACAGGCAAGCGGCGACCACGAAGCGACCTGCCCGCAATCGGACGTCTACTCTCTCGGCGCGATCCTGTTTGCATTGATCACCGGTCGGCCGCCGTTTGTTACCGATTCGGTGATGCAGACGTTGATGCAGGTGATCCATCGGCCGGCGCCAGCGCTCCGTTCGCTGTGCGATGCCCCGGAGGATCTCGATACGATCATCGAGAAGTGTTTGCAAAAAGAACCCCAGCAGCGTTACGCGTCGGCCGAAGCGTTGGCCGAAGATCTCGACCGCTTCTTGAACGATCAACCGATCAAGGCTCGGCCTCGCACTTCGCTGCAACGCGGGCTCGATTGGCTGTCCGAAGTGCCGATCTTCGCCGCGTTGATCGGTCGGCGGTTGATGCATACATCCGACAGCCATCGACGCTTTCAATCGACGATGCTGCTGTTTGTGTTGTCGCTGCCGATGCTCCTGGCCGCCGGATTGTTTGGTGCTCGGATGCTGCACGACCGCTTGCCATCGGAGCCGAAGATCGCCGGCGGTCCGGCGGGAGACGTCTACGCAGAGGTTGCTGGCGAACTGGCGGATCGACTGCATCAAGCTGTCGATCGCCCGGTCGTTGCGATTCAAACCCAAGGATCGGTCGAAAACCTGGAACACCTGCTTGCCGGCGATGTCGACCTCGCGATCCTGCAAGCTAGCGCGGTCCGTGGGGAACAGGTAAGCGTGATCGCACCGCTGTATTATGAAGCTGTCCATCTGCTTGCTCGCCGCGATGCCGCAATCGATCGGTTCGCCGAAGTTGCTGGTCACCGCGTTGCGATCGGCGGGCAGGGAAGTGGATCTCAACTGGCGGCGCACATGTTATTCGATTCGCTAGGTCTAGCCGAAAGCGATATCGAGATCGTCTACCAACCGTTTCAGCAATCGCAAGGCGACGCGACGATTCCGTTGTCGATCGCTTGCGTCGCTCGCGGCAGTAAGATCATGGCCGCTGCATTGCAGAGCCAACAATTCCAGTTGCTTGCTGTCGAAGATCCTTTAAATATCTCGTTGGATCATCCGACACTGCGACCGCTGCAGATCTTGCCGGCCGATTATCCAGCGGCCGACTTGCCGGCCGACGGGATCGCGACCGTTGGCACGACTGCGTTCCTGGCGACGCGTCGCAACTCGCCAGCGGTGCTGGTGACCGCAACGCTCGAAGCACTCTACCGGAGCGAAATCTCCGTGCCGCGAATGATCACACGTCAACAAGCCGCAGAATGGCAAGGCTTGGCCCTACATCCTGCGGCTCGCGCGTTTTACGAATCCGAGTGAGATTCGTCTTAGATTCGCAAGATGGCGTCGATTCCCAGCATGAACTGGTTGTCGTCGTTGCCATCGTCAAACGGTTGGCGGACGGCAGTGCCATCGAACCAATCGGCGCGCAGTTCGGGGCGAATCGTCAGGCTCTTGGAAACGGCCAGATTCAAACCGGCCGACAGGCTGTAGAAATCGCCCACAAATGGCGGATTGTTGGGGTTGCTGGATCGGTTCAAACCGACGCGTGTTCCCTCTTCGTCGCGGAACCATTCGAACCGCAACGCACCCTTCACACAGTCGCTGAAGCTGTAGGTTAGGTATTGGTCGATGCCGTACCAATCGGCGCGACCGCCGTCGGGGGCGCCTTCCTCTTGGAAGCCCAACCAGTGATGGAAGACGTAGTCCAAGCGTTTGGTTACTGGCAACGCCACCAACCAGCTGTAGCGGGTGCGATTGGTGAAGTCGGGATTCAGCGCGACGCCCGCCAAGTCGTTGTTTGAATCGCCCGTCGTGATGGCAAACGAAGTCCACGCCTTGCTCGACTGCGAATCGTAGCGGACCTTCCCAATGAAGCCAGGTTTGTCGCTTTCGCGGTCCAACGAATCCCAGCCGTTGTGAATACCCAGGTTAAAGCTCAACGCGTCGGTTGGACGGACGTTCAGCTGGGCCCCCCAGTGAGTGAACGGGCCAGCGAATTGGTAGCTGTAGGATTTGCTGTAGAAGAAGTTATCGGGGGCCATGACTCCTTCATAACCGACGACCGAATAGAAGTGACCGACCTGCAGCGAGACGTCCTCGTTTCCCATCGAGACATAGGCTTGTGGCAATGCCAGGCCATAATATTCGCCGTTCCAGCGCGCCGATCCATCGTCGCGGCGTTCCAAACCGTTGGACTGAGCCAACAGGTAATCTTCGCCGTAGAGAATATCAACGCGGCCGCCGATGCCAGCGCCGTAACGGGGCAGGCGTTTCTCGACGATCATGTACAGCTGGTTCAACATCCCTTCGTTGCTACGGTCGACAGCGTTGTAGGGCCCGTTGAACTTGCTGTCAGGGCTCGACGTGTTTCCGATGAAGCCGGCATCGACCCAACCCGAAATGTTCCAACCGCTGTGATTTCCTCCCAGCAATCCCAGCCCGAACAGGCCGTCGGCACAGCAACTGTCGCCGCCAGCACTGTCGCAAAACAGTCCGCCCATGCCGCAACCGGAACCACATCCATCACAGCCGGCACCGAGGCCACCGTTGCAACCGGAACCACATCCATCGCAACCTGCACCGAGGCCACCATTGCAGCCGGCACCGCATCCGTCGCAACCTGCGCTTTGGCTGCCGTTGCAACCATCACCACAAATCATTCCGGCATCGCAACCGGAACCAGACCAGCTGGCGGGGTTGTCAGCTAACAAGGCGCTGTGTTGTGTGGCAATCGCCAGGGCGATCGACAGCGCACCCAAAATACTTTTCCGCATCGTTATAGTTTCCCATCCTTGGAAGAACGTACGTGAAACAGTGAACACCTTTGTTATCTACAAAAGCGTATGTCTCGGAATCGTCTCGGGCCGCTCCACGGGAACACGCAATGCCTAGGCTTGGCGTTGAAATTGTTAAAACGCGATCTCCCATTGCGACAATTCGGAATCAATTGCCAAGTCTCCTTAATCCCACCCACCCACGCAGCCCGTTGCCCAGAGCCAGCGAGTCGAATGGCGTGCACCGCTTACCTATCCTGCCCAGTAGCGATCCCATCGCTCTGAAAAGCAACGCCCCAAAAATGAATTTAATGAGAATCAGTATCATTACTGTCTTGCGTGGGATGTGATTTTTCACAACAATGGCAGCGTAAATGATTTTTGTAGCCACCCGCAGCAGTGCGGTTGCAACGGTTTCCAAGAATCGAGACTTCCCGCCGTCAATCGGACCCTACGCAATGGACTCGCCTACCGATCCCGTCGACCTCGCCAATCTCGGCGGAGCGGCGATCCTGCCCAAAGTATTTGAGTTTTCCACGCTATCGGGTGATCGGCAGGAGGTTTGGATCGAGCTGGACGGGATCACATACCGCTTGCGCAAGACCCGCCAAGGCAAACTAATCCTTACGAAATGAGATCCTGTCGATGGCCAAAGAACTCTGCAAACTAAAAAAATCATTGCGTGGTGAGATCGGGATGTACGTACGTTTGATCGATCAACCGACGCACGTCTGCCTGAAATGTGGTCGCGCGGCGAACGATAAAAAGCTGCTCTGCAAACCGCAAAGCATCGCCTCGGCAATGCAAAAGTCCTGAACGGCTTGCGCTATTCGCACGCGGTGGATCGCTGGCCGCGAAGTCGAAATTTTCATTCTCTCAACCGCAGCAAGCTCTCCCACTGCCGCCGGTTTGCGTTGGACAGGTGCCGCTAGTCGGCCTCAAGCGTTATAAACAAACCTCTCCGGACACCCGTTCGGCGGTCGCCCGGTTTGTTGCGCTCGCGATGATCGCCCACCCGCGAACCGGCTTTCTTCGCATCCTTTCAACCCAAACAAATGACAATGAAGTACGACGTATACGGCGTTGGAAACGCCTTGGTAGATATTCAAGCCCGCGTCAGCGACCAAGTCTTGGCCGCGACAGGATTTGACAAAGGGATCATGACGCTAGTCGACGACATCCAACAGCAAAGCGTGCTGTCGAGTTTGGGCGACGTTTCGTTGAACCGCTGTGCCGGCGGATCGGCAGCAAACACGATCGTCGGAATCGCCGACTTTGGCGGCAAGGTCGCCTACGCGGGAAAGGTCAGCGGCGATGAGGTCGGCGACTTCTTTTTGAAGGACATGCGTGATCTGGGAATTTCGATCGAAGTTGCCCCTGCGGCATCGGGACCGACCGGAACCTGTGCGGTCTTGATCAGCGAAGACGCACAGCGAACGATGCTGACCAATCTCGGCGTCTCGATCACGCTCAGCGAAGCTGATATCGATGAAGCCGAAATCGCACAGGCCAAGTACCTGTACGTCGAAGGTTATCTATTGACCGGCGAATCGACCAAGGCGGCTGCTTACAAGGCGATCGATTGTGCCAAGCGGAACAACGTCAAAGTTGCCTTCACCGCATCGGATCCTTTTTTGGTAAACACGATGCGAGACGAGATCTGGAGCCTGATCGAAGGTCCCGTCGACCTGTTCTTCTGCAACGAAGAAGAAGCGAAGAGCCTGACCAAGCTAACCGATCCAATCGCCTGTGCCGCAGAGATTCACAAGCACTGCGAAAACGTTGCGATGACCTTAGGGGCCAACGGATCGATCATCATGCACGGCGGTGAATCGTTCCCGATCGAAGGTGTCGCGACCGAGGCGATCGACACCACGGGAGCTGGCGACATGTATGCCGGCGGCGTGTTGTACGGCATCACCAACGGCATGTCGTGGAAACAAGCCGGCCACTTGGGGTCGCATGCGGCCAGCCGAATCGTGTCGCAGTTGGGCGCCCGCATGGAAAAGAAGTTCAGCCCCGAAGAGATCAAGCAACTGATGGCCTAATCGCCACGCTGTTGCCCAACCAATGCTCTGGCAGGCGAATCCCTGCCAGAGTCGATGGTGGCGTGTCTGCCGTCGCCTAATACGGCGGGCCGACGGCCTTTCTTATTGGAAGCGTTCCAGCAGCTTCTTGGTCAATCGAATACCTTCGTATTCATCCGGCGTTCCGCCTTCCCATTCGATTCCGACCCATCCGTCGTAACCGGTGTCCAAGACGATCTTCATCAAGCGAGCGTAGTCCAGATTGGCTTCGTTCCCCTGGTCGTCGAACTTGTGTGCCTTGGCGCTGACAGCCTTTGCGAAAGGCATCAACTCCTCGGTCCCAAGGTAGTTGTCGTATTTTTCGCCGGTTCCGCGATTGATATAGAAGTTGCCGAAGTCGGGCAGGGTGCCGCAGTTATCCAAGCCGACCATCTCGATCGTGCCCGCGAGCCATTTGCCGTTGGACGACAGGCCACCGTGGTTTTCCACGATCACGTTCAAGCCGTGCGGCTTGGCAAATTCGCTCAAACGGCGAAGACCATCGGATGCCAATTTCTGCTGTTCTTTGTATTCGCCCGAACTGCCGGCGTTGACGCGAACGCTGTGGCAGCCGAGTTCCTTGGCAGCTTCGACCCACTTGTAATGGTTCTCGACAGCTTGCGTTCGCTTCTTTTCGTCGGGATCGCCCAATCGGCCTTCGCCGTCGATCATGATCAACAGTTGCGTGACGCCATTGTCCGCCGCTCGCTTGTTCAATTCGGCAAGATACGCCGCGTCTTTCGCTTTGTCCTTGAAGAACTGGTTTACATATTCGATCCCCTCGATGCCAAATTCGTTTTTGGCAGTCTCAGCGAATTGCAAGTTGTCCAGCTTGCCGCCGCGGATCGTGCGATGCAGCGACCATTCGGCCAGCGAGATCTTAAACTTAGGCTTCGTCGCCGCCTGGGCCAAAGCTGTCCGCCCGAGGCTGCCCAGCGAAAGCGCTGCAGCGCCAGCGGCGATACCGGTGCGCAGAAATCCGCGTCGATCTTGTGCTTGAATCATGGAAGGAGGGTTCCTAGAGAGAAAATGGGAATGGTCTGGTCCGCGTATTCTAGGGGCGCAGGTTCGATCGAAGATCAATTTCCTGCGCGTCCTGGGGTTTCAGGTAGTGTAGTCAAAAACGAGACGATCGTGTTGACCTTGCCAATACGAAGAAAGACAATGTAAGGCATCCCGCCCGCGACCTCTGTTCAGGAACTCCCCATGCCTTCGATCGTCGATCCAGGATTCTCGCGCGACACCCGCTCCCGCGCGACTAAATCGCAGCTGTGCACGCTGATGTCTTGCAAGAGTCTGTTGGCCGCAGTGGCGATGCTGTGGGTGACGACTTCGCTTGCCGCAGCCGATTCGCCAACGCCACCGAACGTTGTCTTTATCCTTGCCGACGACCTCGGCTATCGCGAACTCGGCAGCTTTGGGCAGCAATTAATCAAGACGCCGCATCTGGACAAACTCGCGAAGCAAGGGATGCGACTGACTCAGCACTACTCGGGCAACGCCGTCTGCGCCCCGTCGCGATGCGTGTTGATGACCGGAAAACATCCCGGCCATGCCGTGGTGCGGAGCAACAAATCGACGCCGCCCGAAGGGCAATGGCCGATCCCCGACAGCGACATCACGCTCGCTGAATTGCTTTCGGGCGAAGGCTACGCCACCGGAGCGTTTGGGAAATGGGGACTCGGCGGTCCCGATTCCTCTGGAGAGCCGCTGCGTCAGGGAGTTCAACGCTTCTTCGGATACAACTGCCAATCGCACGCCCACAGTTACTATCCGTCTTACCTTTGGGACGACGACCAACATGTCAAACTGAACAACCATCCTCCGGTCTCCGGCCACATCGGGTTTGCCGATGGCGACGACCCCAGCGATCCGGCCAGCTACGCTCGTTTCAAGGGACAGGATTACGCGCCCGACCGCATCAACGCGCAGGCGTTACAGTTTGTGAAGGACAACAAAGATAAACCGTTCTTCTTGTATTACCCGACAGTGATTCCGCACGTCGCGTTGCACGTTCCCGATGAAGAGCTGAAACAGTATCACGATTTGGGCTGGCAGGATCCGCCGTTTGTCCGCGATGGCGGATATGGGTACACGCCTCACTTCACGCCGCGAGCGGCATATGCGGCGATGATCACTCGGATGGATCGCTACATCGGCAACATCTTGAACCTGTTGGACGAACTGCAGCTGAGCGACAACACGATCGTCATCTTCAGCAGCGACAACGGCACGACACATCTGGGCAAAGAGGTCGATTACACGTTCTTCCGCAGCGTTGGTGAACTGCGCGGCTTGAAGGGCTCGCTGTACGAAGGAGGCGTTCGCGTGCCGACGCTTGTCCGTTGGCCCGGCAAGATCCCGGCGGGATCGCAGAGCGATTATGTCAGCGGATTCGAAGACTGGATCCCGACGCTGATGGAGCTGATCGGCAAACCGGAAGACGTTCCAGAGGGCTTGGATGGGATCAGCATCGCCCCGACGCTGTTGGGAAAATCGCAGGAAGAACGTCCCTATTTGTATCGCGAATTCCCTAGCTATGGCGGCCAGCAGACGATCCGCGTCGGCGACTTTAAAGCGGTTCGGCAGAACATGAGTAAAGGGAATTTGGAGATCGAGCTGTACAATATTCGCGAGGACAGCGGCGAACAGAACAACATCGCCGCGGAGCATCCCGAATTGGTTGCCCAATTAGCGCAGCAGATGGAAGCGGTCCGAACGCCTTCGAAGATCTTCCCCTTGATCCCGTTGGACGCCCCTGCACGGAAAGCGAAGAAGCGTTAGAATTCAGCCCCACTTGGGCTCCCAACGACTGCTTCGCCTCCACAACCCGCGTTCCATCCATGGTCACGATCCTTTCGTTTTTGTTCTTCACTGGACTTGTCGGTCTGATCACTTGGTGGATCACGCACAAAGATGACCACGCCACCAGCAGCGGCTACTTTTTAGGTGGCCGCTCGCTGACGTTCCCCTTGATCGCCGGTTCGTTGCTGCTGACCAACCTGTCGACCGAGCAGATGGTGGGACTCAATGGAGCCGCTTTTAACGACGGCTTGTGCGTGATGGTTTGGGAAGTCGTCTGCGTGGTGGCACTTGTCTTCATGGCTTGGTTTTTCCTGCCTCGCTTTTTGAAGAGCGGCGTCGCCACGGTGCCGCAGTACCTCGAGATCCGCTTCGACCACACGACCCAGGTGATCACGAACCTGATCTTCTTGGTCGCTTACGTCGGGATCTTGTTGCCGATCATTTTGTACAGCGGAGCGACTGGGATGATTGGGATCCTGGACGTTCCGTCGATGTTAGGCGATCTGCCCGAGCGGGTCGGGATGTCGACCGATTCGTTTGCGTTGTGGTTGATCGTTTGGGCAGTCGGAATCATCGGTTCGATCTACGCACTGTTCGGCGGGCTGCGAACCGTCGCGGTCTCCGACACGATCAACGGCATCGGATTGCTGGTCGGCGGTTTTATGATCACCGGATACGCGTTGGCTCAGATCGGCGATGGCGATGGGATCGCCAAAGGGGCGGAATTGCTGATGGATCAACAGCGCGAGCGTTTCAATTCGGTCGGCGGCCCCGAATCCTCGGTCCCCTTCAGCACGATCTTCTCGGGGATCTTCCTGCTGAATCTGTTCTACTGGACCACCAACCAACAGATCATCCAGCGAACGTTTGGTGCCAGCAGCCTCGCCGAAGGACAAAAAGGTGTGCTGTTGACCGGTGCCCTGAAGTTGCTCGGCCCGCTCTATTTGGTCATCCCCGGCATGATCGCCTACCACATTTTCAGCGGCGAGGACATCAAAGCCGACCAAGCGTACGGGATGTTGGTCAACCGCGTGTTGCCCGCGCACCTGACCGGATTTTTTGCTGCGGCGATGATCGGCGCGATCTTGTCGAGCTTTAATTCGGCGCTCAACAGTTCCTGCACGCTGTTCAGCCTGGGACTTTACAAGAGCGTGCTTCGCAAGGATGCCACCGAAGCCCAGGTCGTTCGTTCGGGCAAGATCTTCGGCTGGATCGTGGCTGTGATTGCGATGGCGATCGCACCGCTGTTGGCTCAAACGGACAGCATCTTCGGCTTCCTCCAGAAGATGAACGGGATGTATTTCATTCCGATCTTTGCCGTCGTGTTGGTGGGAATGCTCTCCCGCCGCGTCCCCGCGTCGGCCGCGAAGATCGCTCTGCTGGCGGGCTTCGGCATCATCGCGGTCGGCTACTTTGTCGAACCGTTCGACAAGATCGTCGCGTCGATGCACGAGTTCCATTTCCTGGGATGCGTCTTCGCTTGGTTGGTGATCCTGATGCTGGTGATCGGCGAAATCTGGCCGCGTGAAACGGAGTTTGTGCAAGAGGATGTGGGGGCCGTCGACATGACCCCATGGCGTTTTGCGGTCCCCGCCGGCTTGGTGCTGATCGCGATCGTGCTGCTGATCTATCAACGCTTCGCCGACTTCTCGGTGCTTGTACCTTAGAAAGAGACCGGTGGAGCGACGATGGACGTTATCTGGGAAGACAATTACGCGCTGGTGGTGAACAAGCCCAATGGGCTGCTGACGACCGCCGCTCGAGGCGTCGAATCGCTGGAGATCCAGCTGCTGGAGTTTTTCAAACAGCGGAGCGGCGAAGAATCGCCTTACGTGGGGATGCCTCATCGCATCGACCGCCCGGTCAGCGGAGCGGTCCTGATCGGCAAGACGCGATCGGCGACGAAGCAGTTCTGCGCTCAATTCCAATCGCGGAAGATCGAAAAGACCTACGTCGCGATCGTCTCCGGAACGCCCACCGAACCGACGGGGACTTGGCGCGACTGGATGCGGAAAATTTCGGACCGCGCCGAGGCGGAGATCGTCGACGCGGAGCACCCCGAGGCGAAGCAAGCGATCTTAAATTATGAGCTGCTGGCCAGCGTGGGCGAACTCTCCTGCTTGCGGATCGGGCTGGAAACCGGTCGCACCCACCAGATTCGACTGCAGGCGGCGCACCGTGGATTTCCGATCGTCGGCGATAGCCTGTATGGCAGTCAAATCGATTTTGGGCCACAATCAACGGAGCCACGCAAACGCCCGATCGCTTTGCATGCCCGCCGAATCGTCTTCCGCCACCCCAAGAATGGCAAAGCCACGTCGGTGCTGGTCGACGTTCCCGAAGTCTGGCGGACGCTCGGCTTCCACGAGGTGTTAAAGGAAGGCGAGCTGTGCGGTTAATGTGACGTCGGGCTGGAGCATTGCAGCGGCTTGCGGCCGCGCGATCCGCCGCCGTCACGATCCCATCCCCACGCTTGCCTTACCCAAAACTGACGCTTCCATGGACAAACTTCGCATCGGTGCGGTCTCTTATCTGAACACCAAGCCGTTGGTCTATGGAATCCAGCAGCGGTTGCCGGGAGCGGAGGTTGTCTTCGATCTTCCCAGCCGATTGGCCGATCAATTGCACGCCGGACAATTGGATGTCGCCCTGATTCCTTCGGTCGAATATTTCCGTCACGCCGACGATTACGAAATCGTTTCGGACGCCTGCATCGCCTGTCGCGGACCGGTTTGGAGCGTGCGACTGTTGAGCCGCGTGCCGGTCCCCGAGATCAAGACGCTCGCGTTGGATGAAGGGAGCCGCACCAGTGCGGCGCTGGTCCAAGTGCTGCTGAAGCAACAGTACGGTCTGACCCCCGAACTGCATCCGCTGCCGATCGATGCCAGCCCCGATACCCTTTCGACCGACGCCGTGTTATTGATCGGCGATCGGGCGATGCACCCGACGACGGGACTGTATCAAGAGATCTGGGACCTTGGGGATCGCTGGTGCAGTTGGAGCAAGCTGCCGTTTGTGTTTGCGATGTGGATCGGCCGCCGCGGCGTCGACCATCGCGAACTCGCCGACGCGTTGCAGCACTGCCGCGACGCGGGGATGGAGCACTTGCAACAACTGGCGACCGAACACGCGGGGACGCATGGGCTGACAGTCAGCGACTGTTTCGCGTATCTTTCCCGTTATCTCCACTTCACCCTCGGCGACGAAGAACGCCAAGGGCTGGAACTGTACCGCAGCGAAGCGACCAAACTGGGGCTGATCGCTTCTTAGACGATCGTCCAGCCGATGGCTCGGCCGAAATGAACGATTCCCTTCATAAAAATCCATCTCCTTCAACGCAACGACCAACGCAGAAGAAAGGTTCCCATGTCCAGCGGATCGACGACGCAACCTCAAACCAATACGCAAGCGATACTCGACAAAGCGGTCGCGGGCGAGCGGATCAGTTTCGAGGAAGGATTGCATCTGTTGCAGACCGACGACCTGTCGCTGGCCAAATTGGGTGCGGCGGCCGACGCGATCACGCGGCGTCTGCATCCCGAGCCGTATCGAACCTACAACATCGATCGCAACATCAACTACACAAACGTCTGCACCGCGGTCTGCGATTTCTGCGCGTTCTATCGGGGACCGAAGAGCGACGAAGGCTATGTCTTGCCGCGTGAGGAACTGCTGCAAAAAGTGGCCGAGACGGTGCAACTGGGCGGTAATCAGATTCTGATGCAAGGCGGCCTGCACCCGAAGTACAAGCTCGATTGGTACGAGGAACTGCTGCAGGACATCGTCTCGAACTACCCCAGCATCAACGTCCACGGCTTCAGCCCTCCCGAGATCCATCACTTCACGAAGATCAACAACCTGTCGTTGCGAGAGGTCTTGAGTCGCCTGAAGGCAGCCGGTTTGGGAAGCTTGCCCGGCGGCGGTGCCGAGATTCTTGTCGACCGCGTGCGGTCGGAGATCACGCGTGGCAAAGTGATGACCGACGACTGGTTGAACGTGATGCGAGTGTGGCACGAACTGGGCGGTATCAGTTCGGCCACGATGATGTTTGGGCATGTCGAAACGCTCGCCGAACGGATCGAACACCTCGACCGCTTGCGTCAGCTGCAGGATGAAACCGGCGGCTTCACAGCCTTCATCTGCTGGACTTTCCAACCCGAACATACCGAGATGGATCACGTCGCGCCGGCGGGATCGTTTGAATATCTGAAGATGCAAGCTGTCGCGCGGCTGTTCTTAGACAACATTCCCAACATTCAAAGCAGCTGGGTGACGCAGGGCTCAAAGATCGGCCAGCTGGCGTTGCTGTACGGCGCCAACGACATGGGCAGCTTGATGATCGAAGAGAATGTTGTCGCCGAAGCGGGGACGGTTCACTACCAATCGCTGCGTCGGATTCGCGAATCGATCGAAGAGATTGGGTACCAGGCACGCCAACGCGATGTGCACTACAATCTTGTCGATCCAGAGTTGGAACGCCGGGCTATTGAGGCCAATGGCGACCTTGGCCCGAAGGAACTGGTTCAATTGAACGCATTGCAGTGAAGCGATGCGGGAACGTCGCCGCCAGCGAACTGATCGCCCGGCGCGCGATGTCGGCCGATCGCAGCAAGACCGCTGCGACCGCGACCGCCGATTGATCGGGCGTTATATCCTATTCAACCCCCGATCTCTCGATGATGTTCTCTTGCCCGAAATCGATCATGCTGCCTGGCGGCGTGATCGTTGCGGCTCTGGTGGGTGCCGGCTGTTCTTTTGCCGGTCTTGAAGCCCCGGCATGCTGGTGTGCCGCGACGGCAACGCTGTGCGCTATGTGGTGGATCTTTGAAGTCCTGCCGATCGCCGCGACAGCACTGCTGCCGTTTATCGTCTTTCCTATGACCGGCGTTCTAGACCATCGGACCGTCGCGACAGCGTATGGGCATACGATGATCCTGTTGCTGATGGGCGGGTTTCTGCTGTCGGCGGCGATGGAACGCAGCGGAGCTCACCGGCGGCTGGCGATGATTATGGTCCGCGCGGTGGGAGGCCGCGGCGAGCGGCGGATCGTGCTGGGCTTCATGCTGGCCACGGCGATGCTGTCGATGTGGATCAGCAACACCGCCACGACGCTGATGATGCTGCCAATCGCGATGGCGGTGCTGGAACGTCACGCCTGCAACGGTTTGCGAGTTCCCCTGCTGTTGGGAATCGCTTATTCCGCATCGGTCGGCGGCATGGGAACGCCCGTCGGGACTCCGCCCAACGCGATGTTCATGGGCTTCTATGAAGAGAAGCTCGGCCGCTCGCTGGCCTTTGTTGACTGGATGGTCATCGCGGTGCCGATCGTCGCGATTTTGTTGCCGATCATCTGGCTGTGGCTGACCCGCAATCTGAAGTCCGACGCCATCTTCGAGATGCCCGACGTCGGCGCTTGGCGAAGTGCGGAGGTCCGCGTCCTGATCGTCTTCGGCCTGACCGCCTTGGCTTGGATCACGCGGACGACGCCGTTTGACGGTTGGTCGTATTGGATCGGAGCGACGACGCCCAACGACGCCGGTGGAATCACATCGCTGGTCGGCGATTCGACCGTCGCATTGGCGGCGACGCTCGCTCTGTTCATCATCCCTTCAGGCGGCGAGGTGAAGGGCCCGCTGTTGGATTGGGAGACGGCGGAGCGGATCCCTTGGGGCATCCTGCTGTTGTTCGGCGGCGGGCTTGCGTTGGCCAAAGGCTTCGACGCCTCGGGACTTTCCACAGTGATCGGCGACTCGCTGGCGGTACTCGCCTCGATGCCACCGATCCTGGTGATCGGCGGCGTCTGTTTGTTGGTCACCTTCCTAACCGAGATCACCAGCGGCACGGCAACGACCGCATTGCTGTTACCGATCCTCGCGAGCACGGCGATCGCCGCCGATGTGCCAGCGGAAATGATCATGATCCCGGGAACGATTAGCGCCAGTTGCGCCTTCATGCTGCCGGTCGCAACCGCTCCCAATACGATCGTCTACGGTGCCGGTGGGCTTTCGACTGGCGTGATGGCTCGCACGGGATTGGTGCTGAACTTGATCGCCGTCTGTGTCATCACAACCTTTTGTTGGTTGATGCTGTCGTAAGAGCGATCGGCGTCAGTGGCTGGAGGCGAAAATCCGCAAGACGGCTTCGCAGCTGAGCACCTGCACGCCAGGAAAATTGCTCTCTCGCGGACCGGCGATATTCAGCGTCAGAGGTTGATACTGGTACAGCCAACGGTGGAGGCTTTCGACCGACCATTCGTCGTCGATTGCGACCGCTAGCTGCGGCTTGCCCGCATCGACTGCGTACCGCTGCGTCAATCGCGTGCCACCGCGCAGCGTGTCGCAGTAGAGGATCAGAGTGGCATCGCTGTCGAGGACGTTCTGCAGCGTGCGGTCTTTGTAACGCGGGGACGCGTGTTCGGTCAGATCGTAGCGAGCGGGGATCTGGCCGTCCTCTGACAACCGGCCGCGCGGACACCATCCGCCATGCGGGATTCCGAGCGCGATCGCCGCATCCAACGCTCCGCGGTCCACTCCCGTTTGGCCTCCCGAAACGATGCGTTGCGGAACGTGGGAGAAGACGGCTTGGGTCATGCTTGGTACGCGGGGAAATCGAGGAAGACCTTCATCGCTCCCTCGCGTCGCGTGGCAAACATGTCGTACGCTTCTTGGATCTGATCGATCGGCATCCGATGCGATACCAACGGTTCGACATCGATCGTCCGCTCGGCGACCATTTTCATCGCCAGCGAGAAATCGATCTCAAAGCTGGGGCCGACGCTGGTGTACATCCGCAGATTCTTCCAGAACATCTCCTTCAGCTTGATCCCGTTCGCTTCGATCGGCGGCACGCCAAAAAACAGGATCTCCCCTTCGGGGCGGCATGCGGCGATACATTCGTTGAGTACTTGTTGACGATGCCCAACCGCTTCGATCACCAGATCGGGACCGCCACCGGGCATCGAGGCAGCTTCGGCAGCCGCTTGGGCCGCGGTGCCATGGATCACCTGAGTCGCACCGCCGGCCAACGCGAGATCCAAGCGATCGCGTACCGGATCGACAACGATGATCTCCGCGGCACCAAACAACTTCAAAACGCGAATGAACAACTGGCCCATCGGTCCGGCGCCAAACAGCATCACGCGGCGCGCGAGCACCGACGGAATCCGGCGGAGCGCAAACAGAACCGTTCCCAACGGCTGAGCCAGCACGGCAGCGGCATCGCTGCAACGCGGATCGACGGCAACCGCGCGGGCTTGATCGACCCAGTAGCGGCCATAGAAACCGTAGTGTTCGATCGGCACAGCGAGCACCCGATCGCCGACGGCAAACTTGTCGCCCGTCGTCTCGACAACGCGGCCGATCATCTCGTGCAGCGATTGGCCGACGTGAGGCATGTAGCCGGGATTGTCGGCCTCGTAATACAGAAGGTCGCTGCCACACAGGCAGGCCAACTGAGGCTCAAACAGAATTTGACCCGCTGGGACATCCGAAGCTGTCGCGGCAGCGGGCACATCGATCAAACGAATCGAATTGGGTTGGTAGATTTCACCGGCGAGCATGCTGAGTTCCGATAGCGTTAGCGTTACCACGTTGGTAATTCAGAACGACCAGCTCGCGCGATCGAAAGCTGTCGCAATGGAAGCTCCAGCCGATCTACGGAACCAAGCGGTCAGACGGTGCTGACCACCCAACCCCAAGCAAATATTGGAGCGTTGCCCAGGTACTAGGAGACCAGGCTCAAACGTTCGATCAAAATTTCGGCACCAGGTGTCAGGCGACGCAGTTTGCGAGCGATTTCCAGCTTTTCAGCGGGGCCCGACTTTCCAGCCTTAACCGTCAGCTTGGCAACTTGCTTTCTGCGATGGCGACGACGACGCAGTTCGCGTCTTCTTTCGGATCCTGACATTCTCGGAAATCCCTGGTACACAAAATGTGGTTGGTGGTTAAAAACAATGCCGTAGCGTACCGAGAAGTCGGAATTGGGTCAACAACGCCCCTTTCCGAACAGGGCAAATCGAGAATTCCATTCGGTGGATCGTTCCGAATGCGCGGGCCTCCAAGTCGCGGCGGCAGAAGGAACGTGAGCAGAAGCCAAAGCGACTCGATCAAAGCCTCTCTTCAGGCCTAGCTTCACACAACCACGGATTGCCCGCGGCGTCCTGTTACTTTGCTGGCCAACATTTGAGATACTGGGATTTGCGATGGCTGGGTGCTGCGCCACGGTGATCCGGATCGCCGTTGGGCCCGGGGCCTCACCGACTGGCCGCAGCCGCATCGCGTTTTCTCGAACCCCACAAAACGATCTGATGTCGCTGTTTGATGAAGCCGAAGCGGACCACTTGGAAGCCAATAAACCGCTTGCGGCGCGGATGCGTCCGCGTCAGCTGACCGAATTCGCTGGCCAGGAGCAGTTGCTTGGAGAAGGTAAGTTGCTGCGTCGGATGATCGACGCGCGGCAGCTCGGTTCGATCTTGTTCTTTGGCCCGCCGGGTACGGGGAAGACGACGCTTGCCGAACTGTTGGCTCACGAAACCGGTGGTCGCTTCCATTCGTTGAGCGCTGTTTTGTCGGGTGTGAAAGAGCTCCGCGAGGTCCTGTCGCAGGCTCGCGACGACGTATCGGCAGGTGCGCCGCGGCCGATTCTGTTTATCGATGAGATCCATCGCTTCAATAAATCGCAGCAGGACGCGCTGTTGCCCGACGTCGAGGCGGGGATTGTGACGCTGGTTGGGGCGACGACCAGTAATCCCTATTTTGCGATCAACGCGGCGTTGATCAGCCGTTCGCAAGTCTTCCAGTTCGAACCGTTAAGCAATGCGGAGATCGTCGATCTGCTGCAGCGGGCGATCCGAACGCCACAGCGGGGCCTAGGGGATATTCCGATCGAGGCGGACGACGAGGCGTTGCAATATATCGCCACGATGGTCGAAGGGGACGCTCGGAAAGCGCTGGGGGCTTTGGAGATCGGGGTGCTGAGCAGTGCCGATCGGCCGGTCCGGTTCGATCTGAAGTTGGCGAGCGAATCGCTGCAACAGAAATCGATTCGGTACGATGGCACCGGAGACGAGCACTACGATATGGCGAGCGCGCTGATCAAAAGCCTCCGTGGCAGCGATCCCAATGCGTCGCTGTATTGGTTGGCTCGGATGCTCGAAGGGGGCGAAGACGTTCGCTTTTTATGCCGGCGGTTGGTCATCTTGGCCAGCGAAGACATCGGCAATGCCGATCCGCAGGCGCTGCCGCTTGCGGTCGCTGCGATGCAGGCGTGCGAATTCATCGGGCTGCCCGAGTGTCAACTAACGCTCAGCCAAACCGTGATCTATCTCGCGTTGGCTCCCAAGAGTAACTCGGCAACCACGGCGATCGGCAACGCTCGAACCGAGGTTCGGCAGGGAGACTTGGTTCCCGTCCCGGTTGCGCTGCGCGACAAACACTACCAGGGAGCAAAAGATTTGGGGCATGGCGAGGGCTATTTGTACGCCCATAATCATGACGATGGTGTTGCCGCGATGGACTATTTGGGGATCGATCGCGAATTTTATGAACCCTCGGGGCGAGGATTTGAGCAGGAATTGGCTGAGCGGTTGGTGAAGATTCGCGAAAAGCTGAAACAGGCAAAATAGATCCTGAATCGTGGCGATGAAATAGGCAGTTGAGACGACTTGGCGGGGCAACGTTTCGCACTGCAGGGGGTAGAAACGGGTTACAGCCCGCAGAAACTGCGCCTCGCTGCCGATAAATGGTGTATCTTTAGGTGGTTCGTGTCGGTCGATTTTTGCCGACCGAACGAATCTCCCCATACGGCAACTGCGGTGCGTTGGCACCCCCAAACGTGCTGCCACGCGAATTGAATTGAATTCACTGCCCTCCCGTGGTTTTGGATTGCGAGACATAATTGTCATTATCCCAAAACACGACCCCTTTTTACGCAGCACAGCCCCACGCGTCTGAGACGTTAATTTGCTGACCTCGAGGTCAGCACGCGGCTGCTCCCAATGAACATCAAAGCGTAACGGAATCCTGCACTGTGAATCTGGAAAGCTTTTTCGCCCCCTACAATCCGCCCCGTTCGAATTTTGTCGAGATCCTTCGCTATTGGACCGAGCAGCAACCCGATGCGCCGGCCTTCTATTACACCGACGGTGAAGATGACGATGCGATGTTGACCTATGCCCAGTTGTGGGAGCGGGTCCGCGCGCTGGCCGGTCACCTGCAACAGCGAGGTGCGACGGGTGGCCGCGTGCTGCTGTTGTATCCTCCTGGGCTGGAATTTGTCGTCGGATTTTTCGCCTGCCACGCAGCCGGTGCGACCGCGGTTCCCGCCTATCCGCCGCGTCGCAACCGCAAGGCGACGCGAATCCATTCGATCTCCAAAGATTCTGGAGCCGGGTTTGCGCTATCGATAGCTTCGGTGATCGAACAGATCTACAGCAACAAAGATCAAGCCGCCGACCTTTCGGCGATCGAGATGATCGCCAGCGACGATCCTTCCAATGCCGCCATCGATGCTTGGAAGATGCCGACGATCGCGGCAAACGACATCGCGATGCTGCAATACACATCGGGGTCGACCGGTGATCCCAAGGGTGTGATGCTGACGCATGGCAACCTGATCGCCAACTGCGAATACATCGTTCACGCCTTCACCCCGACCCGCGCCGGATCGGGTGCATCGTGGCTGCCGACCTATCACGACATGGGCTTGGTCGGCGGCGTGCTGAAGCCGCTGTTCTACGGTCGCCCGAACGTCTTGATGAGCCCGATGGCGTTCCTGCAAAAACCAGTTCGCTGGTTGCAGATGATCAGCAAATACAAGGTCTCCATCTCGGGCGGCCCCAACTTTGCCTATCAGTTGTGCGTTGAAAAAGTGACGCCCGAAGAGATCGCCACCTTGGATCTGTCGGGTTGGGAAGTCGCCTTCAACGGTGCCGAACCAGTCCGTCCGACCACGATCGATGCGTTTGCAGAGAAGTTTGCCAGCGCTGGCTTCCGCCGCGATGCGTTTCTGCCCTGTTATGGAATGGCCGAAACGACGTTGATCGTCACCGGAGGCCCGAAGGGGCAGCCGGTCGTCAGCCATTTCTCGGCCGATGGATTGAACAACTTACAAGTCAAGCAGGTCACTGCCGAGGATGACGACGCGCGAGCGCTGGTCGGATGCGGCGAGGTGATCCCAGGGGAACGCGTCGAGATCGTCGATCCCGATTCCTTCCAACTTCTGGAACCGGCGAAAATTGGCGAGGTCTGGGTGCAGAGCCCCAGTGTGGGCAAAGGTTATTGGAACGACGACGCCAAGACGCGAGCTGTCTTCGGTGCCTCGACCGCTGATGGGCAGGGGCCCTTCCTGCGAACGGGCGATCTCGGTTTCATGCACGAAGGCCAACTGTATGTCACCGGCCGGCTGAAAGACATGATCATCGTGCGAGGCGTCAATCGCTACCCGCAAGATATCGAACTGACCTGCGAGCAGGCATCGGATGTCGTGCAGAGCGGTGCGGTTGCGGCGATGGCGATGGACTTCATGGGCCGCGAGCAGTTGATGATCGTTGCCGAAACCGTGCGGATCCGAAACCACGATTGGAACGCCGAGATCGATCGCATCCGCAAAGCGGTTACGGCCGAACACGAGTTGCCGCCGGACGCGATCTATATGGTCCGCGCCGGTTCGGTTCCCAAGACCAGTAGCGGCAAGATCCAGCGACACGCATGTCTCGACATGATCCGGGCGAACGAACTGAAGATCGTCGGCAGTTGGTCGCGATGGGAATCGCACGAACCGCTGCAAGGTAGCACGAGCCACGCTCAGCCCAAGCGTCCACGATTGGCTAGCGAACAGGTTTCGCCAGAGATCGTCTCGGTTGTGATTCGCGAAGTCAAAGCGATCGCGCGAGAGCGAGCGGGCGAGCTGTCCGAAGATACCAACATCGCGATCGATCTGGGACTCGATAGCCTCGAACGGCTCGAGATCGCGCATTCGCTGGAGAAGATTTTCGGCGGGCGTTTCCCCGACGAAGCGCTCCAGGAAATGGAGACGATTGCCGAGGTGGCTCTTGCGATTCGCGAGCACCTGGATTGCAATCCGATCGACATCCTCGCGGCGGCTTCGGAGCAAGCCGATCTTCCGTTGCGGGAGGTCAAACCCGAAGACTACACGTTTGCTCTGTTCCCCGAATACAAACGGTTGAAGCAGACCGAGCAGACGTTGATGATCACAGGGTTGCCCAACCCGTATTTCACCGTCCACGAAGGGCTGACTCGCGATACGACGCGAATCGACGGTCGCGATCTGATCAGCTTCGCCAGTTACAACTATCTGGGCATGTCGGGCGATCCTGAGGTCACGCGGGCATCGACTGAGGCGGTGGAGCGGTTCGGAACCAGCGTCAGCGCCAGCCGACTGGTTTCGGGAAACAAGACGATCCACGGCGAACTGGAACGCGAAATTGCCGACTGGGTTGGCGTCGAAGCTTCGGTCGTTTTTGTCGGCGGTCATAGCACTAACGAGACGACGATCGGACACCTGGTCGGGCCGGGCGATCTGATTTTGCACGACGCTCTGTCGCACAACAGTATCATCCAGGGAGCGCTCCTGTCGGGAGCCCGCCGGCGTCCGTTTGAGCACAATGATTTCGAAGCGCTCGATCGAGCACTGACCGAGGTCCGCGGCCAATATCGCCGCGTGTTGGTGGTCATCGAGGGCGTCTACAGCATGGACGGCGACTTCCCCGACCTGCCCAAGTTTGTCGAAATCAAACAGCGACATAAGTGTCTGTTGATGGTCGACGAAGCGCACAGTATCGGCACGATGGGAGCGACCGGTCGCGGGATGGCTGAACATTTTGGTGTCGATCCAAAATCGGTCGACATCTGGATGGGAACGCTCAGCAAATCGTTTGGCAGCTGCGGCGGCTACATCGCCGGCTGTGCTGAATTGGTCGAATACCTGCAGTACACAGCTCCCGGTTTTGTCTACAGCGTCGGTCTGCCACCGGCATCGACAGCGGCGGCGCTGGCTTCGCTGCGAGTGCTGAAAGCCGAACCGCAGCGGGTTGCAAGGCTGAAGGAACGCAGCAACCAGTTCGTCCGCGAGGCTCAGGCTCATGGATTGAACACCGGTCAAAGCTGTGGCACGCCAGTCGTCCCGGTGATCACCGGCAATTCGCTGTTGGCACTCAAGCTGTCGCACGCGTTGTTCGAAGCGGGGATCAATGTGCAACCGATTCTCTATCCTGCGGTCGAAGAAGCTGCGGCGCGGCTGCGATTCTTCATCACGTCGGAGCACACCGAGCAACAGATCCACGACACGGTCGAAGAGGTGGCCAAGCAATATGTCGCTGTCGGCGGCCAGTTGTTGCAGCCAGCTCACGCTCCTCAAGCTTAGCAAAGCGGCAGTCCTGCCCGCCGCTGCGATAGCAAATCGGGATGGCAGCCCAAGCGATTCCTTGGGCTGGGAAAAAATCGCGGCCGGGGGGAACTCTTTGCCCGCCGCGACCATCCAAAGACAGGCTAACGTCTTTTAGCCAGCACGTGGCATGGTCGATATCATCCCTCGTGGCGTTGATCCTTCACGATTTTCACTCTCGGGCACATCGATATGGGCAGCGCTCCGTGGAGCGACGAAGAAGGCTATTGTGGCTCGGGCCCAACGCCAAGCCGCCCGACGGGGCCATTCCACCGTATTCGTAAGGTTCGCGAGCAGCAAAACGTTACGATCCGGACCATCTCGCGACGCAGCGGAGTTCCGATGCGCGATCTCCGCGAACAGGAGAAGCCATCGACCGACGTGCCGATGTCGGTGCTGATGTGTTGGCGCGACGCGTTGGAGGTGCCGCTGGCCGAACTGCTGATCGAGCCCGATATGCGGCTCAGCCAGTCGATCGCTCATCGGGCCAAGCTGGTCCGAATGATGAAGACGATTCTGACGTTGTGCGAGCACGGCGGTGACCTGCGGACGCAGCGGCTGGTCACGATGCTCCGCGAGCAAATGCTGGAACTGATGCCCGAGCTGACCGAAGTCACCGGTTGGCCGAGCATGGGCAGCCGTCGCTCTCAAGATGAACTTGGCCGGATCGGTCAGCAACCGATCTCGCTCGATGGCGTTAGCAGCGATGCCCTCGCCGACTGAATCTGTGAGCTCACGCGGCAGCCGACTTCGGCGCCAAGTCTCGATTCCGAACGGGACGACTAAATTTGGTAGTTCAGTTCGGGGGCCATGTCGTCGGGCATCTCGGCTCGCACCCGTAGCTTCGGTTTTTCGAGCACGACCGTGCTGCGAGGAGCAACGCTGCTGGTCACCCAGACGCTCGAACCGATCACGGTATCGTGACCAATCACCGTCTTGCCACCTAAGATCGTCGCGTTGGCATAAACGACAACGCGATCCTCGATCGTTGGGTGGCGTTTCTGGCCGCGAATCAGATGGCCATCTGCGTCGGTCGGGAAGCTTAATGCACCCAGCGTCACGCCCTGGTACAGCTTTACATGATTGCCGATGTTGCAGGTCTCGCCAATCACCACGCCGGTGCCGTGGTCGATGAAAAAGTGATCGCCGATCGTTGCACCCGGATGGATGTCGATACCGGTGTTCATGTGAGCCTGTTCGGTCATCATCCGTGGGATGAATGGAACGCCCAATTGCAGCAACTGGTTCGCAATGCGAAAGACCGACACCGCTTCGAGCCCTGGATAGCAGAAGATGATCTCGTCGGTGGTTTGGCAAGCCGGATCGCCATCGAAGGCGGCTTGGGCATCGGTAGCGAGAATCCTTCGCAGGTCGGGAATGCGTTTCAGCATCTCCACCGCCATCGCTTGTCCTTTGGCTTCGTAATCGACTTGCGATTCGCAATCGCCGTGGTTGTGCCGCACGCGATCTTCGTGCTGCAGTGCGCGACCGATCTGAGTGGTCATCGTGTCGTGCAAACGGTCGACAAGGCTGCCGACGTGATACCCGATGTTGCCGCGGTGTAGCCCGGTGCGGCGACGGTAGCCCGGATAGATGATCTCTTTAATGTCTTCGACGATCGAGAGGACCGCGTCATAGCTGGGCAGCGGGCAGTGTCCCAGATGATTGATTTTGTCGTCGGCGGTGTAAGTCGCGACGATCTGATCGGTCAGTTCGGGCAGTTGTTCTTTGAGGCGAAAGTCAGAAGCCATCGAGATCTTCCTGTTCAGATCAGCGGACTGCGAAATCCGCGTTCGGGGCATCCGCCTTGCGGCGAGATGCGTTTCGCGGCAATGACAGCGGAACCCTTATTGTATCGGGGTTCGGGCTTTTTAGGGAACATAGGGAGATGTTTGAGCAAACGGCTCCCCTTTGTTCCATGCGATCGGCGCGATAGCCGAGCGTTTGATTAGTACCCGATCGACGGCGGATTGGCGTTCAGGAAGTCACGCGGGCCGCGAGTCGTGTAGTACGGGTAAGCAGTCGAAGCAGCCGGTGGTCCCGGGTTCTGCTGCATCTGGCCATTCTTCACTTGGGGGTAAGTCAGGTTGTGACCGTAATCGGTTCCCCCCTGCTGCCAAGAGAGGTTAGCGGGACGGCAGCCGGTGCTGACTCCGCCGCGGCAGCAAGATCCCATTCCGCGGGCTCCGTTGCCACATTGGCCACTGGAGCATTGTCCCTGGCCCTGGCAACTTTGGCATCCGCCATTGTTACATTGTCCTTGTCCACATTCGCAGGAGGCCGAACTGCAGCCACCGCGAGTCCACGCTTTCGCGCATCCGCCGGTACTCGACAACAAGCATAACAAACCGGCAACGACCAATAGCTGTTTCATCGCGAATCCTTCCCTGATCAAACGCAGACGGTTATTCAGCAAACCGTATTCCTTGCTCTCAGGGATCGACCCGCGTTAGCGATGAGATTGAAAGAATCGTCAAAACCGAACCAAGACGGAGAACTCCTCCGATGAATATCTCGCCTGGTTTACGCAGCTTATGCTATCGGCGGCTGGGAAAGCTCAACCCATACGTTGTGGCCGCGGTCAGCCCCCAGAATTGCTTCTGCTCCGCGGCGGTCAGGCCGCTCGCTAATTCGGCGACCATGTCGACCCATTGGCGATAGGAGATTTTCAGCAGGCAGACGGGCCAATCGCTGCCAAACATCAGTCGATTGGGGCCAAACGCTTCCAACGCGGCCTCCCAGTACGGGCGAATCGTCTCGATCGCCGCTCCCTCGTCGCTGACTTCGGTCGCGACGCCGGAGAACTTGCAGACGACGTTCCGGCGTCGCCCCAGTTCTCGCAACTGCGTCGCCCAGTCTTTATCGAACTGCTCGCCGCGGATCGTCGGCTTGGCGATATGGTCCAGCACAAACGGCTGGCTCGGATGCCGGTCGACAAACTCGATCGTCGGTCCCAGGTGTTTGCCGTAGATCAAGATGTCGTAGACCAGCCCAAATCCCTGCAGCTTTGCCACGCCACGGTTGAAGGCATCGCCGAGGATAAAATCGTCCTGCGGTTCGTCTTGGACGACGTGGCGGATTCCCTTGAGCACCTCGTGCTGATGCAAGCGATCCAGTTCGCTATCGACCCGGTCGTCGGCCAGCGGCACCCAACCGACAACTCCCACGATCGATCGATTCTGTTCGGCTTGTTCGATCAGCCATTGCGTTTCGGCAACCGTCTGCTGCGCTTGAACGGCGACGGCTGCATCGATCCCCGCCCCGGTCAGTTCGGTCTGCAAATTGGCGGGCGTGAAATCGCGTCGCAGGACCGACATATGCTCGCTGATCCAACCGTATTGTGCGGGATCGTAGTTCCACAGGTGGTGGTGGCTGTCAATTTTCATCGTTTGCTCTCCTAGTGGTTTGTCAAACTTTGATTTTAGGACTGATGGTAGTGGACGAGGTTACGAGTCCCCTACTAATCTTTGGCGCGACTGGACTCGTGACCTCGTCCACCACCCTAAAGTCAAATGTGGATGAAGCACTAGGTACGGATCAGCATCCCGTTCTGCTTCAGATAGTTCACGATCTCGTCGGCCAGTGCTTCGGGAGACTTGTCGGCTGTCTGCAGATGGATTTCGGGCGAGGGGGGCGCTTCGTAGGGATCGCTGATTCCGGTGAAGTTCTGGATCTCACCGGCGCGGGCCTTTTTGTAGAGTCCCTTGGGATCGCGTTGTTCACACGTTTCCAGCGGCGTGTCGACGAAGACCTCGACAAAGTCGCCGCCGCGGCCGACCGATTCGATCAGCTGACGAACCCTTTGCCGGTCGCGTGCGTAGGGACTGACAAACGCGGTCAGCGTGATGATTCCCGTCGATGCGAACAGCTCGGCAACGGCGCCGATTCGGCGAATGTTTTCCTCGCGATCGATCGCTCCAAACCCCAGTCCGAAGCGTTCGGCAAACTCGGGGCCATGTTCCGCGGTCAAGCGATCCGGACCTGCGCACAGATGATGTCGGATGTTATCGCCATCCAACAGCGTCGTGACCGCCCCCAGTTCGCTTAACTTGCGGTCGACGGCGTTGGCGATCGTGCTTTTGCCGCAACCACTCAACCCCGTAAACCAGACGACACAACCACGCTGTGCCAGCTGGCGTTCGCGATCTTCACGGCTGACCGATTGGTCGTGCCAGACGACTTCGGGACGTTGATTGGAGGACGATTCGTTCATGAAGGATACCAAAGCCTTGTTGGCGGATGCTGTTTTGTTGAGGCGTTCGGGCAGATAACGCACCCCACTGCGGGGTTTGTATTTGGATGAGTTTTAACATGGCGTCCCCGTCGTCGGGCAATCGCGGTACAATTAACGATAGTTTTCCCCGTTCAGAACCCATTCGCGATTTCTATGGTGGCGTATCTCAAAGTTTGTTCTGGTCCCGATACCGGACGCCGATTTCGACTCGATCCGCTGCATACATTGCACGTCGGACGCGATGCTAATTGCGAAATCATGTTAACCGATCCGGTCAGTTCGCGGTATCACGCGGTGCTGTTTCACGAGGATTCGCACTGGCAGGTCCGCGACACCAACAGCCGCAACGGTCTGTTGGTTAATGGGCAAAAGACCGACCATGCCACTCTGCAAGACAGCAACACGATTCTGGTTGGAACGTCGGAACTGCAGTTCTTTGATGGCAACGGCGAATCGGGGGATGCCAACAACCGCGAGCAGACGATTGTGCTGGATCGGCCGATCTCAGGCGGTCTATCGTCGAGCAATTTTGGGCCGTTGGATCCGCTCCGCAAAATCGCCGACGTCGGCTACCTGGTCGATCTTTATCAATTGAGTCTACAGTTGATCGGCAGCGGCGATCCCGAATCGATCATCCAGATCGCCACCGAACTATTGAAGGATCGCACGCAAGCCGATGTGATTGGTTTCATGTGGTTGGGCGAAGATGGCAAGCTGCAACCCGAATACGTCTTCCCGTCCGAAGCTGCTGAAAAGATCAAGCTGAGCGCCGACCTGACCCGCCGCGTCACCAACGATGGCGAAGCGTTTTGGTTCAAGGAAGAATCGACCTCGCCGGGACAGAAGACCCAGTGGACCGATGCGATCTGTGTCCCGTTGCAGCATGGCGAAGACGTGGCTGGCGTGCTGCATCTGTATCGCAACGACCATCGCTTCACCGAACGACACTTCGAATTGGCTCTGAACTCGGGGCAGTTGTTGGGCGTCGCGTTGGCGAGCGCTCGACGAACGGCGGCGTTGCAAGTCGAACGCGACCGATTGTTCTCGCGGAATGCGGAGACAAACGACCTGATCGGTGAGAGTCCACCGATGATGCGTTTGAAATCGAAGATCGAACGTGTCGGCAGAGCAAATGGTTGCGTGCTGATCCGTGGCGAGAGCGGTGCCGGAAAAGAGCTGGTCGCTCGCGATGTCCACTTCCACAGCGGGCGGCGGGAACGACCGCTGTTGAGCGTCAACTGCGCGGCGATCCCTCGCGACTTGATCGAGAGCCAGTTGTTTGGTCACAAGAAGGGCTCGTTCACCGGAGCCGATCGCGATCACATCGGTTGGTTCCAACAGGCCCACACCGGAACGCTGTTCCTCGACGAGATCGGCGAACTGACACTCGAAGGCCAAGCCAAGCTGTTGCGGATCATGGAAGGACATCCCTTCCTACCGGTCGGCGGTGTCGATGAAATCCGCGTCGATGTGCGGATCATCGCCGCGACCAATCGCGATCTCGCCGAATTTGTCCGCGAGAAACGCTTCCGCGAAGATCTTTATTACCGCCTGAGCGTTTTTGAATTACACGTTCCGCCACTACGCGACCGCGGCAAAGATATCGAACTGTTGATGGATCACTTCCTGGAACACTTTTCCCGGCAGCATGCTCGTCCCTCGATCCAGTTCTCCGAAGCGGCCAGAAAACGGATGCTCTCGTATGCTTGGCCCGGCAACGTGCGGCAGCTGAGAAACGTGATCGACAGCGCGATCGTGATGTTCGATGGCAACACGATCGAAGCGGATGACCTCGGTTTGCGTGACGCTGGTGTCGAGGTGACCGATACGCTGCGGTTGGATGTCTGGGAAGAGAAACTGATCCGCGAAGCGTTGGACCGCTGCGGCGGCAACATTCCCGAAGCGGCTAAGCGGTTGGGGATCAGCCGAGCGACAGCCTATCGCAAGATTGCCGACTTCGATATCGAAAAGTAACGCTCGGCAAACGCCGGATCGATCTGATCGGTTTCGTTTACGCTGCCCGACTCGCTGCGCCGCGTTGTGCGTCGGCGATCCACTGGGCGACGTCTTCGGCATCGGGACGCGAACTGCTTCGCAAAATCCGCTCTCCCGCTTTGGTGTCGCAGTAGTCGGAGATTCGGCTCGCTAGCGCAGCTGCCTCTTGAGCAGCCAGTTGATCGACCGATCGGCAATCGACGGCGACCAACAATTGCGATTTGTATCCGCACAGCGACGCGACGCCGCAGACCAAACGGGCCTGAGCCTGCCAGTCGGACAGCAGATCGGCGTTGATCCAACGCGTCTCCAGTTTGACCGCCAGCACTTCGGGCTGAGCCGCCAGGAATTGACCGATCGTATCGATCCCGATCTTGGTAAACCGCTGAGCTGTCTTGGGTCCGATCGATGGAGCGTCGACCAAATCGCTCTGCTCCGAAACGCTTGGCTCCCTTTCCGTATACCTCGAATCGGCGACACGACCGCTCGTAAATGGAACCGACTCGACCGCCGATTGTTGGTCTGCTATTGCGGCTGGCTCGAATGAATCGACAGGTTCTTGGGCGACCGGTTCGGTGACACTCGCTGCCGCTGGCAACCAAGCTGGTGCCGACGGTTCGCTTGACGGTGTTGGTGTGGCAGGCTGTGGTTGCGTTTCTTGTGATGTCGCAATCGGCGTTGGGGCCCAAGCGGGCGCCGCGGTTGCGTTGCTTGAGACCGGACGTGGTGCTGGCGTGGGCGATACGGGAGGATTGATCGGCGTGTTTCGATTGACGGTCATCGCCATCTCGGTTCGCACGCTGCGCACCTCCGGCGGCAAATTGACTCGCACGGTGCCGGTCGTTTTGTATTCGTTGAAGATCGCCGCGACCGCCGACTTCTCTTTTGCCGAGGAGATCTTTTTCAAGATCCATGTGACCGGCATGTCGATCGCCGCGACCAGTGTTGCCGCTGTCAGACCGGCGTTGGGCATCTTGCAGATCGATTGTTCGGCGACCCGTTCCAAGATCCTCGCCCAGCCGGTGATCGCGATCCCAAACATTTCGGCCAGGATATCCCGCGACTCTCCGTTGAGTCCCTCGGGCGGTCGCTTGACGCCTCGTTCCAGATCGTAGATCTCGATGATCCGATGGTAATAGGCGTGGGAACGTTCGGCCCCCGCCGTGACCGCTTGCGTGATCCAGTTATTCCCATCGGGCAGCTGAAACGTGACTCGCACTTTGCCGCGGGCCCAGCGTTCGTAGATCTCTTCGTAACTCTGGCAGACGCTCCATTCCAGCGGCCGGTGCACGATCCCTTCGGGATCGCTCGACGCGGTATGCAGCGGCATGATCGGATCGGTGAAGTAATGGCTCAGCACGCCCAGGTCGTACGCGGCGTATTCCCATTCCTCGCTATCGAGATGATTGATGGCGGTCTTCAACCACTTTTCGCACGCGCGCGGCGCACCGCCCCAGTTGCCATCGCCGACGTGTAGCACGTGATTCTGGAAGTCGCGGAACTTGCTGTCGGGATCTTTGGCCCCTTTGAGATATTGGTCGTAGTGCTTCAGCAGCAGGTCGGCCAAGCGGCCACCACGTTCGGTGTTGATGCACCGCAATGCATCGAGTGCGAAATAATGGTGCGTGCTACGACAGTGTGCAGCTCGCAGGATCGTCATAATCTGCGACATGCGTCTCTCCGTGATTTTGTTGTTTGCGGCTCGACCAAAGTGCTTGGGCGACGATCGTCGTCAGCCGCACAGCGCGAGCCAGGTTTGCGACTAGCGAGACAATGTCCCGTGCGATGTCGTTTGCAGATCCGAGGAGCCGCCAGATTGAGACGTCGCGAGATGCGAGAACTGATGGTCTTGAGCCGCTGTGATCCAAGTCGACACGCGATCGATTGACGGGAAATCGATCCGTCGCATCAGCGCTCGGCCGCGACTGGACAATGCGAACCGCTCGAGATCGCGGAACAGATGCCTGGGCGAATCGGAGGCAACGTCTTCGGGACTGCGACGATGGATCGCGATCAACAGGTAGGCGTCGCGCGGATGCATCACTCGCAGTGACATCGCCATCCGAATTGCTCGCCGAACGGTCCGTAATTGACTCTGATGCGATTTGCTTAATCCTCGCTCCGACGCCCACTCGGTCAGGTTCAAGTTCAGTAGATCTTTGACGCTGACCAAGCCGTGGGATTCCAGTTGCCGCACCAGCGATGGCGGCAGCAAACGCAGCGACGCAAGCGAAGCCTCCATCCGGCGCTGCCGCGCGGTTCGCGGTTTGGAGCGTTGGATCGGTGCAGCCTCGGCTCGCTGCGGAGCAACGGATTGATCGGGCTTTCGAAACCATTTGGCAATGAAGTTGCGCATCGACGTTCGCTCCCAACAGATTAGAAATTATGAAGTGCTAAGCGCCTGAGCGATCACCTGCTTGAAGGCATCCGGTTCGGCAAAGCCGTTCTGCGAAGCAAGGATCTGTTCGTCGGGCGAGATGAAAACGATGTGTGGATATCCGGTGTTCTTCAGCTTCCGTTTGACTGCCGACTCTTGATCGCCATCGACAAGGACCAAAACAAAGTTCTGTTCCAGAAGCGTGCGGATCTCGGGATCTTGCAGACACGTGGCCGACATCCGTTTACACCACTTGCACCATGTCGTCGTCAAGAAAACCATCGCCGGTCGCCCTTCCGCCTTGGCCTTCGCCAAGCCTTCGTCGTATCCGAAAACGAACGGCAGCCCGACCGTATGTTCGTCCCAGACTTCGGGGCTGGCTTGCACCTCAGCTTTGCCAAACGAATCCATCAGATTCGACAACTGAGGCTTTGAATTGCAACCGCTCAGCGAGAATAGTAATGCGGTGGTTGCGGCGAGAGCCAGCGCGGGGCGGGATCGATTGGCGGACATGAGAGCTTCCTTGCTCGGTTGGTAATGCGGCACTCCCTTCCTGGTAGCACCACAAGTCTTGTCTTTATTGCCCGCCGACCTGTCGGATCGGAGATTGGCGATAACGTTGATTCGATTTGTAGTTCGCCACCCGCGCCTCGAATCCACTCCGCTCCGACGCGGGGACCAGGTTCAGCCCTGTCTGGGCAACACGGGTCGCTTTTTCGAACTGCCCCGTTTCGGCCAACGCCGCAGCGTAGGTATCGATATAACGGAACTCTTCGTTGGCGGGAATATCGCGCAGCCCCTGGGTGATCTCAAGGGCCTGCTGTCCGTCGCGTAGGCTGCCATCGGGACATGTCGCCAATAACCAGGCGAGGTTCAATTGGGTGCGAAGATTCTGAGCGTCCAACTGCAACGCGTTTCGGTAGTTTTCCGCAGCCGCTCGCCACTGGCCCGCGTTCTGCAATGCGTCGGCTAGATCGATCGCGCGGGTGGCGTTCGCTTTGTCCAACTGGAACGCGCGGCGATAGTCATCGATCGCGGGTCCTACATCGCCATGTTGGAACCGAGCGTGGGCACGGCCCGTGTAAAAGTCGGCTTCGCTTGGCTGAAGCGCGATCGCGCGATCGTAGTCGGAAATCGCTGCCGGCAATTTTCCCATCTCGTAACGGAGCTCACCGCGATTGAAATAGGCGTTGGCGTGATCGGGTTTGGTTTGGATCACATCGTCGAACAGCGCCTCAGCCTCTTTCATCTGACCGCGCGTGGCGTAGACAAACGCCATGTTCTGCTTCGCGCGCCAGCGCTTGGGATCTAGACGCAACGATTCACGGAAGTCTTCGATCGCCGCCATTGCAACTTCGTCATCGGGATCCTGCATCCGGTCCCAGCGCATTTCGCCACGTCGGTTCAGCGCCCAGGCGAGCAACTGGTTTCCGTAGTCTCGAACCTCTTGATCCGCCGCAGCCAGATCGGACTGTTGAATCTGATCGATGATCTGCGTGTAGTCGGACTCGGACGTGGCGTTTTTGGAGATCGAATAGGCGGTCTTTAGAGACGCCGCTGTCGAGGTTTGCTGAGCCACAGCTGTGCCTGCCCAGCCCAAAATGCAGGTCGCGATTAGCAGGTGCTGCCGGTGCATTGACTTCAGTCCGAAGGGGGCGTGAATCGAATTACGAAATCGATTCCCCTAGCGTATCGAAGTTCCCCAGGTATTGGGAAGAGCGATTTCGAGGACGATCATCAGAAAAGGTCGCCTTTTCACCTTTTCCCAAGCCAACGATCTCATCGGAATCGCTGGCCTTCCCCGAAATACGAAGCCCCCAAACATCCCGATAGACGAGAGGGGGGGCTCGATCCAAGCGATCGCCCACGCGGGGCGATGTCCACTAGAACAGAGGAACAGCTTAGATTTGGACGTCGCCCAATTGGTCCAACAAGCGTCGTGCTTCGCTCAATCCACCCGCGGTCCGGGCAAATTCAGCTGCCGAGGCCAGTTCGCCACCCGCGACGGCTGGCTTCTTCGCCGTGCTCTTCTTCGCGGCGGTCGACTTGGCAGCAGCTGGCTTGCGGCCAGCCTTCTTGCGTCCCGAGCTTGGCAAAACGCCTTCCTTACGCAGCTTCGACTTCTGGTTGCTGAAGTAGCTCTCGCTGATCCCCTTAGGTTCCAGCGTAGCCGCTGCATCCTTCCAAGTGATCTCTGGATTCTCTACCAAATATTCGGTGATGGTGCTGGCCATCGAATTCGCTCGTTTTGCCACTGTTCAATTCCTCTCAAGTTTTAATGTAACGCCCGGCCACATTCTAGCTAGTTTACGCAATTCAGAAAGCCTGCAATGTGATAAATAGGCCACTAGAGAACTCTTTCTTCTCCGTAAAATCTTATCACTGCTAGGCGACTGACTGTAGAGTGCATCGGTCCAATCAGTTGATTTCCACCTCGATGCGTTTTCTATACTTATACACCACCAATCGCGACGTGTGAGTATAGAAAACGGTCAAGTCCCAACATGGGGGGCTGCTGAGTGGCGGTTAGGAAGCTTAAGTCGGTCGCATCCCCCCCGTTTACGAATCACGAGGAACCGCGAATCGGATAACCGACACGCGGCGAGAGCATGGAAGCAGAGCGATGGCGATGAGTGATGCGTCATGTTAGAGAGAAAGTTCCGGCCGATCGAACGATCGCCGGCCGGAGCAACATGATGAAGAGGTGTCGCCACGCTGTGGAGATTCGCGGGAGCTAACCGCGAATCGAGCCATCGACACTATTGGGCGCAACCGCCAAACAACTTCCGGAAGGTTCGCATCCAATTGCCGTGGAAGATTGCGTTGAGATCATCATCGCTGTAGCCGCGGCGCGAGAGGATTCCATCCAATCGCTGCATGTCGGCGATGGAATTCAAATCGCCGGGCGTCTGTTCGGTTCCAAATCCGCCGTCCAGATCGCTGCCGATCGCGCTATGTTTTGTATTGCCTGCCATCTGACATACGTAGTCGATGTGGTCGGCCGCCGCTTCGATACTCACCACGTTGGGATCGGTTTCACCACGCGCCCAACCGGGGTACATCATCCAAGCATCAAACGCCACGCCGACCACTCCGTCGTGCTCGATGACGCTTTTCATCTGTTGGTCCGACAATTGACGCTGCCCCGGAACCAACGTTCGTGAATTGTGATGACTCGCCCACAGGACTCCTGTGAATCGATCGAACGCTTGTTCCATCGCCTGGTCGGCCAGGTGTGTTACATCCAACCCCATGCCGAGTTTCGCCATCGCGTCTAACAGCTGTTCTCCCTTTTCGGTCAGTCCACCTTCGACAGCAGTTCCCGCCGCATATTGGCCGTGTCCATAGTGAGACAATCCGATCGCCCGCAGGCCAGCGCCGAACCAGTAGGGCAATTCATCGGGATCCGAAATCGGATCGGCACCTTCCATCGATAGAATCATTCCCAGCGGCGGTTCGGATTCACCGTTGCACTTGGTCCAATGATCCTCCAGATCCGCCAGCGTCCGGATCCACCGGATCGCTCCCTGTTGTTCCCATAAGTGATAACAAGCCAGTTGCGCATGCGCGGCAGCATAGGCGCCGATATGATGTGCAAAATCGAGGTCGGTCCGCGCATATCCTGTTTGTCGATCGGTCGCGGGTCCGCTGCGAGCCAGCAGGGTTGCGATACAGACTTGGATCTTGCCGGCTTGGAGTTCGGGAAAGCAGGTGGTGCCGCGCGTTCGCGACTTCAGATCGGTCATCAACTGCTCACGCGTCCGGATCTCATCCTGGGAGAGTCGTAGATCGCGATCAAAAGAAGTTGCATTCCAGGCCAAGTCGAGATGGCCATCGATTATCGTTCGCATCGGGAAGGACTTTGTCTTGCGAGGTAGGGAGGTGGGAAAAGACGACAATTCGTCGGTTCACCATACTCTCTTGGAAAACCCGCTTTGACAATATCACCAACCGTTTGCCGCGTCACATTTAGGCAACTTCGGATCCCTAAACGCGTTCGAACGGGATCAAGCGAACGAAAGTTTGGTACGCTTTGCCCCTAATTTGGTATGAGGAACGCGGAGGTTCAGTGGATGCCATTCGTGTTGGCCAACGCATCCAGGGCGAGTAGATCGAGTGTCGAATCGAATGGATCGTCGTCCTCCTCGTCGATGTCGACAGCAAATGACTCGCTACTCTGCTGCATTCCGAACTGAGCGTTCAACAGCCCAAAGTCTCCCAAATCGATGCTGCCGTCGAGGTTCGGGTCGTGGTTTTCACTGTACATTCCGTCGCCGCGCGTTTGTCCAAACACGCTGTCCAACAGTACGACGTCGGCGATATTCACGCGACCATCGAGATTCAGATCGGCAGCATACGTTGTTTCCGCTGTAGCGCTGATCGCATAGCGGCCGCGGTTGCCAGCGTTGCTGACGACAACGATCCCTTCGGATTCGTTAACGCTTCCCGCCTGTGTTGCGGTGAACTCCACGGCGATCCGCTGCGACTGGCCCGGTGCTACAGTAAACCCATCGGCCAGTGCCAAATCGCTGGCGGCGATCGACAGCCCTGCGACTCCGAACTGAATCTCATAGACTTCCAGTACCGTTTCACCGACATTGGCAATCTCGATGTACTGCAATGAATCGACGCTCCCCGGACGCAGCAGCGTCGATTGAACGCCGTTGTTCCCCGGCGCAACAAACTCCAAACCGCCGCCGGTTCCCGACGTGGAAATTTGGATCAACGGAGGCAATGCCGCGGTGGCGATTTCTACATTTGTTTCGGCATCCGCGACGTCGATCGGTGCGCCCGAGGTGTCGCCGACCAGACCGACGCCGCCATCTCCCAAGGAGACAGTAATCGCAGAACCGTCGGTCGGCTTAAGAGCGACAAAAGTCAACGTGACAAACGTCTCGGCGACTCCATCGCCGATCGCCCGCCCGATCCCCGCCGATTCAAACGACGCACCGGTCAGTTCATCGATAAAACCAGCCACCGTGTCGATGCTTCCGCCCTGAAAGCCAGGAAAGTTCTCGGTGATCGCGTCGGTAATCGAACCCGAATTCACCAACTGCAACTCACTAGGATCCCAGTCGACATCGATCGAAATCCCACCGACACCCGCGGCATCGGGATCGGATTCCGAAACCTGGACGTCGATCGTGATCAAATCACCAATCTGCACATCTCCGTTCGCGACGGAAACTAGCGACAGCGTGACATCGGAGGTCCCATTCGTTGACGCTGCGACATCGTCCGTCGTGTTCGACTCCTCAGTGGTCGGGAACGTTATCTCGTCGGTAGCTTCAATCGTTGGCGATGGATCTGCCACGTCCGGCTTCGTCGGTTCATTCGTCTCCGGCGATGCAACTTCAACGTCGGGCAACGCATTCGAAGTATCGGTGCCCTGTTCGGGCAGCGTCGTCTGCGAATCTGCAGCAACGATTTCGATCATCTCCACATCGAAATCATGATCTTCGTGGCGCAATCCCAATGGCGGGTACGTTGCTGTTTGTGAAAACCCTTCGAGCAACGAGAATTCCGTATTGGAGGTCGCCGTGACCGCTTCGAAGTGCAGCAACGCAAAATGTTCAAATTCACCATCACTAATTCGTTGCCCGACACCTCCGGCCTCATCGGAATAACCCGAAAGATTGAGAATGCGTCCTAGCTCAGGCTGCAGAGTCCCATCACGGAACATCGGCAAATCAGTCGTGATGGTGTTTAGCAGATCGGCAGGGGAATCAAGCGGCTGGACAAAGGCGGGATCCCACATGATGTCTAACGCAAGCCCCACGAAACCATCGATTTGTTGGCCCCGTTCCATCGCTGTGATTTCAAGGAAAAAGCTGTCGCCCGCCTGGAGCGGGGCGGTCAAAGGTGCCCCCGGTTGCCCCTCAACATCATCGAGGATTTGCATATCGAATGCCACGAGTGCCATCAGATTGCGGGGCTCCAGTCGTTCGGTCCGAAGCCGTCTGCGTCGCGTGTTTCCTAGCATTTCTTCTGTCATCCAATGACGTCGTAAAGAATCCGCCGCTGCAGTGAAGGAACGTTCCGTCGTTCCCTTGCGCTCGTCGCTGCAGGAATCTGCGCGGCCAGCGGAGTGTCAGAAATCCAAGCGGAGCGCGTCAAGTCCATGACTTGAGCCAAACCAGAAAAATACCTGCAGGTTTTCCATTGCTAGCACGATCAGCCTGCTATCACAGCGTTTGCCGCTGCGACGCGAGCAAAGTGTCGACAAACAAACTGTTACGAAGACGACAAGGCAGGACGTTAAGGAGTTGGTAAAACCAATACTTTGCCCGTGACAATCGTGGACCGGTAGGCTTCGCTCGAATCGATAAACTCCAAAGCGGGGTTGTCTTCGATGACAGCCGTAATCGAAACCGACAATTGTCGCACGACATCAGACGCAGCGGTGCTAAACTGCAATTGCCGCAAAATATTTTGGGCAGCGCCGGTAGTTAGATTGTTGAATGTCAACAATTGGCCCGTGTTGCTGCCGGAAGTCAGTGTGTCACTTGCTTCAGTCGGTCCAACGATCTGAATCGTCAGCGATTGCAGCGGAAGGTTATCGGGAGTTACAAGCACCGCGTTGCCCGCAAGATTGATTGCATCGCCTGTAAATACGACTTGGTTCCCCGTCCCCAGGCCATTTTGGTTTACATCGGGCTGCAGATCCATCCAGATCGGTCGCACATATCTGAACTCGACGTTTAATGGGCCATAATCGCCCAACGCAAGCTCACGCGTGGGAGTCCCCGCCACGCTCCAAGTGCATGTGTTGATCGTTTGCTCTGCTCCGTTGGGACAACGTGTATTGATGTCCGATGTGAAGTCGAAGATTGGATCTTCCGGCGTCGATTGCGCGGCCTCTGCCTGCGCCTGTTGAAATCTAGCGAAATCATCACCACTGACAGTCCCCGAATGAAAAATATCGCTGTCGAAGGTCGATCCACCCACCAATCGGACGCGGAACAGATCGGTCCCGGAAGAACTCAACGCGATCTCGGCATCGGCGGCGAAATCGTGAGTTGGGGTTTGATTTCCCGCCAACCAATCGGGCGACTGTTGGGTGACCTGCGCACCGTCGGATACTCGTACTGCTGGATCATAAAAGGCGATGTAATATTTCGTTTCGCCGACTGAAAGCTGTTCGCTGCTACCGGAGAGAAACGCGGGAAGGACGGGAAGTCCGTCGATATCGCGCAGTAGGTTTCCGCTGGCATCGGCTTCATAGAGAACCACTGTGATGCCAGGATCGATCCCCGAGACATTCAACCCATCGAGAGTCATCGTGGCGTCGGTGGTATTGGTAACGCCAAAATGTTGCCAAGGCTGAACCGCGGCGACCATCCGATCTGCGTTAGCGGAGCCCGCCAATTGGGGATTGGTTGCCCAGGCGGTCAAATGGCCCGCAAGATCATCGGCGGGACGCAGATAGGGGACATATTCAAAGCTACCAAAATTCGGCGACTCCGTCGTTTGTTCCGTACCCGCTACCGAAACGCCTCCACTGATTTCGACTTCATGGAAATCGGAAGCTTCCGGGAACGACGCGATCTCAAGCGTCCCTTCGGAACGCGAGGCGGCCAAGCGTCGGACAATATATGTCCCATCGCTCAACAACGTTCCGTCCGCCAACTCCGTAAACGTATATCGACCGTCGGCATCGGTGACCGCCAATGGTTCATTCGCTTCGGGATCGAGAACACCGTTGCCATTGAGATCCAGAAAAATCCCAAATCCGCTGACGCCCGGTTCCTGGGCATCCCAGATGCCATCGCTATTGAGATCGTTCCACTGGAATCCGCTGATCGTCGGCCCCGCATTGGCAACCGGCGGAATGTGCGTCAGCGTTCCCTCGCGTAGCGTTCCGATCGGCAAAATAAACTGCACCAAGGCGGCGACATCGAGGGTCGCCTTGCCTTCCGGGTTGGTGTCGTCGTTGTTTGTTGGATCGGGATCGCGTTGATCCGAAGTGCCCGTGGCAACGTTTTCGATTTGCGTCGATCCGACGTCGCTCCCTACGCGAACAGCAAATTGCATCGTCGCCGATTCGCCAGGGGCGAGATCGAAGCCGCTCCAGGTGACCGTCGAGTTTACGGCATCCGGCGGGATCGTTGCGTTGCCAATGCTTGTCGATGGCTGAACGATCGCGCCAGTGCTATCGCGGACTGGCTCGAGCCCATCGGGCAATTGATCGGTCACCACAATTCCGGACGCCGTCGCGTAATCGTCGGGGTTGGCCCCTTCTGGAACCACGTTCTCCGCGGTGACTTCAAAGATCACAAAGTCCCCTTCGGTGACCATCGTCTCCAACGCGGTCTTCGTGATCTTTAGATCAGCGACCTGGGTGTTGCCAAAATTGGCGACCGCCGCAACGCCCGCATCGCTGATCACGCGGATTCCCGCGGGCGGATCGATCGTGACCACATGTCCTGGGGCTACCGAATCGATTGGCACGGGATAGGTCTGTTGCCAGCCGTCGCGATCGACTTCTCGCACCGTGTATTCGCCCGGCTCAAGGCCGCTGAAATAATAGACGCCATCTTGGCCGCGATAGTTGGTCGTCACAAAGCTTGGTTCGGGGGTCGGACCGTCGGGATCGAAGTCGCCGTCATTATTAAGGTCCAGATAAATCGTCCAGCCGTTGAGCCCCGATTCATCATCGTCCCAAACGCCATCGCCATCGACGTCGTTCCATTTATGCCCCAAGATGTCGATCTGGCTATTGCCAAAATTGGGAATTTCTTCTTCACCAAAACGGCCGATGATCTGTGCGTTTGGATCGGACGAGATCGTGATCTCATGGCCCCAATCGGTCGCGACGCCGGGATAGGTTTGCAGCGAATTGCTCGGCAGCACTTCGCGCAACATGTATTGGCCGGGCCCCAGTCCATCCAACCAGAACGCGCCGTCATGCTCGCCATCGTTTTGCGTTGTGAACCGAGGTTCATCGGCGTTCAATAAACCGTCGTTGTTGTGATCGACGTAGATTATCCAGTCGTTGAGTCCTGGTTCGTTGTCGTCCCAAACGCCGTCGCCATCGATGTCGTCCCACTTGTATCCGATCACCTGCGGTCGCCAATTTCCGAAGTTCGCCGACTCGGCAACTTCAAAACGACTGACATGTCGCAGGCCATTGGGCGGATCGATCGGGACGACGTGTTGAAAATTGAATGCCGCACCGGGGTAGCGCTGCTTCCAACCCTCGGGGACGATTTCGCGAATTGTATAGGTTCCCGCAGCCAAGCCGGTGAAGCTGTACGCGCCATCATGCGTTCCATCAAACGCCGTTGTCGTTTTTTGGTCGACGCCCTGATCAAAATCTCCGTCGTTATTGAGATCGAGATAGATTTCCCAACCGTTGAGCCCGAGTTCGCCCGTATCCCAGACACCATCAAAATTGGTGTCATTCCATTTGTAGCCCGAGATGTCGGTCTGATAGTTGCCAAAATTGGGCTGCTGTTCTTCGCCAAACGCGCCGTTGACACAAATTCCCCCGGCCGGATCGATCGTCACCAAATGTTGGTAGTTCTTTGAGGTGCCGGGAAAACTCTGCTTCCATCCCTCGGGCACAAGCTCACGAACGATGTAGGTTCCCGCATCCAAATCGTCGAACCAATAGGCGCCATCATGCGTGCCGTCGTTGCGGGTTTCGAACAGCTTTTCCGTGCCCACGTCGTAGCGACCGTTGGCGTTGGCATCCAGATAGATCTGCCAACCGTTGAGCCCCGGTTCGTTGTCGTCCCAGATGCCATCGGCGTTCAGATCGTTCCATTTGTATCCGGAGAGCGCGGGCGGCGGCGTGTTGATGATTTCGATGTCGTCGACGTACCAACCCTCGGGATCGATCTTAGGAATCTCACCTGTGTCGAACAGAAACTCGATCTGAATCTCTTGGCCGTTGAATTGACTGATGTCATGCGTCGCAGACAACCATTGATTGACAGGCGTCTCGGGCAACGAGCCGTCTTGTCGCGACAGGATCTGCGTCGCCACGCCATCGACAAGAATCGAGACGCTGACGAAATCGGTGTCTAATTCGGGGCGGGTGTCCAACAGATACGAGAAGCTAACGATCGTCGTCCCTTTGCCGGGAAGCGAGATCAGCGGCGAGGTGATCGTGCCGCGGTGCGACTCGGTCAAAACATAATGGCCGTCGCCAAAAGCGGTTTCAAACGCGCCGTAGTAGAAGGATTGAATCGGCGTGTGGTTCAACAAGCCATCGAAGCGTCGCCCGGGGGATCGATGCCATAGCCCGTCGATCGTACGGCCGGTGTTGTCGATCGTGAAATCACCATCGTCGAGATTGAAGTTTTCACTATAGACCTGATCGATCACACGCTTCTGAGGTGAAAAGGCAAGATCGCCCAACACCCCGTGAACCGGATCTTGCAGCGAAACGGGCGTCAGCGCACCGGTTGTCGATTCGATTTGGAACAGCTTGCCGTTTGCCGCATCGCTGCCAACCAGAACGCCATCGTCGCGATAGCCGAGGCCGGCAAAGTCGCCAGAAAATTCTGCGGCGGCGCCGAGAGTTGTCGACGCCAGGATGCTGCCATCGCTCGGGTCGATCTCCAGCAGGATCGCTGCTCCCGTCGTCGCGTTTCTTGCGGAAACAAAGGCTTTGCCCGACGCGTCGATGGCCAGTCCGCCGGGCATGAAAGCATCCACGTGTCCAGCAAGTGTGATCGCTCCGCTGGTAATATCGACGCTATACAGCGACATTTGACTGGCGATCGCTCCTCCGCTGCTGCCCAGTGCATAAATCGTGTCGCTAGTCAGATCGGTCGCGAGGTCGTCGATGCGGATCGCCAAATCGATCGGCGTTCCGATCGCGGTTCCTCCCCGTGGATCGATCTGTTGCAACGCGGAAAGGCCACCGGCGGCATCGTTGATCGCGACAAACAGGCGTCCGTCGGCTGTAAACGCCGCTCCACTGATACCGCTGTCGTTGGTCAGGTTGTCGTTGTGCAGCGGTGCGGCGATCGCAGCGGAAGTGTCCAGGGCGAGGATCAGACCGCTATTGGTATCGCTGATCGAAGCGTCGGCGACGCCGCCGTAGGCGACGCCGATATCCGCAGCCAACAGTTGGCGTTGTTCGAGTCGTTCGATCTGTCGCCGCAAACCGTTGCGGCGACGGCGATTTGCATCGCATTTGCGTTTCCGACGCGAACTCTGCCCGGACAGTTCGCTCTGCCCCGCTGGAGCGGTTTTTGGATGGGAACGAAAAAGCTGAGAACCAAACACGCGTGAAGCTCCTGACCTTGCCTGGGCTCCCTGCCGTGAAGATTACACCGTGCCAACGCCCCGGTTGGACCAACATGCTACCGCCTGGAAATACGTTGCAATCAGTGGATCTACTATATTCCGACCCTCACGCGTGTTCTAGCCAAGATTCTCGTGTTCGTCACACGAATTGTTTGGTTGAGGGTGGGAAACGGCAAACTTTGCCGATTGACAAGAGCTTCGCGGTGGCTGCGAGTTTACCGGACACTTAATCTGTGCCGCCTCGATATCAAATACTTAGTTAAAGATTTGTGCATTCGAAAACGATTTGCTTGTCGCTAATCGGTACCGTGAGTATAAGTGAGATAAGTGGCACGAACCTGTCAAACCGTGGCATTGGAAGAATCCTTTCAATCGCCAAAATTAGGCGCGGTCGGTGCGGCACCCGATCTAGGTGGATTGGCGTGCGGCCAGGGATGGCAAAGTCTCTTTCTTTAATTCCAAGTTGCCATCAAGTGCTACTTACGGGGAGATCTAGAATGTTGTCGCTATTTCGAAAGTCGAAAAAGCCTGCTCCAGCGCTGCGTCGAAAACAGCAGGCGCGTCGGCGTCTGAGGGCTGAATGTTTGGAAGACCGTCGCTTGTTGGCCGGTGTCGTCAACGTCGACACGACGGTCGTCGGCGATCTAACGCTCGATGGCGATGTTTCGAGCAATCGGATCGCAGTGCATGGGACCGCGGTTCCCGGGCAGTTTGTTATTGAGGGCGAAAGTGGCACCCTGCTGACGCTCGATGGCGGACTTCAGACATTTGCCTCGCTGACCGTCAATGGGATCACCGACGATATCATCGTCGAGCTTGGTCATGGCGATGACATCTTTACCCTGGGTGACAACTCCAACCCGACCGAGATTGGCGAAAATCTGATCATCGCCAATCGCGACGACGACACCAATATCCTCACGAGCGTGGATATCGGTGAAGATCTCTTAATTTCGCGTCCCGATATCGCCTACAGCGAACTGCAGATCGACGGTTCGATCATCCGTCACAACGTCGATATCGACAACAATGACGGTGACACCAAGACTGAGATCAGCAACAGCGAGATCGAAGGGACGTTGTTTATTTCCAATGGCGACGGTGATGATGTCGTGGTTGTCGATGCGACTTCGATAGGTGCCGAACAGTTCTTCCGTCCCGGCGGGCCTGGTGCGCCAGCTGATCCCGTTGTCAGCATCACCAACGGCGATGGCAGCAGTTTGACATCGTTCACCTCGGCTAACGATCCCGATACAACGGGCTTCTTGCCGACGGGAACACTCGCGCGGCCAACGATTTTCGGCGGCATTAACATCGTCAATGGCGATCAACTGCCACCCGGACTGATCGTCGCTCCGCCAACCGCTGGCGGTTCGACTCCAACGAGTCTGAGTGTGGCTGTCGATATCGTCGTCTTCAATCAGGCGGATGTCTTGGGCCACTTGGACATCGAAAACTTCGATGGTCACACCGAAACCGTAATCGTCGATAGCAACATCGGAACCGACACCAAAGCCCGCGACACCGTTGTTCCGACCGATGGTGGTTACGGCGATGCTGTTGAAATCGCCAACGGCGATGGCTTCGACCTCTTCCTGTCGCAGAATTCGACGATGCAATACGGCTTGAGCGTCGACAACGGAACGGGCAGCTGGGGTAGCCACACCGACATTCGCGACAGCGAGATCGGCGGACGCGACACCGGATCGTTGGGCCCCGATGTGGCGATCATCTTTATCGGCGACGATGGCGACAACGTGTTTAACGTCAGCGATGCCGGCGGGGGATCGGCATTCGACGGAATGGTAATGCTAGCCTTTGGCAGTGGAGAGGACTCCGTTCAGTTCATGGGAGCCACCAGCCAAATCGAAATCGACATGCTCGACATCGATTTTGACGGCGGCGATGACATGCTGTTTATGGAGAACGCTGAAGTCAAATCGATGGTCAACGTCCTCTTCGGGACAGGCGTCGATACGCTGGAACTGCGCACCGACGTCGACTTCCCTGGTGGGCTGCTCGGCACGATCCTTTTGGACGGCGGTGCCGGTGCCGACTTCTATCATGTCGACAACGTGTTGATCCCATTCATCAACTTCGACATCTTCATTCCGTAGTGACCAAGCAGTTGCCCCTTCGAACGATTTGCAAAGCGTGTGGCGTCTCGTCACACGCTTTTTTGTTGGCGAGCAAATTGAGCGGATGCGTGCTAAAAAAGGAATGAAACATCGTCTCGCGAAATCACCCGAGGCAATCGGGGTGCGCGCGGTGCTGCTGCCTCGAAGGTTACAATTTCAGCAGTGCAATCGGCACAATCGTGACATTCGTTGGCACTGCTGCAACACAAACCGAACCGGCTGCTGAATAAATTGCGGAATTTTTTGGCCCCAAGTAGTATCCAACGGTCCGTCGCTGCGTCTTCCAACGCTTCCATGCCCCCTCTCATTACCCGCGCCAGATTTGATGCGAACCCCACTTTCCCTGCGAAATCTGTTACGAAAATCGACATCTTCGCGGCGGCGCGCGCTGCGGAGGCGGGTATTGCAGTCCGAACGGCTCGAGCAGCGGCAACTGCTTGCCGGTGACGTGCAGTTGCGGTTTGAGTTCGTCGATGCGGCGCAGAGTGCCGTGACGTCGCTATCGGTGGGGGAGGACTACACGCTGCGCGCGTATGTCCGCGACGTGCAGGCGGAAGATCCCGACGGGATCTTCCGCGCCTACCTCGACGTAAACTACAACAGCAGCTTGGCCACGGCATCGGGATCGATCACCCACGGCCCCGGCTACACCATGTCGACCGACGGCAACACGAACACCGCGGGCGTGATCGATGAGGTCGGGGGAAGCGACTCCGATTCGGCTCCTCCATCGAACGACACGCAGCGAACGGCCGAATACCTGTTGTTCTCGACGACGATCACCCCGTCGGCTCCCGGCACATTAAACCTTTCGATCGACGACGCCGACGGACCAACGCGTTCCATTCAGATGTGGGATCTGCGGCAGATACCCGCGTCGGAAGTGTCGGTCGTTGGCGGTTCGATCGAAATCGCTTCGAACATCATCATCACGCCGACCACCGGACTGCAGACGAGTGAAGCGGGCGGCAGTTCCAGCTTTTCGGTTCGACTGAGCGAACAGCCCGAGGGCAGCGTGTCGTTTAATCTGTCCTCCAGCGACCCAACCGAAGGGACGATCGACAAGAGCAGCTTGAGCTTCACGTCGGCAAACTGGAATACGCCGCAAACCGTCACCGTGACCGGCGTCAACGACAGCATCGCCGACGGGAACATTCCGTTTCAAATCATCACCGCTGCGCTTACCAGCAGCGACGACCGGTTCAATGGCGTCGATCCGCCGGACGTTTCGGTCACCAATCTCGACGATAGCGATACCGCTGGGATCACGATCCTCGATGCGACCGGTTTGACAACGCGTGAATCGGGAACGCGTTCCGATACGTTCCGCGTCGTGCTGAACAGCCAGTCGACCGGGACGGTGACGATCCCATTGTCCAGCAACAACGCGTTGGAGGGGACGGTTTCGCCGAGCCAGTTGGTCTTCACGACTAGCAACTGGAACGTCCCACAGACTGTCACAGTCACAGGACAGAACGACGATGTCGAGGATGGCGATCAATCTTACAAGATCATCTTGGCCAAGCCGACGGGAGCCGACCCGGCCTACACAGCGCTCAGCGCCAACGAGGTCACGGTAACCAACGTCGACGACGACACTGCGGGCGTTGTCGTTACGCCGACAAGTGGGCTCGTCACCGGCGAGGATGGCCGCACCGCAACCTTTACCGTCCGATTGCAATCGCGGCCGTTGGGCAATGTGACTGTCGGTTTGGTGTCGTCCGACACGACCGAAGGAACGTTGTCGACATCGTCGCTCAGCTTCAACGTCACCAATTGGAACACGCCCCAAACCGTGACCGTTACCGGCCTGAACGACAACGTTGACGATGGCGACATCGTTTACAGCGTGATCACGACGGCAACGTCTTCGGCCGATCCAAATTATCAACTGAGTGCCAGCGAAGTCCCCAACGTCTCGCTCACCAACGCCGACGATGCCGATACGGCAGGTTTTACGATTTCGCCAGCAACGGGACTGACGACTGCGGAGAGTGGAGCCCAACAGAATACGAGCTTCACGATTCGGTTGAGCAGCCAGCCGACAGCGACGGTCGTCGTCTCGTTTGCTTCGTCCGATTCGAGCGAAGGGACGGTATCACCCGCGAGCCAGACCTTTACGACCAGTAACTGGAACTCGCCGCGAACGATCACGATCAGCGGCGTCAACGATGCGCTCTCCGATGGCAACATCGACTACGCAGTCCAGGTTTCATCGACATCGACCGATCCCAAGTACGTGCTGAACCAAAGCCTTCCCGTCACGAATGTCGATGACGATCCGGCCGGGGTGACGATCAGCCGCACCTCGGGGCTGCGAACGACCGAAGGCGGCGGGACCGACAGCTTTAATATCCGTTTGGATTCGCAACCGACCGGCAATGTGGTCGTCAGCTTCACATCGAGCGACACCACCGAGGGAACCGTCGCGCCGAGCCCGATTACGTTTTCGACAACCAACTGGAATGTCGCCCAGACCGTGACGCTCACCGGCGTCGACGATCCGGTCCAGGACGGCGATATCGGTTACACGATCAGCCTCTCGCTCGCGTCGAACGATCCCGCTTACGATGGCCTGCAAGCTCCATCGATCTCGGCGACCAATGCCGATAACGAAGTCAACGTTTCGATCCAACCGGTCGGCGACGCGATCACCGACGAAACGGGACGACAGGCGACCTTCAGCGTCAGCATCGACAAAGAACCGACCTCCAACGTGACGATCGCACTCTCGTCGAGCGATCTCACCGAGGGAACGGTATCGCCCGCGTCGGTCGTCTTCACGCCACAGAACTGGAACCAGCCGAAGACCTTCACGGTGACCGGTGTCGACGACAACATCGACGACGGCGACGTCAGCTACACGATCATTACGTCGGCGATTCAAAGCAGCGATCCAAACTACAGTGGCGTCAACCCTGCCGATGTGACCGTTGTCAACCAAAGTGCCGGCGATCAAGCCGCCGTTGTCGTTAACGCCGATCCCAACTTAACCACGACCGAAGCGGGAGGCACCGCGACCTTTACCGTCGCGTTGGCGACACAGCCCGTCGCACCGGTGACGATCGATCTGACATCCAGCAACACCGCCGAGGGAACGGTCAGTCCAATTCAGTTGACGTTTACGACAAGCAACTGGAATACGCCTCGGACCGTCACGGTGACCGGAGTCGATGATCTCGTCGATGATGGCGACGCATCGTATTCGATCCGGTTTGACGTGCTGAGCGCCGACGGAAAATACAACGATCTGCCAGTCAGCGATCAAGCGATACGGAATACCAACAACGATGTTGCCGGGCTGACCCTAACGCCTGCCACGGGGCTTGTCACCAGCGAAGACGCAGCGGTGGCAACCTTCACCGTTCAATTGACTTCTCAACCGTTACAAAACGTGACCGTCACTCCACAATCCGGCGACAGCAGCGAAGGGCTCGTCACGTCTCAACCGCTGACATTCACATCGACCAATTGGAACCAACCGCAAACCGTCACCGTCGTCGGCCAGAACGACGACGTGAAAGATGGCAGCGTCGACTATACCGTTGGCTTCGCGCTGACCTCGACCGATCCCAAATACAACGACTTGGCAGTCGGAACCGTCCAAATCACCAACGAAGACAATGAGATCCCCGTCACGATCTCCGCACCGTCGTCGAGTGCGACCAGCGAGGACGGAACCAGCGTCACGTTCACCGTCGTCTTGGATCAACAACCGGCCGACAACGTCACGATCGACCTCTCGTCGAACGACCTTGGCGAAGCGACGATCGACCTGACTTCGTTAACTTTCACGAGCCAAAATTGGGACACTCTGCAAACGGTCACCGTTACGGGAGTCGACGATTTCATCGACGATGGCAACGTCGACTACCGCATCATCACTTCGCCTGTCGTCAGCAACGACCCCGATTTTTCAGGGCTCAAGCCGGCCGATGTGTTACTGACCAACAACGACAACGGCGACGTTGCGGGGATCAACGTCAGCCCACGCGTCGACGTTACCACCAGCGAAACGGCGGCCGACGGTTCGACAGAGGTTACCGTCACGCTGAACTCTGAACCGACAGCGTCGGTGATTATCGAGCTGATCTCGAGCGATACCGGCGAAGGAACCGTTGCTCCGACTCAATTGATCTTCGACGCCAGCAACTGGGACACACCACAGACCGTCACGCTGACGGGAGTCGATGATTTCATCGACGACGGTCCGGTCGATTATTCGATCCGTTTTAATGCCCTGAGTGCCGATCCGAAATACAACGCGATCGAGACTGCAGACCTTGTCGTTTCGAATTTGGACGACGATGTCGCCGGCGTTCGTATCGAATCCGATGGCCCGTTGTCGACAAGCGAAGATGGCGGCGTGGCGATCTTCACGGTGCAGTTGGATTCGCAACCGACAGCCGACGTCACGATCGCCCTTGCGTCGGACAACACCGCCGAGGGAACTGTCGCTCCGCAAACGTTAACCTTCACCGCGTTGAACTGGAACGTGCCGCAAACGGTCACCGCCACGGGCGTCGACGATGCGGAAAAGGATGGCGACGTCGACTACTCGATTCAACTGACCGCCACGTCGACCGATTCGGTCTATAACGCGATCCCGATCGCATCGGTTACTGTCACCAATCAGGATGACGAAGTCCCGATCACGATCTCAGCGCCGTCGGCGTCCGCCACCAGCGAGACCGGCACCGAGGTGACATTTACGATTGTCTTGGACGAACAGCCGAGCAGCGATGTCACGATCGGACTATCCTCCAGCGACACGACCGAAGCGACGATCGACATCGATTCGGTCCTCTTCACTTCGGCCAATTGGAACGTTCCGCAAACGATCACCGTTCGCGGCGTCGACGACGACATCGACGATGGCGATGTCGATTTCCGAGTGATCACGTCGGTCGTGCAAAGCGACGATCCGCTATTCTCCGGATTCGATCCCCGCGACATTTTGTTGACCAACCAAGACGATGGCGATACCGCCGGGATCACGTTCACGCCATCGACGACTACGCAGACGAGCGAAGCGGGGACCGGAACGGCTGCGACGATGCAATTCGTTCTCGATAGCCAACCGACATCGGACGTCACGATCGCGATCACATCGACCGACACGACCGAAGGCACCGTCTCCGCGAGTTCGTTGGTTTTCACCGCCAACAATTGGAATGTGGCTCAGAGTGTCACCGTCAGCGGAGTGAACGACGACATCGACGACGGCGACATCGATTACCAGATTCAGTTCAGTGTCAGCAGCGACGATGCAAAATATGCGGCTCTCGCTTTACCGGCTCAATCGTTTCAAAACCTCAACGACGACACCGCGGGCGTCACGGTCACGCCTCCTGGGAATCTAACGACCGGCGAGGACGGGACCTCCGACCAATTTGTCGTCGTTTTAAACAGCGAACCGACCAGCAACGTGACGGTGACGCTTGTCTCGTCCGACACTTCCGAGGGAACGGTCGATCCGCAAACGTTGACCTTCACTCCCGCCAATTGGAACATCGCACAAACGGTCACGGTCAGCGGCGTCGACGACAGCTTGGAAGATGACCAAGTCGACTATACCGTCGACGCAACGATCAGCAGCGACGACGCGAAATATGCGGCCGTTGTGATTCCGGCGATCACCGCATCGAACATCGACGACGAAGTGGGCGTTCGTTTCACGCCCGCCGGCGATTTGGAAACTTCCGAAAACGGGACGCCTACCTTTTTTGACGCCGTCCTGACTAAGCAACCAACGGGCGAGGTTCGCTTCGATCTGGCGACCAACGACAGCGGCGAAGTCACGATTTCGCACACCCAGCTGGTCTTCACTCCCGATAACTGGGACGTTCCCCAACGGGTGACGGCCATCGGCGTCGACGACGCAAGTGTCGACGGCGACATCGCGACCACGATCGTCACGTCGCCAGTTGTCAGCGATGACGTTCGCTTCAGTGGCTTCAACCCACGCGACCTAACGATCATCAATCGCGACAATGATACGGCGAGGTTGCGGGTAACCGCGGTTTCGGCGTCTCAGGACGAAGGGACCGTGGGCGGCACCACCGCGTTCACGTTTGATCTCGCCCTGACCGGCAATGTCACTGGCGGTTTTGATATCGACTACACAACCAACGATGGAACAGCGACAGCGGCCAGCGGCGATTACGTCGACAACGACGGTTCGCTGTCGTTTGTCGGCACCGATGGGGAAACGCATCAGGTGACCGTGTTGGTCAATCATGACAACATCGTCGAACTGAACGAACAGTTTCAGTTCGCGTTGGGCGCGTTGACCGCCACGACCGATTCGATTCGCGAGCGGATCACGACCAACGGCAGCCCGATCACGCTGACGATCGTAAACGACGATACCGCAACCGTCACGCTCACGGGACAGACAAGCCGCAACGAGGGAACGGCCAGCGGAGACGACACGATCGACTATACGGTCACGCTCTCCAACCCCGTTCAAGATGGACTCTCTCTCGACTACGCAACTTCCAACGGCACCGCGACCGCCGGGGACGACTATGTCGCCAATTCGGGAACGTTGACTTTTTCCGAGACCGAGCTGACAAAAACGATCAGCGTGCAGATCACACGCGACAATAAGGTCGAAACCGATGAGACCTTCCAGTTGGCGATCGGTCCGATCACCGACGTGTCCGCCGAGATCTTGAGCCAGTTGACGCTGGTCGATCCGTCGATCACGACCACCTTGGTTAACGACGATTCGGCGACGCTGCGTTTGATTCCGCCGGCAGCGACCGACGAAGGATCCTCGCAGACGACCACGCCGTTCGATTTCACTGTCGAATTATCCGCGCCAGTCCAAGGCGAATTACGGATCCCATTTAGCACAGTCGATGGGACGGCAACCGTTGCCGACGACGATTACGTCGCCCGAACCGGTACGCTCGTCTTTTTCGACGGCTCGACGACGCCCAAGGTGATCACGATCGATGTGAACCAGGACGATCGCGTCGAAGCGTCGGAGACCTTCTCCGTTTCGCTGGGGACGCCGACGGGGCCCGCGGCTTCGATACTCACCGACCTCAACATCGAGGGATCGCCCGCCACAGCAACGATTCAGAACGATGACTTCCCGCGGCTGATCCTTTCGCCTCTGGCCCCCAGCGAGACCGAAGGAACCGGCGACGACGCGACGGTCCTCTCGTTCATGGTCCAGTTGACCGATGCCGTTCCCGGCGGTTTTGTGTTGCCCTACACGACGGATGATGGGACTGCGTTCGCCGGAAGCGACTACATCGACAACGATGGAACGCTCACGTTTAACGGCGACGCGGGTGAGACACAGGTGATCACCGTCTCGATCGTCAAGGACAGCCGCGTCGAAGGGGACGAGACGTTCGAATTGAACCTGGGCCAGTTGCAGCAGCTCGCTTCGGGCCAACGCGTCGACATTCCGGACAGCCGCGCGATCGTGACGATCGTCGACGACGATACGACCACGCTTTCGATCGATCAAACCAATGTCACGCACAACGAAGGGACCTCGGCCACCGGCACCGAATTCCTTTATACCGTGACGCTATCGAATCCGATTCAAACGCCGTTCAGCTTGCCTTACGCAACCGTGGATGGCACCGCGCGAGCGGCCGACGGTGACTTCACGGCAGTCGATTCGACGCTCGACTTCGTCGGCACCGCTGGCGAAACGCAGAACGTCCGGATCGTCGTTGCAGCGGACAACATCGTCGAAGCGAACGAGTCGTTTTCGGTCGCGTTTGGCAATCTGATCGGCGTTCCCAACGAATTGGCCGATCGTGTGACCGTCGACTTTACCTCCGTCACAGCGTCGATCGTCGACGACGACACCGCAACGATCACGGTCGCCGATGTCAGCGGTTCCGAATCGGCCGGCGCGTTGACCTTTAATGTGACAGCCAGTGCGATCGTGCAAGGGGGATTCTCGATCGGATATTCGTTGTCCGATGGCACCGCAACCCTTGCCGACAACGACTACGTCAACACCAACGGAACGCTCACGTTTGATGGCGTCACCCAACGCAGCGTCGTCGTGCAAATCGGCAGTGATGCTAAAGTCGAACGCAATGAGACGTTCCAGTTGATACTCGACGCGCTCGCGGGGCTGCCGGCCGGAATCGGCGATCGCGTGACGCTTGCCGACACTTCCGCCACGGCGACGATCACCAACGACGATACCGCTCAGTTTGCTTTCACCTCCGCCACCAGCACGGTCCAGGAAGCTGCCGGTTCGCATTCGTTCAACGTCCGCTTGGATGCGGGGGCTGGCGGATCGATCGGCGAAGCGGTCACGGTGAATATCACTGCAACCGGAACGGGGACGGCATCAAGCGCCGACTACACGCTGACGACAACCTCGATCACCTTCCCCGCCGGAAGCACAACGGGCACGACGTTGCCGGTGCAGTTGCAATTGACCGACGACAATCTCCAAGAGCCTTTTGAAACCGCGGTCTTCCAGATCGCCGTTGCCGGTGATGCTGTCGATGGCGCGGTCAGCATCGGTTCGCCCAGCACGCACACCGTCGAGATTCAAGACGATCCCCGGTCCGCCGTGATTTCCGGCAGCGTGTGGGTCGATGCGAACCAGAACACGTCTGCCGACGCGGGTGAGATGATGCTCCACGGGATCACTGTCCGACTGTCGGGAACCGATCTCCAAGGACAAGCGATCACCGCCGCGACCGCTACCGATGCTTTGGGACGTTATCAATTCACCAACCTACCGGCGGGAACCTACACCGTCACGCAACAGCAACCGACCGATTACCACGACGGCAACGCGGTTGCTGGCAGCACGGGCGGGACGGTTTTGGAGAACCAAATCGCCGGTATCGTTCTGGAACCGGCTGGCGTTTCGCAAAACAACAGCTTCATGGAAGCGGGAAAGAAAGCCCAATACGTCAACTCGGGACGTATCCTCTCGCGACCGATCCAGCGCGACACCGTCTCGAGCTCGGAAGTCCAAGGCGTTCAGTTGCAGCGATCCGGTGCGACCTTGACCATTCTGGGAAGCGACGATCGCGACATCATCGAGGTCACGCCAGCGTCGAGCGCATCGGGGCAGCACATCCTGACGATCAATGGAGCAACGCAATCGATCAATGCGAGCGATGTCAGCGTGATCCGGATCGAAGGTGGCGGTGGGGACGATGACGTGATCTTCCGCGATACCGCCGGCAACGATCGACTTTCCGCCGCGGCGGATCAAGCGATCTTGGAGACGGCAAACTTACGGATCGAATCGATCGCGAACGAGTTTGTCGAAGCGATCTCCAGCGGCGGAAGCGACCAAGCCGATCGCCAAGCACTCGACTTCATTTTACGTCTGTCGGGTGATTGGCAATAAGCGAATTCAGGCAGCCGTCCAATCTGCGAATCGCAGGCTCGGGACCCGAACAAAATCGACGGTGTTGCGAGTCAGCAGAGTCAAATCGTTGGCGATCGCGATCGATGCGATTCGCAGGTCCATCGTTCCAATGCGAATCTTTTGGGACCGATATGAGGCAAAGACATTCGCTGCTGCGTCGTCAAAATCGGCCAGTTGCACGTCGGAGAATTCGTGCAACGTTTCTCTCAATTGCTGATACGCAAAGACGACGCTCGCATCTGACTTTGCTTTTGCAATTAAGCCGGTCCAACCGCGAAAGCGTTCGTGAAATGTAACGATTGAGAGAAAGAGATCCTCTTCTGGCACGCTTTGAAGGCGGCGTATCAGTTGCTCGAACGAGTGACCTGTGGCACGCTGCAAGACACTCACATGATCGGTGTCCAGAAGAAACACTACTCTTCGTACTCCATCTGTTCAGCTTGCCGAGCCTCACGCCCCAAGCGATCCATTTCATCAAAAGCAGCATCGTTCTTGTGCGAGCCAACCAGCCTCTTCATCCAACCCGCTCGCGGTTGCTTGCGATCAATAATCTCGCGGAGCTGAACCATTTCTTGCTCAAGCTTGGCAATCCGCTCTTCGACCGTTGTTAACGTCTGTCCCATTGTTCGTCATCCTACCAGCGTTTCCGAATTGGTGTCTAAGCTGAGAGCACGGATTTTTCTAGTTTAACCGCGTGGGCATCGCCCCGCGTTTTTGAGGGCTGCGCGGCCCGTTGGGCTCGCGGTTAACCGAGAAAATGCAATACGACCTACTTAGAGACCTCTTCTATCATACCACGTGACGGTAGATATCGTGCAGCAGCAATTTGCACGTGCAATTCTATCAGGCGATACCTTGCAACGAAAAAAGCACGGCGGAGTCCTTGGTGGGACAACGGCCGTGCTCTGTTCGACACTTGGTTGGTGGCCGGCGGCTATTGCTGCTGCAGCCAACGTTCTTCGCCCGGCACGTAGGGCTGGATTGCCGTCAGTTCGGCGCCGGTATGTTCTTCGGCAAACTGATAACCAAGCTTCGCGATCTTGTCAGCCGCCTCGTTCAGCGCGTCGGCATTGTTGATACTCAGTGGCACTGCCATGTAGGTTTCGATGATCTCTCGCAGCAGAGGAATCTGCGTCTTCTTGTAGACCGAGGCGAGGCGTTTGGCGACCGCCGAGGCACGCTTTGCAACCGTGTAACCGTAGGTGCTCTTGGAGGTCGCGTTGCTTGTCGCTCGCAGGCTGAATTCGAGATCGGCAATCATCCCGCTAACAAACAACAGATTCAATTCCTCAGCGGTGTGTGGAGCATTGTGGGCTCCACCGCCGGCCAAGAAGCGATGGCGAACCATCCCTTCGGACCACGATACCATTTCAAAATCGAGGCTGCCGCTGCTGTGTCCGCCGACGTTGACCAATTCCTCGTCCGGAACTGTGTGGCACTTCATGCAGCTTTGGGCCATCGTGTAGATGTTGTGCGGATTCCGCATCCCGGCGGCAATGCTGTCAGCGATCCGCTTCTCGCGATGCTCTTTGGATTCACTTTCGCGAGTGATCCCCGCACCGCCATAATCGTAATGCAAGTCGATCCAGTTCTTTGCCGGACCGTGGCACGATTCGCAAGAGATCCCAGAAATCGCCGAGACCTCGCCGTTTTCCGTTTTCTGTGTGTAGTGACACGAAATGCAACGGCCATCGTATTTTATCGATGTAACGCCCAGCTTCTGCGCGATCTGCTTCGCCTCGGGACGACGATGCAGTTCTTCGAACGTTGCGTAGTGAGGAGTTCCCTTCCAAACCTCGATCTCGTTTGGATGGCACTTCGCACACGTGGAGTATCCGATCACCAGCGTCGGATCCATCGGAGTGATCGCTGGGGGAACGTGTCCGGTTTGATCGCCGCGTGTTGTGCCAAAGACAGCTCCGACAACAACAAACAACACGATCAATCCAACAAACGCAACTCGCTTTTGGCACAAACTGGCAAGCAACACGACCGACTCCCGCAACGACGCCCAGTGATTGGGTTCACATAAGATGGCACAACGCCAAGGAACCCTACGTTACACGCGTCGGGGGAACAAACCGAGCCGCTAAAAATTCAGTGGAAACTGCGGTCTCCCTCCCGACAAATTCAGTCGACGACAAGATGATCGCAACGCTTTCCCCGCCGATTGTGACGTTCATTCCGACGGTCCGGTTCGTGACGGCGACCGCATTTCGAAAAGTCGCCCATGCGCATCGCGAGCCATCCCTGTGGCGGTCCCGTCGCTGCTCCTTCTTTTCGAATCGATCGAACGGGCCTAACATGGGCCAAAAGACGCGGGGCGACGCAGCCCGTCGCCCCTCTCCCCTCGAACCGAATGCAACCACGGCCAACGATCGTAGGCGTCCAACAGCGCCGCATCGTTAAACACACACAGGAACATCACTCATGACAGACTGGATCGAAGCAGGCCAGAAGGCACCCGCGTTTTATTTGGCGAGCGACGAAGGGGACAAAGTCCGTTTGTCCAGCTTGAAGGGCAGCCCCGTTGTCCTCTACTTCTACCCCAAAGACGATACGCCCGGCTGCACCAAAGAAGCATGCGCCTTCCGCGATCGCAGCGAAGAGATCAAAGCATTGGGAGCGACCGTGTTGGGCGTGAGCCCCGACGACACCGCGTCACACGCCAAGTTCCGCAGCAAATACGAACTGAACTTCCCGCTGCTAGCCGATCCCGACCACAAGGTCGCCGAAGCGTATGGAGCATGGCGTGAGAAGAACATGTACGGCAAGAAGAGCATGGGGATCCAGCGTTCGACTTTCGTGATCGATGCCGAAGGCAAAGTCGCCAAAGTTTGGAAGCGAGTCAAAGTCGACGGTCACGATCAGCACGTGATCGACGCGATCAAAGCGTTGACCGAAGCCTAGCCGTCAACGCGAGCTGAGCTTGCCGATTGTTTTACGCCAATCGTCTGGATTGTTAACGTCGAAACAAAAACTCTTTAGCGTTCAGCAGCGCCCAGGTGAGGTCTTCGACGGCGGTACGACGATCACTGGCGCTATCGATCAACTGCGCCGCCCGTTGGCGTTCGGCGTCGCTCGGTGGACGCGTCAGCGCGGCCCAGTAGAGCTGATCGGCGATCTCCGCTCCGCTGAGGTCCGATGCCGCCAGGCGTGCGATTCGGTTGCTGCGTGACGCCAGGCGTTGGTTGAGTCCTTCGCCGATCAACATGAAGACTTGTTTGAGTGTCGTTTCATTCGATCGCTCGCAATCACAGGCCAAGATCCGCTCCGGTTTGCCAAACGTCTTCAAGAACCGATCACCCAACTGAAGCCTCGCGTCCCGCTTGCGTCGCTTCTGGACTCCCGGAATCTGAGTCGCACGGATTCCTTTGGGATACCCATCAAACGCGGCCGGATCGTCCAACACATCGCTCTGCAAATCGAGCAACACCTCCGCCGGCAAGCGTCTCACGATCGCGTGGGAGTAGCTTGTTTGATCGTGCGAGTTGGTCGCGTTGGGGAGCGCCGACAGCTGATATGTCTGCGAGTTCATTATCTCGCGGACCACCGCGCGGAGATCAAATTTCTGTTGCACGAAGTGATCGGCAAGATACCGCATCAACGGCGGGTTGCTGGCTGGATTGGTCAATCGGAAATCGTCGATCGGATCGACAAGTCCGATCCCCATCAAGTGATACCAGATGAAATTGACCTGGGATTGAGCGAACAGCTGGTTGTCTTCGGTGGTCAACCAATCCGCGACCGATTGCAAACGATTGGCGCGGGCCTTTTCATCTAAGGTCGGGCCGCCCAAGAACTTCGGCGCCGCGATCTTCCCGGTCGTCGGATTCTTGACTTCCGCCTGCTTCGAGATCAGCACGACCTGTTCGCCGACGAACTCGTTTTTGTCCAGCTTGTCTTTGCGTTTGTTGTCGCCCAGTTCGTAATCGAGCTGCGAAAACAGACTCGACCACCGGTAATAATCGCTCTGCGTCCAGTGATCAAACGGATGATTGTGGCACTTGGCACATTGCAACCGCGTCCCAAGGAACAACCTCGCCGTCGTCTCGCCACGAGTTGCGGGATCGCGATTGGCTCGGTAGTAGTTCGCTGCGGGCTGGTCGTACGTGCTGCCGACTCCCGTCACTAGGTCGCTGACAAATTCAGTCCACGGACGTCCCGAAGCGATCGCGTCGCGGATCCAGCCGTGGAAAATTTCGACACCGTTGACATCGAGCACCTTCTCTTCGGTCCGCAAGACGTCGGCCCATTTCAGTGCCCAGTAGTCCGCGAACTCGGTCCGCGACAAAAGTTCGTCGATCAGACGCTGGCGTTTATCCAAACGCGTGTCGCTTGCAAACTGTTGCGCTTCGGTCGCCGTTGGAGCTCGTCCGATCGCATCCAAAAAGGCCCGGCGGATGAAGACGTTGTCGTCGCACTGTGGCGACGGATTGATACGCAGTCGCTTCAGTTTGTCCCAGACCAAGCGATCGATCGGGTTGCTGCTGGCTGGCGCGTCCCAGACGAATTCGGGACGGGCATCGATGAACGCGATCGATACCGGAACTTGCATGTTCAAATAGCGAACGATCAACGTGGTTTCGCCTTGGGCGAGTCGAGTGACTCGGCCGCCGGGGCTGATCTCCGCGATCAAGTTCGACAATTCGTAACAAGCGCGATCGGTGACATCGCGCGAAGTGCCGTCGGACAGCTGAGCGATGACCTTCAATTGCAGATCGGTCTGCGGCGCGGCGACGACAGCTTCCGGTGGCGTCACATCCAACTGGATCACATGCGCGGCATCGGGCGATGGTGCCGGAGCTCCCTGTTGCAACCACTCTTTGATCACGCGGTACTCTTGCGAATCGGCGTCGAAGCGAATCCCGCCGCGATGCGCGGCAGCCCCCGTCGCCTTCTGCAGGATCAAGCTGGCATCGGGAGCCAACACGTTGACGCGCCGACCGCGCGCTTCTTCGACCAAGGTGCGGAAATCATCGCGTGGATTCTGGCCCCGCAGCGACAACTTCAGGCCGCCTTTGCCATTGAGATTTCCGTGACAGGTCCCCAGATTGCAGCCCGCTTTGGAGAGCACCGACATCACGTCGACTGCAAATTCTGGCGACTGAGCAGGCAGCGAGCCGGAAGCAACGATCAGCAACAGGGCAACGGGAAGGCGAAACATAATGAGAACGCTGGCAGGATGGAGGTGGGGAGCGTACGGAGGCACCGATAGGGTGGATCTATCATAACGCCTCGCCAAGCTCGGTTCTACTTGGAATTCGCTCGGGCAGCGTAGGGCATTGATCATTTGTGTTTGAGCGAATTGCCGGTGCAAGCTAGCGCGGCGGTATCCAGACGAACCGGACGCTAACGGGTGCCGGATGATACCTCTTAAAACGTCAGACGGAAGACTTGGCTGGCGGTCACGATACTCAGCGGTTTGACTCGCAGAGTGCGGGCTTGCAGGTCGTGATGGAAGCGGCCGATCAAGGTCTGGTTTTGGAACATCTCCGGCGGCAGCAACTGCAACAAATGACAGCTGGCCGGCTCTTCGGCCTGTCCCGTTTCAGTGAAAACGATCCGCGTCTTGGCGGCATCTTCGACAACCAGATCGTCTCCCACTTTGCCGATCTGGGCATAGTTCAGCGCCACGATGGGGCGCCGGTCGGCCAACGGCGACTTCAAATGCGTCTTAATCGTCTTCAGGATCTCCGCGAAATTGCTGTGGGCGTGCTGGCGGACGGCTTGCAAATCGGAAGCCTCGACCGGGCGTGGCGCGATCGCGTCCCAGCGGATCCGCGGATTGATGTCCCCCGGATATAGGCAGAGTTCGGGAACTTGAGCGATCCGAAAAAAGCTGTCCTCCGCTTTGACATACTTCAAGGCTTTGTAAGGACGAAAATTTTGAGTCAGCCCGATCCGGCCGTCCCCTAGATTCATCCAGATCCCGGTGTCGACAAGTTCCCGCCGCGCGATGTCGTCGTAGGAATTGAAGGCGAGCTGAATCAATTCGGCATTCTCTTGAACCAGCCCCGCCTCTTTCAATTCACGCAATTGCCACGCGTGCCCCAGCCAAGCAGCGATCGTCGACTGGGTGTCCGTAGCGAGTTCGGGATCGGCCAAACGATCGTTCAAATAGCTGCGGCCGTTTTTGATCAGCGCGTTCAATTGAGTCAATTGGTCAAGCGCCTGGCTGTAGATCGCTTCCCGCTGCTGCGGTGCGACCGCGGAATCAAAGTCGCCGTCGTCGGCCGTGAACAGCTTCGTGTAAGAGTGCAACGCGGACTGGGCTCCGGGCAGGTAGGCGTTCCCCAGTTGTTTGGCTTGTTGTTCGATGTTCTTTGCGGTCTTCGCGTTGGTGTTCCCCATCCCGGTCCGAATCAGCTCGTGAGTCAATTGCTCCAGCAGCGTCAGACCGTCCAATTGGGCCTGGATCTTCTTTTTTAGAGCCGACTTGTTGACCTTCCGCGGTTTGGTTGCGTCCGTCTTCTTTTTCTCTACCCGCTGTTCCAACTTCTCCCGCTTGGCGGCAAGGTCTTCGGGAACCGAAGCCACAGTGAATGGGTTGCCGTCGGTAAAGGCATACATCAGCCCGATGCAATGCTTACACGGAAACTGGCGGCTGGGACAGGAGCAGCGGTAGGTAACTTTGCCCGGCGTGATGAAGTCGCACGAGCAGTGATAGTTCGTCCGCCCGCTGCCGCTACACTCGCCAAACAGGATCGTATCGTCGTCGCTCTTGTGCAGCGCGACGAATTTTCCTTTGACCAACAGCCCGCGTCCGTTGCTGATCGCATTGCTGTTGGGAGCCTCCGAATCCACAAACGCTTGGTCGATTGAAATCATTGGGGGCGATCCTTCGGGAAGCAGAGTAGGGAAAAGGGGGACGAAGCAGCCAGCACGAATTTTTCCAGTTTAACCGCGTGGGCATCGCCCCGCGCGTCGTGCCAGGGCCAGTCTGTGTTTCAAGCTGATTCGCCTAAACTCCAACACTGCTAAGCCCAGGCGGGCGTGCATCACAACCCGTGGTCCGCAGGGCAAGTAATCCAGTTTGTGGCTGTCTCCAAATCCCCACACTCAGCATCGCAATACACACGACTCGACACCGAGTGCTCTGGTCGCCAAACGTCCCGCAGCAGGTCCTTCGTCATCCGTACTGCCGCCAGCAAGCTTGCGCAGCCAACCATGTCAAAGTTTGGCTGTCGTCAAAACGGTTTCGTACTCAGCTATCAGGTGCTATATTGACGCGGCAAAGTCCCGGCCAGGAGCAGGAAATCTTGAAGGTTGACTCCTGCAGCCATGCCGCCACCGTCATCAACAATATGGTCAATTCTAGGCGGATTTTGACTGCAATGGGGCACTTCTTACAGTCCGAGGTTGTGGCTCAATCGAACGCCTGAACGGAAAATTCGACACGAACAAGTTGAAATATGAGCCTTGTCAATGGGTCGTACTGTTTTGACGCCACACGAGGGCAGACTTCGTGGCAGGGATTCTGTTGCACCGACGACGCGTCGCTTTCGGATTTCCTTAAAGGTCCTGTGACCGAACGCCTCCATGACTCTACGGCGACTTTGGACTTCCGGGACGATCTGCGAGCACTAGCTACTACTCAATTCGCCAGTGATAGCCTTGAACTTGTTCTTCAGGCCGACGTGCCCGAGGAACGAGATTGGGCGATTGGTGAGTCATTTGCGGAGGCTTATCTCGAGGCCGAGCATGCGGTCTCGTGGCCTTGGAATCACGAACGAGACAAACGCAATCCCTTCGCTAGCTTGCCGGGCGCAGATCTTGTTGGCTTCGTAGACGAGGGTGGGGCAACACGATTGGCACTGGGTGAAGTAAAGGCATCGACAGACGCGAACAATCCACCGGGTGTTATGAACGGTCGTAGTGGAATGCGGCATCAGCTTGAGCAATTGGTCACGAACTTGGGGACGTTGTGCCAACTTCTAAAGTGGCTTCATTCAAGATGCAAGGGGACTGAGAACGAACAGGCATTCAAGGACGCCGTTCGCCTACTAATTGATTCGGGTAATCAGGCCATCTCTCTATACGGTGTATTGATTCGAGACACTCCTCCGACGGTACTCGACCTTGAAGCGCGTGGCGACGCCCTATCGAAGAACGTTGTTAGCCCAACGTCCTGTCGATTAGTTGCAATCTATTTGCCGTTCAGCATCGCGGAACTACCTTCGCGAGTTGGAGGTGCAGCATGAGTCACTGGATTCTCGACAATCACGACAAGCTAAGAAAAGAAGCGACTCAGATTGCAAGTCGTATCCAGCTTCAAACTGAACTAATGCAACACGCTGCCGTACCAGACGGCGACTGTCTTGAGCGTGCGTTGATGATGCTAGAGCTTGCAATCCACGATCTTTTGACTGACTCGTTAGAGGAAAGTGGAGACACTCCGCATCAACTTCGAGAACTAGCTGCCGAGGCCTTCACGCTGGCTCGAGTTATAAAGCGTCCATCAAATGCGATGGACGAAGGCCTGTTCGTTCTTCGCGCTTGCTGCTTTGGCGTATTGGGCGACAAAGGAGCTGACGCATCACGATGGCTTAAGCTTAGAGGAATTCCTGATCTTCCTCTCCGGTCTGATGATTGGGTTGAGCAAACATGGGCAAATATTCTCGATGTTTGGCTTCTAATCTTTCGTAAGGACGGTTGGGAAGACAGAGACCAAGTTTTGAGCCGCATCGCAATTCTCAGGGATGCACAAAAAGAGTTCGAGGAACGCTATCTACTTCGGCAAGATCCAGCCGACGCGAGAACCAAGGCAATTGAACTAATCGGTCTATACCATTTTGCGAAAGCGGCTGAGATATTCGCACTATTCATGACTGATGGTGTCGTTGATGGAAATTTCCAAGTTCAGCAGTTGCTCGATTCACACTTCGACCGAGTTCAAAGTGTCTGCAAACACTTTAGGTTTGAGCAGCTAGAACCCGTCTGCCGCTTGTTGTCCCGCAGCGCCTCGCAAATGATCGAGAACTCAATTTGGACGGTGACGAGGGCAGTTAATTCACGTGTAACACGCTTCGTGGAGAATTTAGTTGAACGTGGTCGGGGCGACAAAGCAATTTTTGATGTGTTGCCGCCACAACGGCGAGCGTTGGCAGAACGCGGGCTTTTGGGTTCCAGTCGCCGCGCAGTCGTTGTCAGCTTGCCAACATCAAGTGGAAAGACACTGATTGCTGAGTTTCGTATTCTTCAAGCTTTGAACCAGTTTGAAACCGAGCAAGGTTGGGTTGCCTATCTTGCACCGACGCGAACGCTAGTAAACCAAATTGCTCGTCAATTGCGGCGTGACTTTTCGCCACTAGGTATCTCCGTTGAGCAGGTAAGTCCTGCGTTGGAAATCGATAGCATTGAAGCCGAAATGCTGAATGATGCTACACAGAGCAGTCGCTTCCGTGTTCTTGTGACAACGCCCGAGAAACTCGATTTAATGCTACGTCAGGATTGGGAAGCCAAAATAGGAAGACCGTTAACTCTTGTTGTAGTCGATGAGGCTCACAACATTCAAGATTCCACTCGAGGCTTGAAGCTGGAGCTTCTGCTGGCGACCATCAACAAGGAGTGTCAACGCGCACAATTCCTTCTTTTAACGCCCTTTATTGACAATGCTCGCGAAGTTGCTCGCTGGCTAGGTGGACAAAACTCCGACGACATCAGCCTTTCTATGGATTGGCAGCCAAATGATCGCGTGATTGGAGTAGTTCAGTCGTTAAAAGGTGAGGCAATCAATAAGCGAAGTTTTGATTACAGCCTTCGCATGAAAACACTTCACACGACGCGAAAGACTATTGCCGTTGATGAGTTACTTCATCTCCCAAGTTCTCCAGCAATTGCGAAGACCTTTCGCAAGGTTTCAAACCAAAGTGCGCTGGCCGCGGCCACAGCTCAAACCCTGCAACGTCGCGGACCTGTCATATTGATGCACTCACGGATAGATTGGGTTTGGTCGTTAGCTGATCGACTGAAGGTGGAAGAGAATTTGAGGCCTGAGAGTCCAAAACGAAAGCTTGTTAAAGACTTCTTGCGACTTGAATTCGGAGACGATTTCCCGTTAGTTGATCTGATGGATTATGGCGTAGGAGTCCACCATGCTGGACTCTCAGATGATGTGCGTGGTTTGATGGAATGGCTGTTTGAGGAAGAAGAGCTGAGTTTTCTTGTTGCTACTACTACTATTGCACAAGGTGTAAATTTCCCTGTCTCCGCAGTGGTGATGGCCTCGCACCAATACCCAACAAATACTAATGAGCGTTGGGTGGATATGTCTCCTGAGGACTTTTGGAATATCGCAGGCCGAGCCGGTCGCGTCTCGCAAGGGCAACTTGGTGTGGTGGCGTTAGTTGCTAAGGACGATAGTAAGGCCCAAGATTTAGCAAAATTCATTAACCGACAGTCTGGTGCGCTGAACTCTGCTCTGGTGTCACTCGCCTTTTCAGCGGGAGACGAAATGAGTGATCTTGGCGCGATTGTATATCGGCATCCTGAATGGTCAACATTCGTGCAATATTTAGCGCATACTTATCGAGAAATGGGGAAGCCAGAAACGTTCGCTGCGGAGGTCGAGCAAGTCCTGCGGAATACGTTTGGTTTTGACAAACTGCGCGCGCAATATCCAGAGTTGGCAGAGAAGTTACTAGGAGGAGTCAATGAGTACACGAAGTACCTCGGCACGCCCGGTAGACCACTCAAGCTCGTTGACAGCACTGGATTCTCGTTGCAGAGTATCGTTACCGTACTTAAAGCAGTCGGCGAACAGAAAATGACCTCCGATGTGTGGGACGGCACTACGTTGTTTAGTGTGGGTAACTCGAATCTTCAGGCAATGATGGGCATTCTGTTGAAAGTTCCCGAGTTGCGTGAAAATCTTGAAGCTGTAACAGGTGGTGATGTTCCTGACGGCGATAGTCTTGCCAACATACTGAAAGACTGGGTTAATGGGGATTCCGTCAAGTCCATCGCAAAACGCTACTTCCTTGAAGATGAAGGAGATTTGGTGGATGCGATGACAAAGTGCGGGCGGAATTTGTTTGGCCGATTGACGCAAACTGCAGCGTGGGGAATGGGCGCATTGCTCTCAATCACAGGAAGCTCGCTCCCTGAAGAACGGCAAACCGAACTTCGGAACCTCGCTTCTCGAGTTTTCTACGGGGTAAATTCCGACGCGGCAATCGTTTATCGTCTACTAGGTGTTCCCCGAACTGCGGCCATGCATTTCGCGTCGTCTAGAACAGCTGATATAGATAAACCAATTGATGTGAAACGTTCTGCTTTGCGTGAAATGTCAGTTGAAGATTGGCAAAGAGTCGTCGGCACACAAACAGGGATGACCTATCGCAACGTCTGGCGAGTGCTTGAAGGGCTCGACCAGTAGCGATACTTGTGCGTTGGCAATCCATGTAGATTTGATTCTCGCTTTAGTTTTTTTCGCGAATCCATCAAGCAGATGAAGTCCGGCAGGGGGCCTCCACAAAATGCTTGCCGTCGCAAGGGACGCTACCCTCGAATGACGTAGATACGGCGCAGCGAGAAACTCTGGCGTCGCGGTACATTCTTTTGCTTTCGGTTGAAAAGGGCAAAAGATGGCAAAAGAGGGGAGGAGGCAAAAGGACACGCATGTTCCTTTCGTGCTGAGTAATTCTGGCGGGTGTTTGGGGTTCCTGCTGGAGGGTTGCGGGGTGGGGGCGTGTCGTAGTTGGGAGGGGCGGTTTTGGTGGGGTGTGGCGTTGCTCTTTGTGTGGTCTGGGCTGGTTGGTGGATGGGATTTGTGGGGGCCTTGCCTAGCGGTAGCGCTGTGACGTCGAATGTTGCAGTTGGGGTAGCCCGACGGAGGGGGGCTAGTCGGGTGGCTGCGGCGATAGGTTGCGGAAGTGGTGGCCGGTTGCGGTTTTGACTGCGGCGACGGTCTCGTTGTTGGTGGCAAAAAAGCTGCCGCGGAGACTTTTGCTGTGGAGCATCTTGTCGGTCTTAGCTTGCCAATCTCTTTGCGTCGATGACAGTCGCTCGAAAACTTCTTTCATTCCGGCTTCCATGTTTGCTTTGCCATCGCGATACATGCGGCCGGTAGCGTCTAGTAATAGCAGATAGCTGCCCAGCGGAAACGATTCCAACATCCCCTCGCGGCAACTCGACTCGCCCCGCCCCGCGCGCTGTGCGGCTCGCCGGTCTTCGAACGGGACGAGCCAATGATCTTGCTCCATTGCGCCGGCGGCAACGCTCGCGGCGACACTTCCCCGGCGGGCCGGCTTTAACCGCTCGATTTCTTTTTCGCACTTCTGGCAAACATGCTCGACACGTTGGTGTATCGATGTGTACAAACCCTGCTCTGGAGTTGACGTGAGTCCCGCCGCCAGCGGGTTGAGATCGATGTAGGTACTCGTGGCCAGCAGCGCGTCGTCATCCAAGATCGCGATGCTCTTGTAACGCGATTCCCAAAAGGTGCCACGGCAGCCATCGGCTTTGTTGGCCAGCCTTGCCAGCGGTTCTTTGAGCGACTTCATGAACCAACCGAGGTTTTTGAGCCGATCGCGCAGCAGAGCCACTCGGCGCTCGTCCCTTGCCAGGTTCTCGACCCATTGCCGGACAACCTTTTCGTCATCCGACTTGAGCTTTTTGGGCGGGTAGACTGCGATCCATCGCCGCATGACTTCTTGGGGACTCCAGCGATCCGCATCCTCGGGATCGAGCCTGCAGAGCACGTGCAGATGATTGTCCATGACCGAAAATCCACCCACAGAAATGGCGAAGTTCGTATCGAGCAATTGCAGCCGATCCTCGATCCACTGTCGCCAGTCAGGTCGATCGGGTTGCTCTTTGTCGTGGAATAGAAACGCTTGCCGCACGCAGCGGGAGATGCAGTGATACCACCGCGTCACCTCTGGATCGACGAGATACTTGCGAGCCTTAGTCATCGGAAAAGCCCTCCGCAATTCGCCCCGTCTGAAAAGCTCCGCCCCCAATAAAGCAATCGTATTTGCAATGCAGCCTGTGGGCAATGAAAGATGCCTGTCCTAAACAGGTCTGGTTCACCGGATGCCAGACCACATCAAAGAACGTAAGGTTAACGGCCAATGCGTCGCCTGGGTCGAGAACCCAATCAATCCGTCAGAGAACTTTGCCGACCGCTGGCAGGCCGAAGACTACCCCGATCGTGAAACTAATTTTCGCGATTGGCTTAAGCAAGTTGGTGTTGAGTTGGAGGAAGCGCTCAAGGGCGGCGGGATTCATCGGGTGCTCGACCTTCTCGGGGAATCCTTGGGCCGAAAGGTTGTCGAAGCATCGGCGAAGTCACTCGGCTATGACGTTCAACGGGCTTCGTCGTCCGGAAAACTTGCGGTGACGTCTTCCACAGCAACGCTCATCACCGGCACGGCACCGATGCTGAACACGACCCCCGTTCGAGGACACACGTTCTATGGCGACTCTAAACGCAACAAATAACGTCACGGCAGTGACCCAGTGGGGCGCGCTGAAGCGTCAATTCCCTGATGGAGTCGGCAGCGTCAAGCGGAACCGGCTTCGTTGGGATATGCAAATTCAACCGACAACACTGAGTGATGTTTACGACATTCGATTGCACTACTCGCTGGAGCGAGTTCCAAAGGTATTTGTACGATCACCTGATTTGATTCAACCCGCCGACGATCCAATTCCCCACCGGTACGGCGACGGTTCGTTGTGCCTCTACTTGCCAGGAACCGGTGAGTGGGACCGTGGAATGCTCATGGCTGACACGATCATCCCGTGGGCAAGTGAATGGCTCTACTTTTACGAAACTTGGCTTGGGACCGGTGAATGGTGCGGTAGTGGCCATGGATCGCCCAAACCGGACGAGGCCGAATGCGAACGTACACGAAGCAAGGCGTGTGCTCTGTATCCAAGATGAAGCCTTTTCCTTCTGTTTTTAGCCATCGAGTTGCATTATGAATCTTCTGACATCAAACCTGTGGCCCATCTGGGTCTTGTTTTCGATTGCCGGTTGCGGTGGGCTCTACCGTTTGACGAAAGGCGAGTCGCCCCGTAATTGGTTCGCTTTCGCTACATTTTTGGGTGGGCTGTTGCTGGTCGCAGGAGCGATCGTCGCTAACTCGACACCAGGTGGGATCGACGTCATCGACGACGATCCGTGGGACATTGATCCCGTGCCGCCCGTCATCGCCGACTCCGATGTTGAGAAACTGCGGCAGTGGTGGGACAGCGAAGGGACAGCCAATTGGCCAGCTTCCGAAGTCCTGGCGGAGATCAGCGACGTCGCCTACGAGACGCCGGTTGATGCGAGTCGATCGCTGCGTGGATTAGGTTTCGATACCGTGGAGACGGTCGAGTCGAACACGATGCTTGGCTACGTGGCCATTCAAGACGATGTTGCCGTCATCGCATTTCGTGGCAGCGAGAACCAAACCGGCGATTGGCTAACCAACATTTCGCGAGCACCAACACGCATCGCCGATGGCGACGTCCACTCCGGATTCTGGTCGCGATACCAAACGCTGAAGCGGCAAATCGAGACGGCACTGAGAGGTCACGACGTGCAGCATTTGTGGGTGACCGGTCACAGCCTCGGCGGTGCTCTTGCCCTTTGCTGCGCCCATGATTTCGATGCAAATGGTCGGCAAGTTGCTGGTGTGATGACTTTCGGGCAACCGATGATCGCACGCCAGTCGCTAGCCGACCACATCGACGATCAACTGATTGGGCGATATGCGAGGTTCGTCAATAACGACGACTTCGTTGCACGGATCCCACCGAGTTACCGCCCCAGCGGTCGTTTGGTTTGGTTCACGCCCGATGGATTGAAGCGATCGCCTCGAAAGCGTGTCGCGTTCGGAGCCCCCAGTGATACCGAAGAGCCAGCCGACATTGCGGAGATCACTCCGGCGAGCGACGTCGAGCTACAGCAATGGGTGACGGATCAACAGCAACCCGCCCCGCAAGTAAACGACCGCGGCGAAGTGCTATTGCAAGGCAGTTCACCCTACATCGCCGACCATTCGATGGTTTTCTATATCGAACAGGTCTTGGGGCTCTTGAAAAAATGAAAACAACATTGCATAGGCGTGTTCAGGCTTCTCGCAATCAAAGCCCGATTCCGCTTCTCAAAACTACTTGACCAACAGCAATCCAAATGACACGAGAAATCACGCCGACATCGCAGGCCGACATCGTCAAGTTTCTTGAAAAGGATTCCTCGTTTGCCTTCGAGATGCAAGTACGTAAGCTCTTTGCCGCTAAACGACTTCGCTACCGCCATGGTGGAACGTACGACGACCCAATCGAGCGCAAGCCACGTCAGTTTGACTTAACCGCCGATCTTAACCTTGTCGATGGCTACCTTCCTGTCAGGCTTCGCATGGCGATTGAGTGCAAGTGCCTGAGTGAGTTCGCGCCCATGCTGGTTTACCGTTCGCCACGGTCCGCGTATGAAGCCGGACACTGTGTTGTCGCTAGAACTTGCGGTGATCGAAACGTCGTCCGGGAAGCAATCCAGCATGAACAAGCATTGCCAATTCTCTCGAGCGAGACAGGTCAGTTTCCTAAGGCTTGCACGTTGGAATTTCAGCCGAGCCGCAGCATGTATTCGTCTGGAGAATTTGTGGGCAAGTCGGCCGAGTGCATTACCAAGGACCGCAACGGAAACATCAGAGGCGGAGACAAGGAAATTTATCCGCGTTGGACACAGGCTTTGCAGTCCGCAACCGCAATGCTGCCCGAAGTAGTGAACGGCTACTCCGATGAAAAAGCGATCGTCATCAATTGGATCGTCCCGATCTTGGTGGTTCCGGACGATCGGCTCTTCGTCGTCGACTTCGATGACAGCGGTGTTCAGACGCAACCTCCGGCGCCAGTGGATCGAACGTCGTTTTTCGTCGACTACACACCATCCGGCATTTCAATCGCTGGTCCCGAATTCCGATTCGGCCACTTGGAGATTATGACCTTTTCGCACCTGAAATCGTTCGTTGGCAGAGCAACACATGAGGACATGCGTTTCTTTGTCGACGAACACCTCAACGAACACGAGTGTTTCAATCAGCTTTCCCGGTTCTAGCTTTGTCGCAGAGACAAATTGATTGAATTGAAATTTGTGATTTTGGGCACAGGCAAATTTGGGAAGTCCCGAAGGGGACAACCACAAAATGATTGCCGTTGCAGGGGCGGATGCCCTGAATTACATAAATACGGCACTGCGAGAAACGCCTACGTCGCGGTATCTTCTTTTGCTTTCGGTTGACCACTGGAGGGCTTTGTGATGGCTCGGCAATTGCGGGGTGAGGTGATCGATCCGGAACAGGTGCAGATCCGGAAGGGGACATCCAAAAAATGATGGGCAAAGTGTGGCTATCCCTGAATCGTCTGATCCCAAATCGGATAACGCGAATCAAGCAGGTCAGCGACGCGACGACGCGAATTCTTGAAGAGCCGATTCCCGTCGTGCGAACCTGCGGATCGAACCTGTTCCCATTAAGGCGACGGAATACTCGGTGCCGGAGAGAGCGATCTAGCCGTCGAAACGCGCGGCGGGATTTTGGCGATAGTACTGCGAGAAGATCTCGTACAGTTCCGGATGTCGGGCGCGGAACGATAGCGGGCGTTCGAAGAAGGTTTCGGTGGCGACGGCGAAGAATTCGCTTATATGTTCGGCGCCGTAGCTGTCGAACACGTGAGAGCGTCCGTATTGGCAATCGGATACCAATTGTTCGTACTCGCGGTCGATGATCGCTTGCCAACGGTCGAACTGAGCTTGTGTTTCCAGTGGCGGCGTTCCATCGACGACGCGTCCGTTGAGCATATCCAGTTGATGTGCAAATTCATGCAGCACCAGATTGTTGCCATCGTTGTCGCGGACGCCATCCTCCATCACATCGGCCCAGGAAAGGATGACTGGACCGCGATACCAAGCCTCTCCCTCGCGATGCGAGACGCCTTCCATCAAGACTCCCGATCCGAGCGACGTGTGACTCTTGCCCGTATAGACGTCGGGATAGACGAGGATCGATTGAACCATGTCGAAGAATTGATCGTTGAAGCCGAGGCACAGCAGGCTGATCTGGGCTGCGATCGTGACGCGGATCTCATCGCTGATGGTAAGGCCCTGACAGCCTTCCCAGTTCTTTTCGGCGATGAAAACAAGAGCGTCCGATTCGAGCTTGGCTCGCTCGTCGCGGTTCAACCGATGCACATAAGCTACGTTGCGATCGATGATCTGCGACCAATCGCTGCGCATCGGTTGCCGACGAATGCGGTCGCGCCGCCGCCGTGCAATCCAGCTGAAAATCATCGCAGCGTCGCCTACTCAGCCGAACCGGGAGGAATCAGTTCGCCCAAGCCTTCGACGATCAAGCGGTTGTCGACTTTCGACACGCCCGGTTCCAGACGCATCAGCATCTCTGCCATGCGACGATCTTTCTCCGTCTTGACGCTTCCCGATAGCACGGCGGTGCGGTCGTTCATTTTCAAACGGACCTCGGTCATGCGAGCAGCGACGGGCAGATTGACCAAGCGATTTTGAATCGTCGATTGCCGCGAGGCCACACTCGGCCGGGTAACTTCGATGTCGCCGCGGAGACGCGTGCGAAAGGTTTTCTGGTTCGCTTGCGACTGACCTTGAGCCCCGGCGCCGAACAATTGATTGAACGCCCCGCCAAAGGCTCCTCCCATCGCACCGCCACCCAACGCGGTCGATCGCGCTCCGGTGCTGCCGGCAGCCGCTTGGCCCTGAGTGCTGAACGCCGGGACGGTACTTCCGGAGGCACCGATCGTGCCATCGCGCTGCACGCCCCCGGCAAACGCCGTGTCGACGTCGATCGTCGCCAATTCGCCGTTGGCGGCTTGCCCCGTGGTGGCCGCGTTTCCTCCTGAATTGGCGGTGTTCCCTTGAGCGTGGACGCTCGCCACCAATCCAGGTGCTGTCAGCAGGATGCTGATGGTGATCAGATGCTTCATCGGGTTGGCTCGAAATGCGGTTTGAAACTTATACAACCATCGTACTCATGATTTCGGCTGTAGCGAACATGCCGCACAAACTTGCGACCTCAGTAACCGATTGTATCGATTATCGCAAAGATGCCAAAAATTATTCTTGTGTCGGCCAAGTGCGGCAATAAACCCACGAATACAATGGATTCACGCGAGCACTCCCCCCAAATTGAGTCCGCTCGACCCGGTAACTCAAATCTTCCAACAGGTGGCCTACGAATGCTTTTCTCCATCCGCTGCGGAATATCCGCATGCCTGCTATCGCTATTGACCGTATCGGTTTCGCTCGGCCAGTCCGAACCGCGGCCGACCGCCCCACGGTTGCTGCCGAGCGATTCTCTGGCCTATTTCCGGATCGACGATACCGCCGCTTACCGCCAGATCTTGCGAGAATCATCCGCCGGGCGAATGGCTGCCGATCCGCAGGTCCGTCCGTTGGTATCCCAAGTCTATACAGGGGCTCAGGATTTGTTCGCCAATCTGAGCGAGCAGCTTGGCGTGACGTTGGACGAATTGCTCGCGATCTCCCAGGGAGAGCTTTCGGTCGCGTTGGTGCCGAGCGATGCCGAGGCGCGGATTCAGCGGATGAAACAGACGCCGGCCGACGGCGATGCGACGGAAACCAAGCCTGGGGCCGACGATGAGTCGCCCGAAGCGATCCGCGAGCGTTTGCAGCAAAAAAGCCGGGAACAGCGGCTGACGACGCGACTCGCCTTTGGCGTCGTTGCGATCATCGAATCGGGAGACCAAACGCCCGTGCTGCGTCGATTGTTGGAGACCGCTGAAGGGCAGATGACAAAAAATGGATTCCGCCGGACCGTGGCAACCGAACAGGACGTCGAGATCGTTTCGCTGCAGCGCGGCAATCGCCCGCAATCGATGCACTACTTAATCCACGAGGACACTTTGGTCATCGGCAGCGATCTCGATTCGGTCCGCGACATATTGATGCGTTGGAAGGGATCGCTCAACGACGAACGCCTATCGGGCAACTCGAACTTTACGACTGTGATGAGCCACTGCGTAGGAACGGAAGAGACGCGTCCTCAGCTGACCTTCTACGCCGATCCGTATGGAATCCTCGACAAAGCGACGGCTGCCGGCGGCGGGGCGGGTATGGTCCTGTTCATCATCCAGAACCTGGGGCTCGAGGGAATCAAGGGGATCGGCGGCAGTATTTTCACCGGGGGAAAACGCTTCGAAACGATCTCGCACGTGCATCTGTTGTTGGATCCGCGACGCGGCGGAGTGCTGTCGGTCGTACGGCCGCAACAGGGCCCCGTCGGACCGCCTAGCTTTGTCCCCGCCGATGCTACTGGATTCATGGCGCTCAACTGGGAAGTCGAAAAGTCACTCGATGGTGCGCGACGTGTCTACGATCAGATCCGTGGTGCAGGCAGCTTTAACGAAGATATCTTTGGGAAAGCGAACCGCCAGCTGAAAGTCGATCTGCAGACCGACCTGATCACTCAATTGACCGGACGCTTCACCACGTCGCGATGGATTGAAACGCCAGCCCGATTTGGAAGCCAAGTCAACTTGTTTGGCGCTCAATTGAAAGATCCTGTCGCCGCAGAGGAGACGCTCGGCAAAGCGATGGCCAATCTGCCCGACTGGAATGAGGAGAAGTTTGCCGGAGTGACGCTGTATGCTGGACGCGAGGCGAAGATTCCCGAGGCGATGCAAGAATACATGCGTAGCGGGCAGCCGCACATTGCGATCGTGGGAGATCATTTGGTTTACACCGACAGTCGCCAGTTCCTGGAACAGGCGATCAAAACTGAAACGGGGAACGGACCGGGCGCGATCTCGAATCTGATCGAATACGATTTGATCGCCGGGGAACTGTCGGGTCAATTGGACGGTCGCCCGCCGTTCATGTTCTCTTTCACCCGTCCCGAAGAATCGTTCCGGGCTGTTTACGAAATGCTGAAGGCACCGCCGATGCGTGAGGGGCTGCGTCGACTGGCCGAAAACAATCCGGTCGCCAAGATGTTCCACCAAGCATTGGAGGACAACGACCTGCCGCCGCTTTCGGTTTTCACTCAATATATGGCCCCGGCCGGTTCGTTCGCCTACGACGATACCAGCGGTCTACACATGGCCAGCTTTGGGCTGAAGAGCGAATAGAGCGAGCGTTGCGGGGTGATTGGGGCTGCGATCCTGGGCTGATCCGATCTGTTCAGCCGCACCCCAATCCGGTACGTTGAATTCGTCGGCTAATTTACGTTTACGCCCATTCACCTCCCATTCGGCAACTGCCATGAAAGCTTTCTCTGTCGCATTGATCGGTCTCGCTGTTTTGCTTACCGGTTGCGATGACCAGTCGTCGCAAAAGTCGGAGAAATCCGATGGCATCGATATCAAATGGCCTGGAGGTGGTTTCTCTTACGATGCGGAGAACGGCGTTCAGGTCGATGCGCCGGGCGTCGATGTCAACGTGAAACCGGGGCAGCGTGTCGACGTAAAAGCCGGTGACGTCGAAGTCAATCACGAATCGGGACGCGGCGTCGATGTGAAGACGCCTAACGTGAAGGTCAAAGCGAATCACGATGGCGACGTCGAAGTCGACACGCCGAGGGTGCGAGTCGACCGCGGTTCGGATGGTTCTCTGGATGTCTCGACTCCCGAATCTCGCCACCAAACCGACCTGTAGCACCTGCGTTTGGCGAAGCTTGAAGTCGGTTAGGGAGAACACGACGGATGCGAATCTGGGCGCGATTGACTGTCGGTCAGCCGATCCTCTTCTTGTGCATCGTGCTGGCGGTGACCGTCGGCTGTGGCATGGGCCTGCTGCGACTTCGCTTCGACACCTCGCCCAACGCTGTCTTTTCGTCCAACGACCGCTCCAGTCATCAGCTGAGCGATCTGCACGAGGTCTTCGGTCCCGATGACAACGATCTGTTGTTGATGATCGAAGGGGATCGTCTGTTAGAACCGCGATCGATCGATCGCTTGCGCGGCCTTCGCGATCAATTGCAATCGCTTGAAGATGTCGCCGGAGTCGCAAGCGTCTTCGATTTGCGCCGCGGCAGCGCGATGTTGCCGGTGCTGCCCGAAGCGATTCCGCCGGGCTGGGACGCGGAAAAGATTCGCCACGACCTGACATCGCATCCGTCGGCCGCGGGTCAATTGATCAGCGACAGCGGCGAACTGATGGTCTTCTGGGTGCTGTTAAAAGGAAGCGATCTAACGCAGTCGCAGATCGGATCGGCGATCGCACCGATCGACACCGTGATCGAAGGCTTTGAAACCGACAGCGGTCTGCGCGTTTGGAAAGCGGGGCATCCGGCGATTCGCGACGGCGTGTTGTCTTCGATCCAAGGATCGCTGTTTTACGGATCGGCCTTTGCCATGATCGCCGGCATGACCGCGTCGCTGCTGCTGTTCCGTGGCCTGGCTCCGGTTGGCGTCTGCATGTTGGGGCCGACGCTCGGATCGATCTGGACGTTTGGCTTGATGGGCTGGTGCGGAGTCGCCGTTGGCGGTCTGACAAGTTCGCTCCCTTCGCTGATCTTCGTGATCGGCCTGACCGACGCGATCCATCTGCTGTTGGCAGCGAATCGACGCTTGGCGGCCGGGCATACGCGACGCCGCGCGATCTATGCGTCGTTGTTGCGAGTCGGCCCGGCGTGTCTATTGACTTCGCTGACGACGATGATCGGTTTTGGTTCGCTGCGATTGTCGCGGTTGGATGCGGTCGCTGAGTTTGGTTTATGGGCCGGGATCGGCGCAGCGGCGGCCTTGATCGCCGATCTTTGCGTGCTGCCGTTGGCGATTCGCTTCCTGCCCGAATCGCATTTGCACAGCCGCCGCGGGAGCAGCGTCCCGTGGATGGAAGGGATGATGGCGGGAGTTTCGCGGATGCCGCTGCGGGTTCCGATCCGCGTTTCGCTGCTGGGAATCGTTGCCTTTTTTGCGATGTTGCCGTTTGCCATCGATCAGAAAGTCGACATCCGCTGGACCGAAGCGATCCCCGAGGCGGATGAGACTAACGAGGCGCTGCGGCTTGCCGATGCGGAGCTTGGCGGCGCCCTGCCGGTTCTGATCATCATCCGCTGGCCCGAGACGTTGTCGTTCCCGGCGTCGGAGATCAACGTCGTTGCCGGGCGGGTTTCCAAAGCCGTGAAGACCACGGCGGGCTTCGCCCCGCCAGCGTCGATCTACAACACGTTGGCCGGATTCCCGGGGCGCTCATGGGAGGAGAAGTATCAATTCATCGAAGGACGTCGTGGCGCTGTCGATCGAATTTTTAACCCGGTTCAGCGGCAGATGTTAGTCAGCACGCGGGTTCCCAACGATGGAGCGATCGCGTTGGAGGAGCGTCTGTTGCGGTTGGATGCCGAACTGCAACCGATCATGGCAACACATCCCGATTTCGAAATCGAAGTCACCGGCACCGTCGTCGCTGCGGCGCAAAACATGCGAGCTGTAATCGGCGACTTGGCTCGCAGCCTATCGGCGGCCAGCGTCTTGATCTTCGCAGTGATGTCGATCCAGTTTCGATCGCTGTTGATTGGACTGATCAGCTTCATCCCCAACATGTTGCCGCTGTTGATCACCGCCGCCGGATTATCGATCTTGGGCTATCCGCTGCAGATCACTTCGGCGCTGACCTTTTCGCTGTGCCTTGGCCTGGCGGTCGACGACACGATCCATGTGATCACGCACTTTCAACAGGATCGCAGACCGACACGATCGGTCGCCGAATCGGTTCGCATCACGATGCTCCGCGTCGGGCCAGCGCTGCTGCTGACGACTGGGATCTTGGTCGCTGGATTTGGATCGATGCTGTTGAATCCAATGCCCGCGATCAAGTTGTTCTCAGCCCTCTGTTGCATCACGATGATCGCCGCGTTGATCGGCGATCTGATTCTGTTGCCTGCGCTGCTGATGGTTGCATTTCGCAAGCGGGCTCCGCTTCGCTGGCCTCGCCGCGCGATGGTGCCAACGCGTTAGATCGGTTCGCCGTTCCAGCGCGTGAAGGCTTCCAACGCGTAATATTCTGGCAGCCCACATTGGTTGTAAGCGTCGGCGGTGCCGCGGTTGCGGTCCTCGGCACGCTGCCAGAATTCGCGTGGATCGCTGCCGGGGAACAAGGCTTCGTCCTTCTGGCTCTCGTGCATGAAGATCGCTTTGCGCTTCAGCTCCAAATCGTCGGGACTCAACGGTACCGCGATCTCGATCTCGTGCAACGCGTATTCCTGCCAAGCCCCGCGGTACAGCAGCACTTCGGGAACCGGTTGATTCTTTTCCTTCAATCGTCCCAACGCCAGGAAGATCGCTTCGGCGCAAACGCGGTGCGTGCCGTGAGGGTCGGCCAGATCGCCAGCGACAAAGACGACGTGTGGTTTCACTTTCAGCAACAGATCGTAAATGATCTGCACGTCGTCTTCGCCGACCGGATTTTTGGTGACCGTTCCGGTGCGGTAGAAGGGGAGGTCCAAGAAGTGCAAGTTCTCTTCTTGGCAGCCCGCTTTGACAGCCGCCGCACGAGCTTCGCTCCACCGGATCAGGCCTTTGATTCGCTGGATCTCCTCGCAATCGGGCTGCCCCGGTTGCTTGGAATCGAGACCGCGGCGGACCTGTTTTTCAACTTCCGCCGACCGATCAAGATCGATGTTGAACAGCCGGTTGTATTCGGTCACCAGATCGGCGACGCGGAGCGCGTCGTGATCGAAGACGGCGATGTTGCCGCTGGTCATATAAGCGACATGCGTCTGATGGCCGTCTTCGACCAAGCGGATCAAAGTGCCGCCCATGCTGATCACGTCGTCGTCGGGATGGGGGCTGAAGCACAAGCAGACCTGATCGTCGCGACCTGCCGGATGGTAATCGATCGTGTCCATCATCATCCGAAAGACGCGATGAGCCAATCGTTCGGCGGGACCGTAGTGACGCAGCAGTTGATGCAGGTCGTTGACGCGGAAATCGTTGTCGTCCAGTTTTAGCAGCGCCTTGCCGGCGACTTCGCTGAGCCACAGGACCGCCCGTTTGATCATCGGTTCGTCCCACGACATATTGCCCAACAACCACGGGGTCGCGATGCCGGTCAGCATCCCCGCGGCGGGTTGGTCCAGCAACAGTTCGAGGTTGGGATGTTCTTGCAGGAAGCTGGCGGGAACGCGATCGGTGATTCCCCCTTCAAACGCTTCGCGGACCAGCCCGGCCTTGTGTTCTCCCAACGCCAGGCAAAGGATCTTGCGAGCGTTGAGGATCGTTTCCAAGCCAGCGGTGACGGCGTGGGTCGGAACGTACTCCTCGCCGAAGAAGTCGCTCGCGGCGGCACGGCGGGTGACCGGATCGAGCGTACACATCCGCGTATGGCTGTTGCGAATGCTGAAAGGCTCGTTGAACACGACGTGCCCGTTGCGACCGATGCCACAGACGACGATGTCCAATCCGCCGTCGTCCTGAATCGCTTGTTCGTAAGCGTTGCAGACCGATTCGATCCGGTCGACGCTGACGGTCGTGTCGGGGACCAACACGTTTTCCGCGGGGATGTTAACGTGGTCGGTCAGATAGTGGCGAATCGAAGTCAGATGGCTCTGCGGACTCTCGGGATTCAGCCCGATGTATTCGCCCAACAGATAGATCTTGACGTTGGAGAAGTCGAGCTTTTGCTCGCGGTGCAACCGGATCAATTCGCGGTACGTGCCTGTGGGGGTCGAACCGGTCACCAATCCCAAGACGGTCTGCTTGCCAGCTTGATTGTGCGATTGAATCGATTCAGCGATCGCGGCGGCGGCGTACGCGGCGAGATCGCCACTGCGATCAAAGGCGAGCGTGGTGACGGCGGTTCCGTCGACAAAGCGGCTGTGGTCGGGAGCGGTAGAACTGGAGCTGGATGCGAGCAAGGGATCGGCCTTGGGTGGAAAGGGGACAATCGAGCCGCATCAATTGTGTCAAATTTTCTTTGCTTGCGAATACGTGCCAGCCGAATTTTGGCGATTGTCTTTTTCGTCCGCCATTTCTTCGGCAGCACTCTTACGAAGGTAACGCGGCACCAACGACCAGTAATCGTCCCGCTTGCCTGATTGATACATCTTCCAAGCGAGCCGTCCAAGCGTCGCCGCCATCGGCCGCGGCCAGCCATCAAAGGTCGTCCCATATTCGACCTCGCTGGCGGCGGAAGGTTCCGTTGCCGAAGCGTCCCGATTCGGCAGCGGTTCCGCAACGCGGCGTCCTACCGCGTAAATGTCCATCGCCGCCTGTAAATCATCCCATCGGCTTCGGTCGACAATTTCAGTCGCGGTATCGGCCGGGTCGATTTGTGCGTCCAGGGGCTCGGTGCGGATGAACAACTGGCCACGATAAGCGTTGGTGCAGACGGCGATCCGTCGCGCCGCCGCGGGGAATTGCTCGGGGTTCGCCAGCCAAGCTTCCCGCTGCTGCTGGCAGATGATCGCCAGCGAATCGACGGCGACAAGGTCGGCTTTCAAAGCAAAACAGAGCGTTTTTGCCGCGGTCACTCCGATCCGCAGCCCGGTGAACGATCCCGGTCCCACCGAGACACTGACCAGGCCCAGCGGCGGATCGCCGGCCGGAATCGACTGCAGTAAGGTCTGAATCGCGGGGGCAAAGCTGGCCGTTGTGCGCTGCTCGACCGTCAAATTCAGTTCGCGGACCAGGTGATTGCCTTGTAACAAGGCGATCGAGGCTTCACGCCCGCTTGTTTCAATTGCCAAATGCCAGATCATTGTGGGATTGTGCCCGGAAAAACGTAGAATTTACAATAGCTTGTTTCCCGTAACGAGGGACAAGAGGAATAGCATGTGGTGGAACTCTCTACAACGACGGGCTATAGTTTCCCCTTGAACAAGCGTTCCATCCACGAGGTGCATTAGCGTGAAGCGAGCTCTGATTAGCGATATCCATGGAAATCTGGAAGCCCTGCGCGCTGTCCTTGCCGATATCGATTCGCAAGACATCAGCGAAATTGTCTGTTTAGGGGACATTATCGGCTACGGTCCCAATCCATGCGAATGCCTGGATCTCGTGATGAAACGCTGTGCCATTACGATCCTGGGCAACCACGATCAGGCGGCGCTGTTCGATCCCGATGGCTTCAATCCCGTCGCCCTGCAAGCGATTTATTGGACGCGCGACAAATTGGACAGCGGCCCGGCCAGCGAATCGAATCGCCGCTGGGATTTTCTTGGCACCCTGCCCCGTCTACACAAAGCCGAACCGTTTATGTTCGTCCACGGCAGCAGCCGCGATCCAACCAACGAATACGTCTTCCCCGAATATGTCTACGATCAGCGGAAGATGGAAATCTTGTTCGCTCGTATCGAACATTACAGCTTCCAAGGCCACACCCACCTTCCAGGTGTGTTCACGACGCAGTGTGAGTTCCTGACGCCCGAGGAATGCAATTACGAATACCAGCTGGGTCCCGAGAAGATGATGGTCAACGTGGGCAGCGTTGGACAGCCGCGCGATGAAGATCGCCGCTCCTGCTACGTCGTCTTGGACGACGAATCGATGAAGATCGAGTTTCGGCGGATCGAATACGACGTCGAAAAAACGGCTCAGAAAATTTACGACGAACCCGATCTTGCCAACATGTTGGGTGATCGTATTAAACTGGGGCGGTAAAGACGACACGGCTTGGAACTGCGAGACTCCAGCCGATGCTCGATTTGAATAATCTGCCGGGGCTAGCCCCCTGCTGCAACACCAGCCGCCGTCGCGGCTGATTGAAACTAGGAATACTCCATGCCGCGTCAGGCGATCGTTAGCGACATCCACGGAAACCTTGTCGCGCTTCAAGCCGTGCTCGCCGACATCGCCGAGCAAAACGTCGACTCCATCGCCTGTCTTGGAGATGTGGTGGGCTACGGTCCGCAACCATGTGAGTGCTTGGACGTCGTGGCGGGATTCGAATTCACGATTCTCGGCAATCACGATCTCAGCGCGCTGTTCGATCCCGAAGGTTTCAACGCCGCCGCCGAACAAGCGATCTTCTGGACCCGGCGCCAGCTGGAAAACGGCACCGACAAAGAGGCCAGCCGCCGCCGTTTGGATCTGCTGTGCAATCTGCCGCGGACCTATCGCCGCGGCGGCATGTTATATGTCCACGGTTCGGCGCGGGGACCAACGACCGAATACGTCTTTCCCGAGGACACCTACAATCCTCGCAAGATGGAAAAGATCTTCTCGATGGTTCCCGAGGTCTGCTTCCAGGGGCACACCCACGTCCCGGGGGTCTTCACGCACGAGAATCAATTCGTTCGCCCCGATGAAACCGGTCACGTTTACGAACTGTCGGGGAAGAAGGCGATGGTCAATGTCGGTAGCGTTGGGCAACCGCGAGATGGCGATCCGCGCAGCTGTTACGTGATCGTCGAAGATCATCGGCTGGAATTCCGCCGCGTCGAATACGACATCGAAAAGACGGTTCGGATGATCGAAGCCGAAGCCGACCTCGATAACTTCCTTGGCTATCGGCTCCGCGAGGGCCGTTAAGCATCCTTCGCCGGCGGCCGCATGCCGCTCGTCGCCAGCCCGGCAATGCATCCGATCACAACGATGCTTACCGTTCCCACAACGATCACCAAGAACTGGTGAAACGGGCTCTGTAATTCGGCCAGCTCCTCCGGCCACAGACCGCTTGTCGACAGCACCATCCACGCGATCACAAGCGAACCGCTGCCGACCGCTGTGATCGCGGCTCGACTGTTCGCTCGTTGGCTGATCAGCCCGAGTAAGAACAGTCCCACGATCCCGCTTCCCAAAACGCTCGACAACGTCCACCAGACGTCCAGCGCACTTTCGGTCAACCGAACCAGGGCGATCGCCATCCCCGTCCCCATCAGGCCCCAGACGACGGTCGCGACGTGCAGCACCCGCATCCGTTGCCGATCGGTCGCTTCGGGGCGAAAAAATCGCTGGTAGAAGTCGCTCATCACCAACGTCGCCGAAGAGTTCAGCGAGGTGGAGACGGTGCTCATCGCGGCAGCAAAGACCGCGGCGATCAACAGTCCCGAGAGCCCCTGCGGCAGGTGAGCCGAGATGAAGTGCGGGAAGACGCGGTCACCCAGATCGCGCGGCGTAAGCGAAGCCGCGGTCGTGGATAGCTGTTCCTGATAGCTGGGCGAGTAGATTTCGACGTTGTCGGCCGACAGGGTGAACTCCGGATCGACGCCTTGCTGCATCAATAGCTGGCGAGCGACGATCTGCCGGACTTGGTCGAGGTCGTCGGGATAGCTGGAGTACCAGGCGAACAGAGATGTCCCGATGAAGAAGAACAACGCGCTGACCGGAACGTACAGTCCGGCGCTGATCCATAGACTGCGAGCCGCATCGCGATCGCTCTTCGCCGCGATGTAGCGTTGGATGTAGCTCTGATCGATACCAAAGTTCTTCAAGTTTTCGAACAGTCCAAACAGCAGCACGATCCAAATCGTTGGCTGCGAAACAGTCCAGATCTCGCTGCTGCCAAGGGAGAACTTTTCGGAATCGTTTGCGATTTGAAAGACCTGCCCAGGACCTTCGGGAAGACCGACCAAAATCACCGCCACGGCGATCAACGCTCCGGCCAACAGCACGATCGCCTGGATCGCATCGGCCCAGATCACCGCCACGATCCCGCCGATGAACGCGTAGACGGTCACGACGATTCCGGTGCAGACGATAATCCAACGGATGTCCCAACCGAAGATCACCGCCATCGGCAGCGCCATCAGATACATCACCACGCCGATCCGAGCGATCTGATACAGCAGATAGAACGCGCTGGCATAGACACGCGCCCAGGCGCCGAAGCGACGTTCCAGCAGCGCGTAGGCGGAGACCTCGCCGGTCGAACGGTATAACGGAACGAAGTACCGTACCGCGACCAGCGCAGCGAGCGGCAGGGCTAGCGAGAAGACAAACGGATTCCAATTGTCGACAAACGATTTGCCCGGCAACGCCAGGTAGCTGATGCTGCTCAAAAAGGTCGCGAAGATCGACAGTCCGCACAGCCAACCGGGAAGCGAACGGCCGCCGGTGGTGAAGTTGTCCGACGACCGGCTGTTCCCGGAGAAGTAGAGTCCGATGCCGATCACGCCGACAAAATAGAGGATCAGTACCGACCAATCGATGATCGTGAATTGCGCTTGCATGGTCTAACTTTCGTCGATTGCTTGGAGTGAGGCTTTGAGCCCGCGGCTGATATGCGTCGCCGAGGCAGAGCGTGATTTTTTGACATCGCCCGCTTGGATTGCCGTCAGAATCTGGAGATGGTCGTCGCAGGTGCTGCGCATCGTGGCGACATCGTAGCGGTGGCGGCGGATTCCGAACACGCGAGTCAACACGTGCGAACGGACCGCCGTTCGCGCGAGCGCTTGGTTGCCGGTCGCTTCGATGATCAACATGTGGAAGGCAAAGTCGGCTTTCTCAAACTGGGCGGTCATCCGTTTGTTGGCGAATTCGGAACTGGAATTGGCCAGTTGATCGGTCAACGCGAGCATCCGGTCGACTTGTGCCTTAATCTGATTCAACTGCTTCGTCGCCGCTCGCTCTGCTGCCCGAGCTGCAGCGTACGGTTCGATCGCTTCGCGAACCTCATACAGTTCGATCAATTCATCGCGGTCGATCTTGCGAACGATCGCGCCGAGCTGAGGCACCAGATCGACAAGCCCTTCGTTGACCAATTGCCCAACCGCTTCGCGAACCGGCGTCGCGCTGATCCCTAATTCCTTGCCGATCGGTCCATACAACAGCCGCGTTCCCGGTTCGAATTCCCCCGCCAGCAACTTGCTGCGGAGATGGCGATAGACGCGGCCTGCATTGGTTTCGACTGTCATCGGTAGATTCTCTGGCGACAGAATTAGAGGATGAGTAGAAGACCACAGCGAAGCCATTGCGGAGTATCGATTGCCGCAAGTCTATAGACTAAGCGGAAGACTCTCTCACAGCAAGCGTTGCTACACCGCTCATTTGTCGCGACGCTGCGATTCCCGTTGTGGTATCATATCGCAACCGATGTGCTTTGGGGGCCCCGTATTCTCGATCTCGATAGGCGATGCCGATGCAACCCGAATCCTCCCTGAAACGACGCGATCTGTTGACCTATGCAGCTTTTGGCAGCGCCGCCTGGGCTGTCGCCAGCCGAGCCGATGGAGCGGGATCGACAGCGGTTCAGGGAGAATCGGCCACTCCGCCGCGGCCCCGGTATGCGATGAAGAAGTCGATCAATTTGTGGGCCTTCCCCTATCCCGATAAAATGTCGCTGCGGCAGTGTATGGAACTTGCCAAAGCTGCCGGGTTCGATGGCATCGAACTTAATTACGATCTCGACAGCGAACTGTCACCCAAGTCGGGAACCAAAGAATTCCATGCGATCCGTCGGATGGCCGACGAGATCGGGATTGCGATCAGCGGCGTCTGTTCGTTCCTGTTCTGGCCGTTTCCGCTGACCAGCAACGATCCCGCCGAGCGAGCGCGCGGAATGGAGCTGGCCGGCAAAATGACGCAAGCCGCTCACGATCTGGGGACGGAAAATTTGTTAGTTGTTCCCGGAGCGGTCCACATGCCGTGGCGAGCCGATCACGATCCGACGCCCAACGATGTCTGCGATCGCCGGGCCCGCGAAGCGATCGGGAAACTGTTACCGCAAGCCGAAAAGCTCAACGTTTCGCTGAACATGGAGAACATCTTCTTCAACGGCTTTTTGATGTCGCCGATGGAGATGGCCGACTTTGTCGACAGCTTCTCCAGCGAACATGTGAAAGTCCATTTCGACACCGGCAACATTATGGAGTACCAGTTCCCCGAGCACTGGATTCCGATCTTGGGCAAGCGAATCAAGAACGTTCATTTAAAAGAGTTCACAAAAAAGGGAAGCGACCATTCGCTGGAGGCCTTCCGCCCGCTGTTGGATGGGACGACGAACTGGCCCGCGGTGCTGGCCGCCTTCGACCAGATCGGCTACGACAGCTACCTCACGTTCGAATACTTCCATCCCTACCAACACTTCCCCGAAGCGTTGGTCTACCAGACCGCCGATTCGTTGGACCGGATGTTGGGGATCAAGCAGGGCTGATCCGGCCTACGAGTTCGCCCAGCCTTTGGAGCGTTCGACGGCCGTTTGCCACTTGTGATACCGCGACTCGCGAATTTTGGAATCCATCGCGGGCGTGAACTCGCGATCAAGCGCCCAGTTCTCTTTGACGGCTTTCAGATTTTTCCAATAGCCGACGGCAAGTCCCGCCAGATACGCGGCTCCCAAAGCCGTTGTCTCGCTGACCTTCGGGCGTTGCACCACGGTATCCAAGATGTCGGCTTGGAACTGCATCAACGCGTCGTTGCAGCAAGCCCCGCCATCGACCTTCAGAATTTTAAGCTTAGTCCCGGCGTCCTGCTGCATCGCGTCGAGCACATCGCGGGTCTGAAAGGCCATCGATTCGATCGACGCTCGAGCGATATGAGCCGCCGTGGTGCCGCGTGAGATTCCCAGGATCGCTCCGCGGGCATGAGGGTCCCAGTGCGGTGCTCCCAGCCCAACCAAGGCGGGCACAACGATCACGTCGTCCGCACCGTCGACCTTCGATGCCAGCGCTTCGACGTCGCCCGATTCCGCGATAATTCCCAGCCCATCTCGCAACCACTGCACGATCGCTCCGGCGACAAAAACCGATCCTTCCAGGCAATAGGTCACCTTGCCATCGATTCCCCAGCCGATCGTGGTGAGCAATCGGTTGTCAGAAAGCTCCGGTGTTTCGCCGATATTCATCAACATGAAACATCCGGTGCCGTAGGTGTTCTTGGCGCTTCCCTCTTCGAAGCAACCCTGCCCAAAGGTCGCCGCCTGTTGGTCGCCGGCAACACCTGCGATCGCGATTGGCCCCCCAAAAAACTCATCCTTCGTTTCGCCAAAACTGCCGCTCGATGGGAGCACTTCGGGCAACATCGCGCGCGGAATGTCGAGCGCCGTAAGCAGTTCGTCGTCCCAGTCGAGGTCATGGATGTTGTACAGCAGCGTTCGGCTGGCGTTGCTGTAATCGGTAACATGCTTCCCGCCGGTCAACCGCCACAACAAAAACGAATCGACGGTACCAAACAGGACCTCGCCTCGTTCGGCTCGCGCTCGCAATCCGGTGTGACGATCGAGGATGTACTTTATTTTGGTCCCCGAAAAATAGGGATCGATCAAAAGCCCTGTCTTGTTTCGGAAGGTGTCCGCCATTCCGTCACGCGTCAATTGATCGCAAAGATCGGCGGTGATCCGCGACTGCCAAACGATCGCATTTTGAATCGGCTTGCCCGTCTCGCGGTCCCAGACAACAACCGTTTCGCGTTGGTTGGTGATCCCAATCGCAGCGATGTCGTCGTGCGTTAGTTTCGCTTCCTCCATCACTTGGCGAGCGACTGCCAGTTGGCTGCTCCAGATCTCCTCAGGATCGTGTTCAACGTGCCCCGGTTGCGGCAGGATCTGCCGAAACTCCCGCTGAGCCACTCCACGAATCTGTCCCGAATGATCGAACAGGATCGCTCGACTGGAGGTTGTCCCTTGGTCCAATGCCAAAATGAATTTTGTCTTCTTCAACTCGCCACCTGTTTTCCAAACATCGTTATCAAGCGCTGCTCACACTCAGCAACTTCCTGCCCCACGCTCGCGGCTTCCAAGATTCCGGCCGCCACCATTCGCGATGTCAGTTGGTCTAACGTGGCTCGCGACAGCCGTGGATGATACAGCAACATCAACCGACGCTCCACCAAATCGCCCAAGCGGCGAACGTGTTCGTCGGCGATGATCGCATCGACAACGGCCAGCGGAATCTGGGTGCCGACAAGCATTTCACCATCGTCGGCCGCAGATGACGCTTGGCGGCAATCCTCGTGACCGGGAAATGGACGATCGCGGCCAAGGTCTTGCACCTCAAAACCGACTCGTTCGGCCAACCACTCGGCCGTCTCTTCGGCCAAGCTGCGGCAGGTGGTCAGTTTGCCACCGATAATCGACAGCATCGGCCACGGTTGGTCGGGATGGTCGTGCAGGATATGGTTCCGCGTTACCGAAGCGGCTGACTTGCCGCTCTCGCGATACGGTAGCGGCCGCACGCCACAGTAAAAGCATTCGATATCTTGGCGACTGAATCCCGTTTGCGGAAACAGCGAATTGACGACAGCGACAAGGTAGTCGAGCTCCTCGTCGGAAGCTATCGCTTTGGCGGGGTTTTCGTCGAAGAAGATATCGGTCGTGCCGATCAAGCAGCAGTCGCCGAAGGGGAGCAAAAAGACCGGCCGGCCGTCGTCTGCTTCCGCATAAACGCCACCGCCGGCGAGCAGCTGACGCAGCTGTGGATGGAACGTGATCAGATGACTTCCCTTAGTCCCTCCCATCAATCGCTTCGAATCAACGTCGATCTTCTTCAACGCGCGATCGACATACGATCCCGTCGCGTTCACGACAGCTCGTGGTTGAAGCGTCCTCGTTGCCGCCGGTGGATACGCAAGCTGAGGCTCCAGTCGCAGCGTCGCGTCATCGCGATGTGTCATGTGGTAGGTCAGCAGTTCAAACGTGACGTCGTGTTGTTTTGCCAACGCTTCGCAATCGGCGATCATGCCGACGACAAACCGTTCGGGAAATCGGATCTGGGCGTCGTAGTAGGAGCTGAGCCAACCGTAACGCTTTGGATCGACAGGGGGGACGTCGGGGGCTGTCAATTTGCGGCGGCGATGTTTGGGCAACGTGCTGGCTCGCGCGAACAGATCGTACATCGTCAATCCGACCTGGACCAACCAAGCTCCACGCGGCTTGGGAGTGGAGCGTTTGGCCGGTATCCCAAGGAAGTTCCGCGTCGCCGCGACCGCACCGCCCAACCGCGACTGGCTGGGGATGAACAGTTCCAACGGTTTGACAAACTGCGGCGCCAGCTTCAGCAACCGCGAGCGTTCGTCCAACGATTCGCGGACCAAACTCACTTCGGCGTATTCTAAATATCGCAGCCCGCCGTGGATCAGGCGACTGGAATAGGCAGTCGCCCCCGAAGCGATGTCGGCCGAATCGACCAACACGACCGATTGGCCATTGATCAACAGTTGTCGCGCGATCGCGACGCCGTTGATGCCGCCGCCGAGGATCAGGATCGGGTCATTCATGGTTTGGTTTCAGCAAGGATCTTGGCCATCGAGACCGCCGCGCGAGGCGCCGATGTGGGAGAGCGTTTCAGCAGACCAGCCACATTTGCGATCGTTCGCTGGGCGTAGTCGCGATATTGTGTCGGCGATTCGATGTGCTCGTCGAGATACAAAAGGTTCTCGGCGGCGACGCTGTTCCCCGATGGGATCGCGCTGTCGACGGGATCTTTCGCCCGCGCGATCAACGATTGATGATCCTGCGAGGTGAAATAGAAGCCGTCGCGTTGTTCATCCCAGAACTGGGCGATCTGAATGTCGGTGAGTGTTCTCGCATCGTCGAGCCACTGCGGCTCGCCCGTCGCTTGATGGATCGCGATCAATCCGTCGACGAAAAATGCATAATCGTCGACGTAGGCGTTAAGCTTGGCCTGGCCGGCTGAATAGGTTCGCAGGAGCGTGCCGTCGGGTTGCCGCAACGATTTCAACACAAACGTGGCTGCTCGTTTAGCGACCTCTACGTATTCGAGCTGATCCAGCAGACGACCGGCATCGGCGTAGCCACGGATCATTAAACCGTTCCAGGACGTCAAGATCTTGGTGTCGGTTATCGGAGCGGTTCGTTCCGCGCGATCCGCCAGCATCGTGGCTCGCAATGGCGCAAGCGTCTCTCGCAACGAGGCCGCATCGAGACTCAAAGGTTTCGCAATCGTTGCCAGCGGTTCGTCGGTCTGTGGCACGAAGAATTCGCCTTCAAAATTTGGCTCGCCATCCAGTTGATAAGTCGCCGCAAATCGGGCGTAGTTTGGATCGGCAGAAAACGCTTTCAGATCGTCTTTCGTCCAACGATAGAAAGCTCCCTCTTCCCCTTCGCTGTCGGCATCGATCGCCGAATAGAAGCCTCCTTCGGGCGACAGCATCTCGCGCGACGACCAAGCCAACAGATCCTCGACCACCCAGCGGTATTCGGGATTGCCGGTCAATGCGAACGCTCGAGCGTAGACGCTGGCCAGCTGGCCGTTGTCGTAGAGCATCTTTTCAAAGTGTGGGATATACCAGAATCGATCGACGCTGTAGCGATGGAAACCGCCGCCCAAATGATCCTGGATCCCGCCGGCAGCCATCTTGTCGAGCGTGCGGGTAAGCATCGCAAGGGCTTGGTCGCGAACCGGTTCGTCGAGCGATTCGTCGGTTGCCCGGTGCAGCAGGTAGAAGAGGTTCGAAGGCTCGGGGAACTTCGGGCGATTCGATTGGTTTTCGACAAATCCGAATCCGCCGTGTTCGGCATCATACTCTTCGGCCAGACGCTGCCCGACGCGTGTGACCAGTCCTACCGAAGGCTTTGCGGCGGGAAGGACCGATGCCAGGTCCATCTGCTTCTGCAGCGCATCGGTCATCTGGTCGCCGCTGGCAAGGATCTGTTCCTGGTCCCGTTCCCAAGCCGTCTGGATCGCCTGGATCAACGAGAGAAAGCCGGGGGCTCCTTCGCGATCGCCATCGCGGGCGGGGAAGTAGCTGCCGCCGTAAAATGGTTTTGCGTCGGTTGTCATAAAGACCGACATCGGCCAGCCGCCGCGCTGCGTCAACAGTTGGACCGCTTGCATGTAGATCGCATCGACGTCGGGCCGCTCCTCGCGATCGACCTTGATACAAACGAAGTGCTCGTTCAGGTATTTCGCAATCTCCACATCCTCGAACGATTCGCGTTCCATCACGTGGCACCAGTGACAGCTGCTGTAGCCGACCGACAGAAAAATCGGTTTGTTCTCCGCCTTGGCTTTGGCAAACGCTTCGTCGCCCCACGGGTACCAGTCGACCGGATTGCGAGCGTGCTGCAACAGATAGGGACTGGTTTCGGCAGCTAAACGATTTGGCGGATGCTGCTTGCCCGGCGGCTCATCGGCCCCGGCCGGTCGTCCCGGCAGGACGATTGCGATCAGCACCGCGATGCAAAACACCGCGGCAGGGAAGGGGCGAAAGACAACCGATCGGGAGGTAGGTGCGTGCGACATGCCAACATCGTACCACAACCAATCGGTGCGTGAGCTTGTGGCGATTCGCTAGCGCGTGCCGGGGCATTTGCCAAAGCACAAAGACATAACAGCCCTAACCATGGAGGTCGGAGCGACGATGCAGGTGGGAACCTCGCCGAAAGGCGGTGTTGGGGGCGTCGGTGGAGAGGGGCGTGGCAAGGCTGCATAAAAATAGCTTCGCCGGCCCGCGATCGCACAATCGCAGGTCGGCGAAGCGTCGTCCCGCAACACAAACGCTGAAGACAAATCCCCCGGACAACGGTTGATTTGCCCAATGGAAACTCTAGGTCAGTTTTGCCGATGGGCAAAGAAAAATTTCGATTTTACAACCGCTCTGTCGCCGCCGATTTCGCGTCACGGCAGATCGTTACGATACATCATCGTTGTCGGTCGCTGAGGTTGCCCATCGATCTGGGCAGCTGCTGCCGACGGCTGCCGAAATCTTGTTTTGCCCAGTTGAACACCCCTGAGCTTAGGGACATCCGAGCGTGCTTCAGCTATAATCGGTCCAACCGAGGAGCGTTTGAATCCCTCTATGGAACCCCCGCCGTGATCGACCCAAGCCTGTTCGAATATATTCGCTGCCCCGTCACTCAGTCGACGCTGGCGGTAGCCGCCGACGAATTGATCCAGCAGATCAACCAGCGGGTTTCCGCTGGAGAGGCTCGCAATCGGATCGACCGCCCGGTGCAGCGACCGCTCGAGTCGGGATTGATCAACGCCGACGGAACGCTGATCTATCCGGTTTGGGCTGACATTCCGACGTTGATTCCGGACGAAGCGATTCCGATCGCCGCGGCGTCTGCAGGGGCGGAAACTACGGAAACTGACGCTTCAGTTTAACTGTCAGTGTGAAGGTTTTTTGTCGCCGGATGGTGCGAATCAACTTCGGCGTCGGTTCACCTTCCTCGTTGGGGAGTTCGACCTCGACCTGTTCTTCCACGATCCTGTTGATCTGCATTGGGATCGGTTTTTCGGCAGCTGTCTGTTTGGCGATCGCCGCTTGTAGATCGGCAAACGATTTGACATCGAATTCGCCAAACTTGGTGATTACATCTCCCGAACGCACCCCCGCCTCGGCCGCGGCGGTATTGGGTTCCACCGTACCGACTTCGCAGTTTGGATTCAGCGGGCTGCATCGGACTCCCAGGAATCCGCCGCGGCACTGAATCTCCAGATTTGGAAACGACGACTTCAGGCGTTCGTAACCTTCCAACGTGATGTCGGTTCCGAACAAAGTCAAACCGCGACGCAGCGGCAATTGGGCAAGCGTGTCGATGAATTCGTCACCTGCCGAAACATTGACCAATTGGAAATGATCCAACCGCGTTAGGTCTATCAGTCCCTTGATATCGTCGACGGAGATCGTGGTGTCGCGAATGACCAAATTCTTCATGTCGGGAATGGTTGCCACGTGATCGACGACTTCCGCCGTGATCTTGTCACCACTCAAAATGACAGTCTCCACACCATGCAGCCAGGTGAGCCAGGAGAGCGTTGCGACGTTCCCTGACCAGTCTTTCGGGATCCGCATGTGGTAGTTGTTGCTGACGACCGAGGACGCCAAATGGTATTCGCCAAAGCCGATGAAGATGCCTGACCCGGTCAGGACTTCCATCGCCCGTTCTTTGCGGTCGTCGCGAACTTCGTCCATCGCCAATTGAGCCCGAGTTGCGGCGGACGAAGCACCTGCGGCGCCGACGCGTTCCAGCGATTCCCAAGCGAGATCTCGCGTTTGTTGTTGCGGATCAAAAGCGACCGACATCTTCCGCAGCACCGAAAGGATTCGCGATGTCGTTTCAAGGTCGCCGTCCCGAAGCCCTGCTTCCAACGCGGGAACGGCGGCCGAACCGGCCAACAGCAGTCGCGTCGTTGCGAGTTCGCGCAGTCGGTATTGGGGCGAGGAGAGTTGAGAGACCCATCGATGCATCGGAGCATCGGTGTTAGCTGTCGCTGACGCTTGTTCAGCGGGAGCGACCGGCGACGTGTCGGCTTCGTCGCCGCGACAAACCGAGACTGCAACGACCAGCAAGATGACTAGCGTGGAGCACTTGAATAGATTCAGCCTCATGATAGTTCGACCTGCTGATGTGGCTTCGCGGCAGCCGTGGGGAGGACTTCGATTCAACCAGCGCGCAGCTTTTGGGCGGCGTACAAATACGGGTTCAGTGTCGGATCATTATACATCTTCATCTGGCGATAGGTTCGGTGCGCCTTGCGTCCGGCGAACAGATCGACCAACAATTCTTTCAGCGAATTGGAAAGATCTCCCTGTTGTTGCCGGCAGAGTTCGATCCGTTGGGTGACCAATTCGCGGTGCTCATCGGAGGCGTCGTCGCGTTCGAGTTGCTCTTCATAGTGGTACAACCGCAGCGACATGATCGACAGCCGGTCGATCGCGCTGCCGGAAGTCTCGGTGTTGATCGGGGCACCTTCGGCGGTTTCGACGCCCTGTTGAGCCAGCAACAAGGTGATCGAATCGTCCAGTTTTTCGATCCAGTCGTTCCGTTTCTGGTTTAGGCCGTCGATGTTCCGCTTGACTTGAGCGATCTCGGCGTCGGAAACATCCTTTGCCCGGGCGATATCTTCCTGGTGCCACAGGCGATAATTGTGTTCGTGTTGCTGGCAAACCAGCTGCATGAAATCGGTGTACGGGTTCGCGATCGGGCCGCGATGCCACTGCTCCACAGCATCCGCTTGTAATTGGACGATCGCGTCAACATCGATAGGCAGGGGCATTATTCAACTCTCCTCTGGCTGACGAAACAGCCTTGCGGTGCATTACTTATATGTTACCAGCACTCTGGCATCCGCTGCGGATAGTAGGTGAAGAACTTGCCTAAAATCAACCTCATCCCGCCGCGTGCGTTTTCCGCGTCAAAACGCAGTATTCAGCAGCCGCGAGGCCGCGGCTCAGAAAGGTCCGTGCAGCGAAGGCCTTGCAATCGACAAGCGATTTGCCAAGCTATCCACCTGCCATTTCGCTCTTGCCCGTTTCCCTCCCGCCACGGATCGCTTGACATGATTCCCTCGCTATCGCTTCGCTCTGGAGCCCAATTGCCCGTTCTTGGTCTCGGAATGTGGAAAATCCCCAACGAACAGTGCGCCTCTTTAGTTCAAGCGGCTGCCGAAGTCGGTTACCGCCATTTCGATAGCGCTTGCGATTATGGGAACGAACGCGAAGTCGGCGACGGGCTGCGGGGAGTAATGGACAGCGGCGTCTGCAGCCGCGAGGATCTGTGGGTGACGTCGAAGCTGTGGAATACGTTTCATCGCAGCGAACATGTCGAAGCCGCCTGCCGCAAAACGCTCGACGATCTGCAGCTCGATTACCTCGATCTCTATCTGATCCACTTCCCGATCCCGCTGCGATACGTTTCGCCCGAGCAACGGTATCCGCCGGGGTGGTTCTTCGATCCCGAAGCGGCCGAGCCGAAGATGGCGATCGATCGCGTCTCGGTCGCCGAGACCTGGGCCGCGATGGAGCAACTGAAACAATCCGGGCTAGTCAAAGAGATCGGCGTCTGCAATTTCAACATCGCCCTGCTCCGCGATATGCTCGCCTACGCCAACGATCCGCCGGCGGTCTTGCAAGTCGAAACGCATCCCTACCTGACCCAGGAAAAACTCTTCCAGTTCTGCCGGGAAGAACAGATCGCCTACACCGCTTTCTCGCCTCTGGGAGCACTCTCCTACCACGAGATCGGGATGGCCGACGGATCCGATTCGCTGCTGCAGATCGAACCGATCCGGGCGATCGCCGCCGCTCACGATCGCTCCCCAGCCCAAGTGTTGTTGCGTTGGGGCGTGCAACGCGGAACCGCGGTGATTCCGAAAACCACAAAAACGGAGAGGCTGGCCGAAAACTTCAGCCTCTTCGACTTCAGCCTCAGCGACGCGGAGATGGCAACGATCGACGGGCTCAATCGCAATCAACGCTACAATGACCCCGGCGTCTTCTGCCAAGCAGCCTTTAATACGTTTTGCCCTATCTATGAATAGTAAAACCGTTGGACCGAATACGTTTTGCCCTATCTATGAATAGTCAAACCGTTTGCCCACCAACATTTTGCCTTTATTGCGAGTGATCCATTGCCTCCCGCGTTTAACTATCCCGACGACAGTTTGTTTTCGCTCGACCAACATCTCGATGGCGGCGACGTCGCGGCGTCGGTGGTCACGTCGGCGTCGGGGCCAAGTGGTCAGTTGCCGTTGACCGATGAGATCCTTCGCTCTTGGAGCAGCGGCGATCTGTTTGGACTGACGCAAAACGCCGGCATGGGCTGGGATCCGGCTCGCATGATGGGACCTCAGTATTTGTGTCTGAGTACGCAGGGAGGCGTTCGCGATCACGATGGGACGCCGATCGCCCTGGGCTATCACACCGGACACTGGGAAGTTGGGCTGTTGGTTCAAGCGGCAGCCGAGCAGTTTTCGGAGGCTGGTGGGGTCCCGTTTGCCGCTTTCTGCAGCGACCCTTGCGACGGCCGATCGCAGGGAACCAACGGGATGTTCGACAGCCTGCCCTATCGCAACGATGCGGCGATCGTGATGCGTCGGTTGATCCGTTCGTTGCCTCGCCGCCGCGGTGTGTTGGGCGTCGCGACGTGTGACAAAGGTTTGCCAGCGATGATGCTGGCAGTTTGCGGGACGAAGCACTTGCCCAGCGTGATCGTTCCCGGCGGCGTGACGCTGCCGCCGACGGTCGGCGAGGATGCGGGCAAAGTGCAAACGATTGGGGCTCGGTATTCGCAAGGCGAAATCTCGCTGGAACAGGCCGGTCTGGAAGGCTGCCGCGCATGCGGATCGCCTGGCGGCGGTTGCCAGTTCCTGGGAACCGCAGCGACCAGCCAAGTTGTCGCCGAGGCGATGGGGCTGACCGTTCCGCATGCGGCCCTTGCACCCAGCGGCCAGCCGATTTGGTTGGACATCGCGCGGCAGAGTGCTCGCAGTCTGATGGCCTTGGATGCTCGCGGGCTCACGCTGGCCGATATCGTAACCGACGATTCGATCTACAACGCGATGTTGGTTCACGCGGCCTGCGGCGGTTCGACGAATCTCTTGCTGCACATTCCCGCGGTCGCTCAGGCGGCTGGGCTGCGGTCACCGACTGTCGACGACTGGCACCAAGTCAATAAATTGGTCGCGCGGTTCGTCGATGTTTTGCCCAACGGCCCCGTCGGGCATCCGACGGTTCGGTTGTTCCTGGCCGGCGGCGTTCCGGAAATCATGTGGCATCTCCGCGAGTTGGGGCTGTTGCGCGGCGATGCGATGACGGTCGCCGGCGTCAGTTGGAACGAGATCCTCGACGCCTGGCCGCAGTCGGCTCGTCGGCGCGCGTTGCGGCAGCGTTTGATCGAATCCGATCGCGTCGATCCCGACGATGTGATCATCCCTCCGGCAACCGCTAAAAAACGTGGACTGACCAGCACCGTCTGCTTCCCGCAGGGGAATCTTTGTCCCGAGGGATCGGTGATCAAATCGACATCGATCGATCCGAGCGTCGTTGGCGACGATGGCGTCTATCGCAAGGCCGGCCCGGCGCGGGTCTTTGTCAGCGAACGCGATGCGATCGCGGCGATCAAGGGGAACCATCCCCAACCGGTTCAGGCGGGAGATGTTGTGGTGTTGATCGGCCGCGGCCCGCTGGGGAGCGGCATGGAGGAGACCTATCAAATCACGTCGGCCTTGAAGTTCTTGCCCTGGGGCAAACATGTGGCGCTTGTCACCGACGCCCGGTTCTCGGGCGTCAGCACCGGCGCGTGCATCGGCCATGTCGGCCCGGAGGCATTGGCGGGAGGACCGATCGGCCGCGTCCAGGACGGCGACCAGATCGAAGTCGTTGTCGATCGAATCGGATTGCACGGCAGCGTGAACCTAATCGGGACCGCTGACAAATCGCTAACGCCAGCGGAAGCCGAAACGCTGCTCGCATCGAGGTCGCCGCATCCGCAATTGGCTGTCGACGTCAAGATGCCCGACGATTCACGACTCTGGGCCGCGCTGCAACAAGTCGGCGGCGGGACGTGGAACGGATGCGTCTACGACGTCGAAAAGATCATCGCCACCTTGGACGCCGGCACCAAGGCGTTGCAAGAAAAAGCGAGCGATTGATTTTGCCAACGGTCCCGTCGAACGCGATGGCGTTTGGTCGTACCGTTTTACCAGAGCATGTTGTTTCGGCGGGAATCGGCGGTTTGACGCCCCGAAGTGGGCAGCGGTACGTCAGCCCAGGGCAACGCCCTGGGGTTCGGGGCGGGCCCATCGCCCGCGGAGCCCCAGCGGGGCGGTTCTACGTCATGGTCGGTGTCGCGTTGTGCAATCGAGTTAGGGCCGCCCCAATAGGGCTAGGATCGTTTGTTTGTAGCCGTTCACCCAGGGCGTTGCCCTGGGTTGGCGTGGTGCCGGCCCCGTTGGGCCTGGAGAATGGGCGGGTGTGTTGTTCGGTTTCGCGTACGGTGACTGAGATCCGTGTGTGGGGGGGATTAAACCGTGCGCGTTATGCGGTTTGTATGCGTGGCGTTGATGATGCATATTGGGAATCGGCGGTTCGACGCCCCAACAGGGGCAGTCCTATGTCAGCCCAGGGCAACGCCCTGGGTTTTTGAACGCGCCCATCCACGGCGGAGCCCCAACGGGGCGGTTCTACGCCACCGAGCGGAGCGGTGTCCCTCCATCCGACTTGTTGTTCCATGCGGTATGTGTTGGCTACAATGATTGAATTCCACGCGCTGCGGACTCCTCTTCGTGAGCTGATCAATGTCTCAGTCGCTAGCCAAGGTTGCGATCCATTTCGTGTTTTCGACGAAACACCGCAAACCGTTGTTGGATCCGTTGGAACTTCGCGAGCAGTTGTATGCTTACATGGCGACAATCCTTCGCGACAACGTCGATTCCCCGGCCATAAAGATTGGTGGGGTCGAGGACCATGTTCATGCGTTGCTTTTACTGAGCCGAAAGTTTGCGCTCGCAGATGTCGCTCAGGAGATGAAGACGGAAACCAGCAAGTGGTTAAAGAAGCAAGCGACGGGGCTGAAGTCATTTTCGTGGCAGTCGGGTTACGGAGCATTCTCCGTCAGCGAATCGAACATCGACGATGTGAAGCGGTATATCGCGAACCAACAGGAACACCATCGAAAGATGACGTTCGAGGAGGAGTTTCGCGAGTTATGTCGCCGCCATGGGCTGGAGATCGACGAACGCTATGTTTGGGATTGAGGGGGAACGTCGTTTGTGTCCGAGGAATGGGCGTGTGTTTTGTTTCGTGGCGTGTGCGGTGATGAAACGTGTGCGTGGTTCGGGAGAATCGGTCGGTTTGACGCCCCGAAGTGGGCAGCGCTATGTCAGCCCAGTGCAACGCCCCGGGTTTTTGAACGCGCCCATTCACGGCGGAGCCCCAACGGGGCGGATCGATGGCGTCGTTGGTGTGGCGTTGTGCGATCGAGTTAGGGCCGCCCCGTTGGGGCTGGGATCGTTTGTTTGGCCGCGTTTTCCCAGGGCGTTGCCCTGGGCTGGCGTGGGGCCGGCCCGTTGGGTCTTGGGAATTTGTGGGTGTTTGTTTGGCGGCGTTTTCCCAGGGCGTTGCCCTGGGCTGGCGTGGTGCCGGCCCGTTGGGCCTTGGGAATTTGTGGGTGTTTGTTTGGCGGCGTTTTCCCAGGGCGTTGCCCTGGGCTGACATGGGGGCGGCCCGATTGGGCCTGGGTGAATGGTCGGTCCGTTGGGATTGTTGTTGGGGCAAATAAAAAACCCTCGTTCTTTGGGAACGAGGGTTTTTCTGGCAATTCGCAGTTTTGCGTTATTTGCGTTTGGCTACGTAATCGGTTGGATTACATAGGGCCGAACTTGGCGATCAAGTCGGCGGTGCGGCTGCTGTAACCCCACTCGTTGTCGTACCAGCTGATCACCTTGACGAACTTGCCGTTGTCGCCCAGGACTTGAGTGAAGTCGGCGGCGAAAACGCTGCTGTGTGGATCGTGAACGATGTCGCTGCTGACGATCGCGTCTTCGGTGTACATCAGGATGCCCTTGAGAGGTCCTTCAGCAGCTTCCTTGATCGCGGCGTTGATCGATTCAACCGATGCTTCTTTGCTCAAGTTGCAGGTCAGGTCGACGACGCTTCCGGTTGGCACAGGAACTCGCATCGCGATACCGGTCAGCTTGCCCTTCAGTTCTGGGATCACCAAACCGACAGCCTTGGCGGCGCCGGTGCTGGTTGGGATGATGTTCTGGCCAGCGGCACGCGAACGGTACAGATCGCCGTGCGGTTGATCTTGCACCTTCTGGTCGTTGGTGTAAGCGTGAACGGTTGTCATCAGGCCCGATTCGATACCGAAGGTGTCGTTGAGGACCTTGGCGACAGGAGCCAAGCAGTTGGTGGTGCAACTGGCGTTCGAAACGCACTTCATGTCGGCGGTCAGTTTGTCGTCGTTGACGCCCATCACGCAGGTCAGGTCGGCGCCATCTTTCGCTGGTGCGCTCAAAACGACCTTCTTGGCTCCGGCGGCCAAGTGCGAATCGTAACCTGGCTTGGTGTCGGTAGCACGTGCGGTGAAGAAACCGGTGCTCTCGATAACTACGTCGACGTTCATTTCGCCCCAAGGCAGTTTGGCTGGGTCGCGTTCGGCCAATGCGGCGATCGGCTTGCCGTCGACGATGATCGACTTGTCGTCGTATGTGACCTCGCCTGGATAGCGACCGTGGATGCTGTCATACTTCAACAGCGTTCGCAGGGTTTTGTTGTCGGTCAGGTCATTGATCGCCACAACTTCGAATTCGTCGCTGCGTTCCATCAGATTGCGAAACGTCAAACGTCCGATGCGGCCAAAGCCATTGATTGCTACTCGAATTGCCACAGAATGCTCCTGTAAGAAGTAAAAATTGAATCGTGTTGAGGGCGACCAACAAAGGGTGAGCTCAATGTCGCACGGATTATAGCGGTAGAAAACGCCCCCCAGCCAGTCCCCTAGTAGCATTTTGCGGTTAGATCGACTCTCTTGAGCGAAGCAATCTCTAGGCCTTGTTGTGGCCAAAGATGTTCATCGTTCCCTAGTAGGCCGGTTGTGTGTCAACCGGAACCCTTGTTGTCTCTAACCGTTTGAGCTGTGCGTGCAAATTGAATCGATTCCTTCGTGGCAGTTGCCTGCGGGCGTGAGCCCAGGAACCTGGGATTATGCCGCGCGACCGGCGATCGCAACAGAGTATGACCAATACTTCGCCGATCATCCGCTGTTCGCGCTAGATCAGCAGTTGGTTTTGCAGCATCTGCCCCCGCCCGATTCGCAGGGGCGAGCGACCGTCGCCGACCTGGGCTGCGGCACCGGGAGGGCGTTGGTCGCATTAGCAGCGAGCGGTTATCGCGGGCTGGCGATCGATCTGAGTCAGCACATGTTGGAAGTGGTTCAGCAGAAAGCGCAAACTCAGGCGTTGCCGATCGCTTCGGTTAGGGCGAATCTTGTCGACCTGAACGGGATCGCTGACAATTGTGTCGAGCATGCGGTTTCGCTGTTCAGCACCCTGGGGATGATCCGCGGCCGGGCGAACCGAATCGCAGCGCTTGCCCACACGCGGCGGATCCTCAAGCCGGGCGGCAAGTTTGTGCTGCACGTTCACAATATCTGGTCGTCGCTTTACGATCCCGCCGGCCTCCGGTGGTTGTGCCGTTCGTGGTGGTCCGGCCGCAAGCGAGGCGATCAAGAATTTGGCGATCGGGTCTATCAATATCGCGGTCTTCCGAACATGTTCCTGCACAACTTCGGCTTGAGTGAACTGAAAGCCGACTTGCGGCAGGCAGGGTTTCAGATCGAACAGATCTTTCCGCTGAACCTGACCGCCAGTGGAGTGCTTCCGCTGCGGCGGGTGTTGCCTCGCGTGCGAGCCGGCGGATTTGTGGCTGTCTGTCGCCGCGACTGATTTAGGTTTCGTCGTCGGAAGCGGCGACGGCTTGGAACGATTCGCGAACCTCCCGTTGCCCGGTCCAATAGAAAACGATACCGATCATCGCGATCGCGATCTTGACGATTTCGTAGACCAGGCCGACGATCGTTCCCGACGCGTCGGTCGGCGTCGTCGGTAGCTTGGCGTATAAGTGGTCCAATGCGCCCTCGAACACTCCGATCCCAGCCAACGAGATCGGCAGCCCGGCGACTGCATTGGCGATCGGCACGATCACCATATGTTCGGCGAGCGTGGGGGGATGTTCGTAGAGGCCGGCGGCGATGAAATAGATCGCCACGCCTAACAGTATATGCACGACCACCGACATCCCGATCGTCACCATGAAGGCGGCGGTGTGATGCCGGAAAGCTCGCAGCGGATCGGCGATGCGGTGCACAAATGGGCCGACCATCGGGACGTTTAAGATTCGGTCGAGCGCTCGGTCGATCAGGGATCCGCCCAGGACAACGCCCAGCATAAAAGCAGCTCCCGCCAAGGTCAGCGTGTAGACGACGGCGCGGATCAACGTCACGTCGTCTCCGGCCAGCGAGTCGCCGATCATCCATAAAGCGACCGACGCGACCACTAGCAAACCGTACAGCCCAACAACGCGATCGACCAGCGCCGTCGCAAAGACCTCGATCTTCTTGCCCGGCGTGCGGCGGGCCAGAAAGTAGGCTTTGAAGAGATCGCCCCCGACGGCTCCGATCGAAACAAAGTTCAACAGAAATCCGATCGCTGCCAAACGGATCCCTTCGGTGGGAGTCAGCGGGATGTTGTGTGAGCGAACTAACAGCCACCAGCGAACATAGCTGAGCAGCGTTGCGCTGAGCCCGATCAGCAGCGCCATCGCGAGCAGAGAATATTGCTTTGGCGAATTCTGCAGCGCCGACCACTGCTGCGGTTGGATCTGGGAAACGAGGTACCAGACGATGCCAACGGGCACACCAAACTTGGCGACCGTCAGCAGCACCGTCTTGGGAGACGTCGTTTTACTGGGTGTGGTGTTCATCGTCGCTGTCGATCAAGTGGGCTCGAAAATCTGACACACCCAGTTTGTGTCCTATATTTAGAGGATAGGTTTGGAAACCGCTTTTTGTATAGAGGATTGCAGCCACCGCGACTGCTGAGGATCCCAATTCGCGTTCCCACGGTCGCTTCTGACCGGCTGACCCCGTGACCAAAAAATCGGAATCGTCCGCTTCAAGCATAGTTACCCTGAGGTTGCAATGATCGGTATCAACCGGATTTTCTGCTTCCCATCGGCCCCGATTGCTTGCTGCTGCCCGAATCGACAACTAGCATAAGGTCACAAACCCACCGCCACCGCGCGCGGCACGGCAGCCGACCCAACCTCCCCGACTGGCATCTGGTCGACCGTCGCAAACACCACAAGTTAGAGTCGCTTTCCCTGGAGACTGTTGATAATGAATCGACGAATTCGCCGTCAGCTGAGCGTGATGATCGTCACGACGCTGACCGTCATCATGGCCGTGCCACCGTATGCGATTGCCGGTTGCTTTGCACCCGCGGCATCGAATTGCTGTTGCCCATGTCCCGCGTCCTGTGCTCCGGTCTATTGCGCTCCCAGCTGCAAGCCCGTCCCCGTCGTGTCGCGATCGGTCGGATGTGCTCCCGCCATCGTCTCATCGTCGGCTTGCGGAAACGCGGTTTCCTGTGCTCCGGCACCGGCAACCACTTCGGAAATCCCAACCTACCCCGCCGACAACTGTCCGATCTGCAAAACCGGGTCGTATGGCCACGCGGCTCCCGCCGAACCGCAAACCGTTCTCACATTGCCACCGTCGGCAGATGCAAGCGAAGAAACGCCACCGACTCCAGCACCTGTGGACGAGAAGAGCGTCGATGCGGATGTGAATGATGAACCCGAGCAGGAGATTCAACCTGCGACCGCGTTGGAACCGATGCCAGCGGAGCCCAAGCCGGCTCCAAAGCCTGTCAATCCTGAACCAATGCCCGCCGAAACGCCCAATCCGTTTAATGAGCAAGCCAAAGAACCAGCACCGGCTGAACCCAAGGCAGCACCAGCTGAACCTAAGGCAGCACCGGCTGAACCTAAGGCAGCACCCGCTGAACCTAAGGCAGCACCAGCTGAACCCAAGGCAGCACCAGCTGAACCTAAGGCAGGACCGGCTGAACCCAAGGCAGTACCGGCTGAACCTAAGGCAGCACCCGCTGAACCTAAGGCAGCACCGGCTGAACCCAAGGCAGTACCGGCTGAACCCAAGGCAGCACCGGCTGAACCTAAGGCGGCACCAGCTGAACCCAAGGCGGCACCAGCTGACGATCCCTTTGGTGCGGCTCCTGTCGAACCAATGAAAGAGGCTCCAGCTGACGATCCCTTTGCAGCTCCCGTTGAACCCGAAGCTGCACCCGCTGAACCTAAGGCTGCGGCCGACGATCCCTTTGGTGCACCCGCTGAACCTAAGGCGGCACCAGCTGACGATCCCTTTGGTGCGGCTCCAGCCGAACCAATGAAAGAGGCTCCCGCTGACGATCCCTTTGCTGCTCCCGCTGAACCCGAAGCTGCACCAGCTGAACCCAAGGCTGCGGCCGACGATCCCTTTGGTGCACCAGCTGAACCTAAACCAGCAGCTGACGATCCCTTTGGTGCGGCTCCTGCCGAACCGATGAAGGAAGCTCCTGCGGACGATCTGTTTGGTGCTCCATCGGAACCAAAGCCAGCGGCTGATCCGAAGCCAGCTGCCGACGATCCCTTTAGTGCTCCATCGGAACCGGCCCCCGCGTCGGACGATCCCTTTGGTGCGGCTCCAGCCGAACCGATGAAGGAAGCTCCCGCGGACGATCTGTTTGGTGCTCCATCGGAACCAAAGCCAGCGGCTGATCCGAAGCCAGCGGCCGACGATCCCTTTGGTGCTCCATCGGAACCGGCCCCCGCGTCGGACGATCCCTTTGGTGCGGCTCCTGCCGAACCGATGAAGGAAGCTCCTGCGGACGATCTGTTTGATACGCCAGCCGAGACACCTGCGGCTGCCGATGACCTGTTTGGTGAACCGGGCAAGGCTGCACCTGCAGAACCAGCTCCAGCTGACGACCTGTTCGGAACTCCTCCTGCAGCAGAACCAGCTCCAGCTGACGACCTGTTCGGAACTCCTCCTGCAGCGGAACCAGCTCCAGCTGACGACCTGTTCGGAACTCCTCCTGCAGCGGAACCGGCTCCAGCTGACGACCTGTTCGGGACTCCTCCTGCAGCAGAACCGGCTCCAGCTGACGATCTGTTCGGGACTCCTCCTGCAGACGATGCGGCACCGGCGACCGAAGCGAAGCCAGCCGAAGGGTTCGACGACCTGTTTGGTGAGCCCAAGTCAGGGGACGAAGGGAAGGAAGCGGCGGACGATCCGTTTGGCGATCTTTCGATGCGAGTTTGGAAGGACAACACCAGCACCTTTGAAACCGAGGGGCGGTTGGTCGTGATCGGTACCGATTTCGTCAAGCTGCTCAAGACCAATGGTCGCACCTGCACCGTGCCGATGCGACGTCTCAGCCCGGTCGATGCCGACTATGTTGGCCATGTTGCCAAGTCGCTCAACACGCCGATATTGCGTTTGGTCAGCAACTAAATCGTCCTCCGTTGCTTGGCAGCGGAATGGCGAACGACGAAGAAAGGGGCAGCTTCCACGCGAAGCTGTCCCTTTATTTTTTGGGCCCCAACGGAATTGAGAGCTTGCCTTGCCCCCAACTATGGGGTGTTTTTATTCGCCGAAATCCAGTGGTTTGTCGGTATCTCCGCACTTGATGCCGGCCAAATCTCAATTAATCTAATTGAGCTGAACTTACGTGCATGCTTCCCAGGCCACAACCTTGCCGTTGATTCAACCTATGCCTCTGGCCGACTCTCTCAATCAACCAACGCAGTCGTCAGCGGGTCGCAGCAACGAACTCGGTCAATCACCGCTGTCAAATGGAGCGAGAAAACACCGCGTTCATTCGATTCATGCAAGCTGTTTGGACGATTCATTGGTCGCCGTTTGGGACGCGTTGCGATCGAGCAATCCGGCGTTCTACAGTCCCTTCTTTTCGTCTGAGTTTACGCAGGCTGTCAATCAAGTTCGCGACGACTGTTATGTGGCGATCATCGAACAATCGGGCGTACCGATCGGTTTTTTGCCCTACCATCGCAGCGGCCGATCATTGTTTCCCATCGGCCGCACGATCAACGACGCTCATGGTTTAATCTGTGCTCCCGATTCTACGATCGATTGGCGCGGGGTGCTGACCGATCTCGATGCCACCGGGTACGAATACCATGCTCTGTTTTCATCGACTAACGATGCCCAAGAGCATGCTTTTGGATGGACCAAAGCGTTTTTATGTGATCTGACCGCATCGGATCTTCGCTATGACCACTGGTTGGAGCAAAATCGCAAGACAATTTTTAAGCAGCGGCGAAAAACGAAAAAGCTGGTCCGCGAGGAAGGCCCATTGCGGTTGGAGTATGCGTCGACCGATCCGGCGGTACTCGATCGTCTGATTCAACTCAAACGCGAGCAATATCAACGGACGCGGATTTTTGACATCTTCTCGGTCGAATGGATACGCAATCTGCTGCATTTGATGCTGACGCGAGATGGTCAGCTGGAAGGGCGTTTGTCAGCGCTCTACGCGGGAGACAAATTGGTCGCGATGCACATGGGAATGCAAGAGGGCAAACTGCTGCACTATTGGTTCCCGGTCTACGATCAGGCCTTCGGGTACGCATCCCCAGGGACAGCGTTGTTTCTGGAAATCGTTCGCCAGGCGGATGCCAACCAAATCGACAAAATCGATTTCGGCTACGGCGAACTACCATACAAGTGGACGCTAAACAACGTGATCGATAGCGTGCCGCACGGAGCGATTTGTGTCTCGCCAGCTTCCTGGCACACGCGGCGACTGCGCGGTGGGATGCTGCGAACGCTCAAGGCGTTGCCTGGCAAAGAGTGGTCGAAACGCGTGCTGAGGAAAGTCCATCCACAGTTTGGCCGCGGCAGCTATCACTAAGGCAGTCGTCGGTGTCGGTGGTGCGGTGCGTTTAACCGCGTGCCCATCGGGCCGCGCGTCGGATTGAGGTCGAACGCGCGGGGCGTTGCCACCGCGGTTAAACGAGTCGGGGTGCGTTCTACTTCTCTCCGATCGCAAACAATCGCTGCTCACCGCGAATGTAGATTCGGCCGTCGGCGATCGCAGGCGATGCAAACGCTCGCTCGCCCAGTTGCGGTTCGGCGATCTGTTGGAACTCTTTCCCCGGTTGCACAATGTGCATCGTGCCATCTTCGGCTAACAGGAAGACCTTCCCAGCAGCCATCACCGGCGACGCGCTGAATTTGCGTCCCAGTCGCACATTCCAGAAGCGTTCTCCCGTCGCGGTATCGTAACAATTTGCTGTTCCGCGATCATCAGCCACGATCAGAAACTGACCGGCCAGGATCGGCGAAGGGACATAGCTGCGGACGTCGGTGCTGTGCCATGTGACATGCGAATCGCTAACATCATCGTGTCCGTCGGGGCGGATCGCGACGACGTGATGCGTTGGATAGCCCGCGGTTACGAAGAAGTGTTTGCCGTCGTAGACCGGCGAGGCGACAAACTGTTCGGTCGGCCCTTCGACGGTCCACAGCGTCGAACCATCCCGCGGGTTAAAACTTGTAACCGCCATGCTACCCGGCAACACAAGCTGGTCCGCGCCGTCGACCTCGCGGATCAGCGGCGTCGCATAACTGCGTGTTTGATGCCGACGCGGAACCTTCCATACCGTTTTCCCCGTGTTGCGATCCAACGCCACGAGGAATGAATCGCCATCGTGATCGCCGTTGATGATCACCAGATCGCCAAATAGAACGGGATTGCTGCAGAATCCATGGACGCTGCTGAAGACTCCCGGCCGCGCCAACCAACGCTGTTTGCCCGCCAAGTCGTATGCCGCGACGACGATCTTGCCGGGGGTGAGGTTCCTCGCCTTGCCGACGTTTTTGGCTGGAGCCTTGCTGCCATCGACTTCCAGGAAAACCGCAACGACTTGATCGCCATCGGTCGCCGGAGTGCTGCTGGCGAAGCTGTTCAGTGAATGCTTGGTCTCCAACGGTGCGTTAAAGACTGTCGACTTCCAAAGCGTCTCGCCCGTCGCGGTGCTGATGCACAACAGTTGGCGATCGTGTTGGTCCTCGATGCAGGTTACAAGAAAGAGTTTGTCGTTCCAGACGATCGGCGATCCGTGCCCCGTGCCGGGCAAGTCCTTTGTCCAAAGGATGTTCTTCCCCGTCGCACCGTCCCAATCGGTTGGCGGCTTCGATTCCAAGCTACTGCCATCGCCGCGAGGTCCGCGCCAGCCAGGCCACTGTTCGGCGTCAGCGGGTTCGATAGAAAGGACTAGCAACAAAGCGACACAGGTTCGCAGCAGCAGTTTCATCGGTGGGACCAGGGCTGTGGGCGTGAGGATCGATCGCAAAAGCTGGACCGATGTTCTACGCTGCGCCGAAGTGAAACGCAAGTTTTTCCAAGATGAAAAGGCAGTGCAGCCAGGCTGCTTACGTCGCACCTTGTGTTGCCTGACGTGCTGCCGTTTTAGCGTGGCAGCGGCAGTCCGCTGTTGGTTGCGATGTTGTCGCAGTGGATCACCGTGTCATAGGGACAGTGGCCTAGAACGTCGGCGATCTGACCGCTGGGCAAGCCGATGATTTTTGTCGCTTCTTCGGAGGTGTAGTTGATCAGACCACGAGCGATCTCGGCCCCCTGTGGGTCGATGATGGCAACGACTTCGCCGCGATCAAACACTCCCTCGACGCGGCGGATTCCGATCGCCAACAGGCTCTTCCCGCGATCACCCACCGCGCGGGCGGCTCCCGCGTCGACGTGCAGTTCACCCGCCAGTGCCGCAGCGGAATCGATCCACCGCAACCGGCCGCGGATCGCTTTCTCTTCGGGTTGAAACAGCGTTCCGATCGATTCGCCTGCCAAGATCTTTTCCAACACGCGATCGTCGCGGCCGGGGCCGATGATCACCGAGTGACCGTGGGAGGTGGCGATCTGAGCGGCGACAAGCTTGCTGCTCATGCCACCTTTGCTGACACTGTTTTGAGTGTCGCAAGCCATCGCAATTACCTCGTGGTTGATCGTTTCAACCGTCGACATCCGCTTGCTGTTTGGATCGCTGGGGTGGCAGGTGTGCAGGCCGTCGATGTCGGTCAGGATCACCAACATCGCATCGTTGATCAGACTGGCGACCGAAGCGGCTAAGCGATCGTTGTCGCCAAAGGTGGTCATCAGTTCTTCGACCGCGACGCTGTCGTTTTCGTTGATGATCGGAACCGCTTTGTAAGCAGCGATCTGTCGCAGCGCATTCCGAAGGTTCAAAAAGCTGGAACGATTTCGCAGATCCTCGGCGGTCAAAAGGACCTGTGCCGCGTGCCGCCCATGTTGGGCGAAGGCGTGTTGATAGGCTTGCATCAGGTCGGTTTGCCCGATGGCTGCGACGGCTTGCAGATCGGCCAGCATCCGCGGTCGCTCAGTCAATCCCAGCTTGCCGATACCCGCGCCGACAGCACCGCTGCTGACCAGCACGACGGTACGCCCGGTGTCCATGACTTTGCATAATTGTTCGGCGAGGATCGCGATCCGCTCGCGATCGAGACAGCCGTCGGGAGATGTTAGAACGCGCGTGCCGACCTTAACGACTAAGGTTTCAGCCGCGGCGAGTGCTTCAATTCGATTGATGTCGGTTGACAAATGGTACTCCTTTAAATGGCAACCATTCTGTACCAACCGACCCCATCGCGCAAAGCCCCCGCCGCCGCGAAGTTCTATTCGACGAGGCGCCAGCCTACGTCAAAATTCCTTTCACGACTTTACCAGCGACGTCGGTCAGTCGGAAATCGCGGCCGGCGTGGCGGTAGGTCAGCCGTGTGTGATCCAAGCCCATCAGATGCAAAAGCGTGGCGTGAAGATCGTGCACGTGGACCTTGTCGACGGTAGCGTAATAGCCGTAATCGTCGGTCGCACCGTACTGAATCCCAGGCCGCACTCCGGCACCAGCCATCCACATCGTGAAGCCTTCGGGATTGTGATCGCGGCCATCGTTGCCGCTTCCCTGGCAGGTCGGTGTCCGGCCGAATTCGCCTCCCCACAGGACCAGCGTATCCTTCAACAGGCCACGAGCCTTGAGATCGCGCAACAGACCGGCGATCGGTTTGTCGACCTCCTTCGCGTTCTGCTCGTGCCCCTTCCGCAGCGAACCGTGCTGGTCCCATTGGACCTCGGTATTGCTGTGCGTGACTTGCACAAACCGCACGCCACGCTCGACAAATCGCCGCGCCATCAGGCACTGGCGGCCAAAGTCAGCGGTCTTCGGATCGTCAAGTCCGTACAGATCGTGCGTGGGTTTTGTCTCCGCCGCGAGGTCCAACGCGTCGGGCATTTCGGTCTGCATTCGGAACGCCAACTCGAACGATTTGATCCTCGCTTCCAATGCGGAATCGGGGCCGGTCGAATCGAGAAAGTTCTGGTTCATCGATTGCATCAGTTCCAGTTGCATCCGTTGGCTCGCTCGGTCGAGATTCGCGTTCTGCATATATTTGACGCGAGCTTGATCCGACGGCTGGCTAGCGTTCCCCAGCGGAATCCCAGTGTGGCTGGCGGGCAGGAACGCGGAGCTCCAGTTTTTGGTGCCGCCATGAGCCAAAGTCGGACAGATCGTGATGAAGCCCGGCAGGTTCTGGTTTTCCGTCCCTAAGCCATACGAGATCCACGATCCCATGCTCGGCCGCACAAACACATCGCTGCCGGTGTGGATCTTCAGACAGGCACCGCCGTGAGCCGAGTTGGAACCGTACATCGAATTGATAATGCACAGATCGTCGACACATTCTGCGACATGCGGGAACAGCTCGCTGACCGCGATCCCACTCTCGCCGTACCGCTTGAACTTCCACGGCGATCCCAGCAGATTACCGGTCGGTGCAAACTGGACCCGCGGCTTTTCGAAGGGCAACGGCTTGCCATCGTCCTTCTGCAACTGCGGCTTGTAATCGAAGGTGTCCATGTGCGACGGACCACCTTTCATAAACAGGAAGATCACCCGGCGGGCACGCGGCGCAAAGTGCGGCGCCCGTTCGGAACCCGACAGTCCGGGCAGGTTGCTTCCCTGCGACTCTTCAGCCAACAGCGATGCCAAGGCCAGCGATCCGAAACCCGCTCCGGTCGTCTTCAATAGTTGTCGTCGTGAAAAATTCATGGCTCTACCTATCGGATGTAAACAAATTCACTGGATGCAACAATCGCTTGGCACAATCGCTGCCACGCCTGACGTTCCGCTTCCTCGCGGTCGGTCGGCGTTTTCGATAGCGATGCGAACTGCGAAACAAAGTCGAGCGAGCGGTCCCGTTCGTCGGCGGTCGCCGGCCGGCCAAACGACTGCATGTACAGCTGATCGATCCGCGTGGCGGGATCGCTGCTGTCCTGCAGCAGGCGATCGGCGATCGACAGCGCGAGCTCGGAAACCCATTCGGAGTTCATCAGGAACAACGCTTGCGGTGCGATCGTGCTGACATTGCGATTTCCGTTGAGCACGCTCGCGTCGCTGTAATCGAACAACTGGAACATGTCGTACAGATGGTTCCGGATCACCGGGACGTAGATCGAACGACGGTAGCTGTCGTAGGTCGATTTATCTTGCGAGGTGTGGTTGAAGACATACTCGCGGTTTTTGTACTGCGAGATGTTTCCGCCAACGGTCCGGTCCAATTGGCCACTAACCGCCAACAGACTGTCGCGGATCGCTTCGGCCTCCAACCGGCGAAGGTTGAACCGCCAGTACAGCGAGTTGCCTGGATCGGCTTCCACGTTCTTGGGATGGTGTTGGCTGCTGCGTTGATAGGCTTCCGAGAGCATGATCGTGCGATGCATCGTCTTGATCGACCAGCCCGATTCAACAAATTGATTCGCAAGCCAATCCAATAGTTCCGGATGCGTCGGCGGAGCCCCTTGCAAACCAAAGTTGTCGACAGTCGTCACCAGCCCCTTGCCGAAATGGCCGTGCCAGATTCGGTTGACCATCACGCGTGCCGTCAACGGATGTTGGCCGTTGGTCAACCACTGGGCGAACTGCAGCCGACCGCTGGTCTCCGGCGGCAATGGCGGTTGGTCTGTCGACGCCAGCACCTCGGGGAACCGACGCGGCACGACATCGCCCAGCGTTAAATGACTGCCTCGCAAATGAACACTCGTGTCGGCGACTTCGCCATCGATCACTCCCATCGCCATCGGGCGTTCGGGAGCCGAATCCTTCAGCTTCTTCAGCGTCTCGCGTTCGGCTTTCAGAACAGCCGTCGTTTCGGCAGGGAACTTTTTCTCGCGTTGAGCTAACGCCAATTCGCTGTCCGGCTTCTCCAGCAGCTTCGTCGCCTCGGCGATGACTTCGGCGATCTTCTTTTCTTGCGCGGCGACTTCGGCGAGATGCTCGTTGTAACGCTGCTCTTCTTCCGGCGTCTCGATCAGATTCTCGTGCCACTTCGCTACGGTCTTGTAGCTGTCCATGCTCTTGGTGCTTTTGAAGATCCCGGCCAACCCGTAGTAGTCGTGGTGGCTGATCGGATCAAACTTGTGCGTGTGGCAGCGAGCGCATCCAAGTGTCAGCCCCAACATGCTGCGGCCGATCGTGTCGAGCTGTTCATCGATGATGTCCATCTCCATCTTGGCTTCATCCTGTTCCGCCAAAACCTTGGGCCCCAACACCAGGTAGCCCGTTGCGATCAGACGTTCGTGCTCGCGAGCGATCTCGTCTCGTGGTGGCAAGAGATCGCCGGCGAGTTGCTCGACAACAAATTCATTGTACGGCTTGTCTTTATTAAACGCGTTGACGACATAATCGCGGTAACGCCAAGCGTGGCCATGGACAACATTTTCGTCCAACCCGTTGGAATCGGCGTATCGGGCGACATCTAACCAGTGCCGGCCCCAACGCTCACCATAATGAGGCGACGACAGCAAGCGATCGATCACGTTGGCGAACGCTTCCTCGGAATCATCGGCCAAGAAACCCTCGATCTCCGCTGGCGTTGGTGGCAGCCCGGTCAGATCAAAAGTGGCGCGGCGAATCAGTGTCCTCTTGTCGGCTGCGGGCACCCGTTGCAGCCCCTCGGCTTCCAGTCGCGACAGCAGAAAGGCATCGATCGGATGCCGCACCGGTACGTCGCGACGCTCTTCAGCCGCGATCGCCGGGCTGGTTTGGTTGACCGTTGGCGGATCGACCTTCGCGACCGGGCGGAATGCCCAGTGTTGTCGCCCCTTTTCCAGATCGACATCGCCGCGTGGCTTGATCGTTTGCATCCCGTCGCGGCTGGGGTGAGGTGCTCCCATTTCGACCCATCGCGTCAGGTCGGCGATCTCGGCGTCGGACAGCTTTTCATCGGGCGGCATCTGCAACGTGCTGTCGCGATAACCGACCGCCGCGACGATCAAACTGCCCTGCGGCTTTCCGGGGATTAAAGCGGGCCCGGCCAAACCGCCGGTGATCATCCCTTCATATGTATCGACTCGCAGTTCCGATTCCGCCGTGTTCTCATCGTGGCAATCGTAACATCGCTCCGCCAACAACGGGCGGATCTTCGTTTCGAAGAACGCCATCTGCTTGGCAGCATCGACGGGGGCGTCGCTCGGTTTGGCAGCGGCATCGACCGGATCGTCGGCCCAAGCCAGATTGCCAACCGCCAAGCAGGCGGCTGTCAGAACGAGCGTTTTCAAAATGGTCCAGCGACACACAGCGAGATTCGCCGTCAGCAGTGTCGTTTGGGGAGGGGGAGGGAGGGGATGCTGACTGTTAAGGCGGGATGTCATAACTTCTACCACGTTAGCGATTGGGATTGCCCGTTTCGTAGATTTCCAAAATTTCCGCGTCTTGCAACGCGCCATCGATCAAGATGAATTCGTCCATGCGACCGTTGAAATTGCGGATCGCTTGGGAGCCTTGCCATTGCGGTCGCCCCCAGTTGCCAAGTTCCGCGTTGCCGATCCGCAACCGGCCGTCAAATTGTAGCGATTCTTCGTCGCCAACTCGCTGGCCATTAAAGTAATGGCGAACCGTTTGCCGACCGCCATCGAAGACCGATGCGACATGGATCCATTGGCCCAGCTGAGTCAGGTCGACTAACGGTTGCGTGTACCGCCACTTGACGTCGGGGGCACCACCGACCGAAAGTCCCAATTGGCCCAATTGGTCGAACTGCCAATGCACTTCGCCATTGTCCCACTGGTCGGTCAAAAGGAGCGAGCTGAGCATTCGGTCGAGGCCATCGACGCGGACCCAAGCGGCCAGCGTGAGCGATTCGAAGTCGCCGGCCACATGGAACCGAACGCGATCGCTGGGGCGTTTGAAGTCCAACGCTCCCTTTTGCGGCCAGCGACCCTGTGTCCACGCGCCCCCAACAACCGCTCCGTCCAGCTTCCGCGTGTCGGAAGCTTGGTTGCGAAGCGTCGATGTCGTGGCATCTGGAGATTCAAAGTTGTAATAAAGCAGCAGTCGCGGGTCGTCGCGGAACTCCTCGCTCCAGCGTTGCCAGCGGCGATAGCCTTCGCGGATCTGCTGCGAACGTTTTTCACGCAGCAACAATTCCGAAGGCATCGCCGTGACCTGATCCGACAGCGGCGTCGAGCGTCCCTGGACGTCGACGCTGATCGCTTGCCCGGTTTCCAACGAGTGCAACATGTCGCCATCCGGCTTGCTCGCCGGTTCGTACAATTCGACCAAACCATCGAAGACGCGAACCTCCGTCCGCTGACCGGGAGTCGCCGAAACGCCAAACTCGGTCCCGAGGTCGACGATCTTGGTTTCGGAGGTTAGGACGGTGAAGCCGCGAGCCGGCACGGGGACCTGAGCCCAAGCCTGTCCCGAGTGCAACATGACTTGATCCGGGGCGTTGATCTCCAACCGCGCCGGACCTTCCAGCGTCAGCGTCGCACCGCGGAAGAACTGCATTTGCACCAAGCCCGATTCGAGCTCGATGATCTCGCGTGGAGAGACCGAATCACCCACCTCGTATTGATTTGTTCCAGTCCAGGTGACGTCGACGACTTGCTTGAGAATCGCTACCGAATCGTCGACAGGTTCCTGAGGGATGACCGCTGGTTGAGGCGGTTCGGGCAATTGTCCGCCCGCGGCATTGGCGATCGAGGGTGCTGAATGCCGCCCCTGCCACAGGCCAGTCGACAGTCCAGCGCCAAACGCGATCACGATGCTGGCCGCCAAGGCACCTGCGACGATGGGAGCCCAACGGCGGATAACGCTCCGTTCGGCAAGCTTCCCGGAACGATTGAGCACTCGGTTAAGGAAGTCGAACTTCTGCGATTCGGCTTCCAGCCGTTGATCCAATCGCTCCGCGAACAGCTCCGCCGACCGATCTTCTCCGGCAACCATCGCCAGAGCCTCGGCCATCTGGACCTCTTCGCGATACCGCTGCCGCAGCGATTCATCGCCCGCGATCATCTTTCCCAAGCGATCGAGATCCTCGTCACCGATCGCGTCATCCAAAAACTGGCTCAGCAGTTCATCAAAGGTATGTTCGTTCATCCGCCCGCCTGCTGGAATCGAGTTTCTACGCATTGCCGCAACAATCCCCGAAATCGCGACAGCGCTTGTCGCACCGCTGCGGGGGTCATGTCGGTTTGGTCGGCCAGCTGGGATGCGTTTTGCCCCTGCTGATACCGGCCGTCGACCAACGCTCGGCCGTGTTGAGGCAGCTTTTCCAAGCAGACCTTCAACGCGGCGAACCACTCTTCGGTCCAAGCGTCCGAATCCGGCTCGTCGGCCAATCCCAGCATCACGTCGGTTAGCGAGGTGTTGACCACTCGGCGGCGGCGAGTCGATTTCCTCGACTCGTTGCGGACCAAATTCCGGGCGATCGCACGCAGCCAGGGACCGGCCTGATCGATATCTTCGAGCATCTCCAGCCGTTCGTACGCGATCACAAAGACATCCTGGGCCAGGTCGTCGACAGCATCTGGCGCCGCACCCAACATCCGGATAAACATCCGAATGCGGCCTTGGTGCTCTAAGACGATCTTTGTGAAGTCACTGCGTTGCATCGTTCCCTTTCGTTGCTTGCCATTACCATGTCGCGATGCCCTCCAGTGTGACAGCATTTTTTCGGAAATGCAGGTTTACGCAGCAGATCTCTGCCGAAGCAAAAGTTGAAAACGGGCTGTCTAAACATGGTCGCACGATCCTTAAGCCATTCGCAAATATGGACTTACGCCACATCGAATGGGCCAGTCGGAAGGTCTGGATCGACCGTTTTCCCAGCTTTCAGTGGGAATCAGGTCGTGCAATGGGGCGATTAGATTTTGCCCTCCCCAATCTCCAAGGCTCCGCAGCTTATAATAAGACGTCCGAACGGACGATCAGTGCGGTGGGATGTTTGCAGCACACCGGATTTGAACCGACGCAATCCCTGAACTGCTTTAGCGGCGAGAACGGTGGGCCCAAGGGCCTTTTTTGCTCGTAACCGATAGTGTCGAGTCTCGTCCAAAATGCAGAACCCAAAAAAATAAAACTTTTAGCCTGTTGTGGTTGCGAAAATCGCAAATCATGGCGGCCACGCACCGGACTCCAGGTGGGTGGTATCTTTGGCAATGTTTGATCGGCAAGTGAGCGGTGTTGATCGGTCCACGCGTCGTGGATGCGAGGCGTGCTCTGAGGGGGGCGGTTTGAGGCGTGGCAAATTATTACAGTCTGACATCTACCGGGCGGGAAGCCCACTTAAACCGGGGCGCAGTGACGAGTAGCCAGGCGTAACGTCTTGTTGGATGCTCAAGAAAGACACTTTCCTAATTCCTCACTCGTGTCTAAGATTCAAAACGTTCCGCTCATCACAAATGCAAATTTGATTGACCTCATTCGACAGCACTTTTCTCGAGGTTCATTCAGGCGACGCTCGACGTAGGCACTCGATGCAAACACTTGGGCCGTCGATTTCCAGTCATCACCAAACAGCTTGTTTTGCAGGGTCTTCGCCGCTGCGATACGGATACTTTTCCGAAACAATCGTTTCACCATCCAGGGAATATTGGGGTTGTCATTCATGAATACGATGCGTGCCTGTTTATCGCTTGCCGTTCTATGTTTTGGTTTGATCGCTGGGTGCCAGGAGCCCCCAGCCGACCCTAACGAAAACTATTACCCAACCCCCGATGTCGTGACTCCTTCGCCGGGCCAAATGGAGTCGACTCCAACCCCATCGCGTTGACCGGTTGGGTTCAACGGAGGGCATTGGGAGTGGTGCTAATTCGCCGTGTTGTGGAATTGCGGCACTCCGTTGCTGTTGTTTTTTTGAAGTTCCATACGCAGTTCGAGATTCGTGAAGTCGATTCACCACTCAACTGTTCTTAATAGGTTCTAAGTGCTTTTCTATTTGTTCGATTTTGTGGAGGTTATAAGATGAAACGTCGTCATTCAGGTTTTACGTTAGTGGAATTGTTGGTGGTCATTGCGATCATCGGCATCTTGGTTGGGCTGTTGCTTCCCGCAGTCCAAGCGGCTCGCGAAGCGGCCCGGCGGATGCAGTGCAGCAACAATCTGAAGCAGATTGGTTTGGCATTGCACAACTACCACGACACCTACAAAAAGTTTCCTGCTGCTTGGTTGGCGAACAGTGGCGAGGCGGGCGTTGCCACGCTGGACAAATCGTACTGGGGTTGGGGTGCATCGATCCTGCCCTTTGTTGAACAACAACCGTTGTTCGATGCGTTGCAGGTCGGGACGATCAAGTTGCACGACGCTGCAAACACCCCCGATCTGTTGACGCTGATGCAATCGCCCGTCGCCGCGTTCCGCTGTCCGTCGGATATCGCTCCCGATATCAACACGCACGCCGAACGCAAAATGCACTCCGGGCTCGGCGGTGCAAGTGACGCACAAATCGCAACCAGCAACTACGTCGCCAGCAACGATACTTGGGAACCTCGCGACAACCCTAGCCCCGGCGAAAAAGGGCCTTTTGAAGAGAACGACAACGCAGCATTCCGCGACATCATCGACGGTACTGCCAACACGATCGCAGTGGGCGAACGGCGCTGGCAGCACCGCGCTCCCAACGGCAACCTGCGAATCGAAGCTGCCGGAACGGTTTTTGGGATCGGCGACAAAAAGAACACCGGTTGGACTTCTGCGGTTGTCGGCACTGGAATCGTGAAGATGAACACTTTGCAAGATTCATGGCGTTGCCAACAAGGCTTCTCCAGCATGCATCCGGGAGGAGCGATGTTTGTCTTCTGTGACGGCAGTGTTCACTTTATCGCCGAAACCGTTGAGTTTGAAATGAACGCCGAAACCAGCGTGACCAGTTCCAACTATCAAATGAATCTGCACGGCGGATATGACAACGTTTACAACAAGCTGATCGCTCGTGATGACGGTCGTCCTGTAACCCTGCCGTAGTTTCACTACTTCGAATTCACGCGATTAACGAAAAGACTCCTCACACATTCAGTGTGAGGAGTCTTTTTTTATGCGCGACGGAACCACACGCATTTCCGATCCGTGCGCTCTTCTGCCAAACTACTTCTCGCCGGCGCCGTGGGGCTGGTCGATTACGGGAATGCTAATCACAAGCCCCGTGAACTTGGCTTCTTTTGTGGGCTTCTTAAAGAACCCATCGTGGCAACCGATGCATCCGCCCGACATTGGGATCGCGGTGGCGCGGCGATAGTAGCCGTCTTCGACGATGTCGACAGCTGGCTCTCCCTTGGCAATCTCGTCGGCGGCGTGCTGTTCAAATTTCGTCTTCGGTTTGTGATGAATGCTCATCGGTTTCAGATTGACCGAAATCCAACGCGCTTCGGTGTGGGAGTCGCGCTGAATCTCTTCGAAGATGTCCTCCATCGCACGGGCCGGCACAATCGCTCGCCCCCCATGGAAATAGCGGTGGTGCATCACATCGAGTGTGGCGGCGTAGATGTCGTGCATCAGCCGGGCGCGTTGGCGAGCCTCCGCGACCGGCATCCGCAGTGCATCAGGAATCGCCTTCGCTTCGGGCTCTGTTTTTTCTGCGGCGGGAGGATCGCTGCGGCCGACCTGCAACGGTACACAGATCACAGCAATCGCACACATCAGACTCAACAACCCGCGGAACCACATCGCCACTCTCCTACACGTTGATTAAACTTCACACAGCGGCACGATGGGGCTGGTCGATTCGACCAACTGTTTAATCGTGACACCTTGAAACGCCTCTTCTGTCGCGGCATAAGCGCGATCGAGTTCCGCATGCAGCGGACACAGTTCGGTATGGGAAGCGAGTCCCAACGGACATTTGCGAATCCGCTCCAACGGCCCGACTGCGTTGACGACCTCCAAGATCGTGACCTCTCCCGTATCGCGAGCCAACAGATAACCGCCCCCTGGACCGGGCCGCGATTGAACCAACCCCGCCGCGGCAAGATCCTGCAACACGCGGTTTAGATAGCGACGGGGAACTTTCGTTTTTTCCGCCAGCGCGTCGGCGGGAGAAGTCGTTCCCGGCTGGGCTCCCAAGCAGGCGACCGCTCGCAGCGCGTATTCAGCTGTTTTAGAAAGCATGTTGGCTTCTCTCGATGGGCTCGCAAGGACCAGGTCTCGGCAGCAGAAATCGACCTGTTTCTTGACACAGGAGGCTCAATTCTATACACTTTGGTGCAGGTTCGCAACCATTTCGCGAACCTGGTGCCCCTCAGACTAACTTGCCGTCCCCGATCAACGCCAGGCGTGATCTCCGCCCAGTCCCCTCCCCACCTTCAAAGCGTTGC